>DASTMV010000204.1:0-24317 GCA_035713885.1 Candidatus Udaeobacter sp. | reverse complement strand
TTGTCACGTCATAAGCTGCAGCTATATATTTTACAACGCTTGACTTTTATTGGCATTTATGTTGCAAAAATTGCTGCACGTTTTCTATTCGATTTAGACGTAACGGTCCTTTATAATAGCTGCACCTCGTCCCAATAGAATTTAGGTGCTTTTCACGTTAGGGCGGTCCCGTTTCGGATTCCTCTCAATCATAGTCTCCATGATTGGATTCGGTCTTCTATGGCGTAACTGCGTGGCGACACCGAAGCAGGACTTCCGTTTGCAGCTGCTTCTTGCCTGACTCAAAAAAAACAACAGCGCCTTTATCGTGCACAAGTTTTGCAAAGGAAAACGCAATTGCGGTGTAGCAGCCCGCGTATGGTTCCAGTTACCTAAGGCATGGAAACAAGGGAGAACATAAACCTAAAAGTAAGAAAGAGAGAAACAGAAATGAAAACAATACCAGCAATTTTAACTGGGCTGGTGGCGTGTCTCGTCATCGGCATAACAACAACACGCGGACAAGTAATATACAAACTTGAGGACCTTGGAGTCGTTAAAGACATGGAATATAGCGTGCCTGCAGCGATTGATAGCCACGGATACGTAACAGGAAGCGCGTACAAGGGAGAGGAGTCATGCGCATTCGAATACGACTACGTTCAAAAAATCATGGAGGATGCCGGCGGAGTTAACAGTCGCGGTTTTGGCATCGTTCCGATGAGCAGCGTAGCGGGAGCCTATCTCGTTGTCGGGGATTTCTTCCCTGTTGGTCCAATGGAACCTCGAAGCCACGCTGGCATCTTTAAGGGTGGAACCGTGACAGACCTCGGGGTTTTGCCGGGCCAGCTGTACAGCCGAGCCAATGGCGTGAATGTCAGGGGCGAGGTCGTTGGATATTCCGGTCACCAGCGTGACAGCAGCGAGAGCCGAGCCTTCCTGTGGACGGTCCAATCCGGCATGACAGACATTGGCACGCTGGGCGGCACCTACGCAGAGGCATATGCAATCAACAACGCTGGGTTAATAACCGGCGCGTCTCAAACCGTGGTTGGTGCCGTGGACACAACTCATGCGTTCATCTATTGCCCACAATGTGCGGGCCCTGCACCAATGCGCGATCTGGGTGCGTTGGGTGGCGATTCCAGTTACGGGCTTGCCATCAATAACTACAACCATGTCGTCGGCTATTCGACGATTAAGCCGAACGACGCACGCGTTCATGGGTTCTTCCACGATGGCAACAAAATGATCGATCTCGGATCCCTTGGCGCAAGCGGAAGTCGGTGGGGTAGCGATGTCAGCGTAGCTCTGGGTGTCAACAACTCCGACCAAGTTGTCGGGTACACCTACCTGCCCGTTGGCGGCGAAATGCCCATCCAGCAAGTGGCTTTTCTCTGGCACCGGACTTTGAGCGGCAGCGGAGAAATGATCAACCTCAATACGCTGCTGTATGGAGAAGGGAAAAACTACCTACTCTTCTCCGCCATGGCGATTAATGACAGGGGGCAGATCGTGGCCAGCGCCTACTATATGCCTGACGGTAGTGTGCGCGCCGTTGTGCTCACTCCGACCGGTCCTCCCCTACCCCCGGTTAATCAATAACGATGACTATCCTGGGAACCGGTAATAAGCACATTGAAAGCGTCTCTCCGGCTGAGTTAAGTCGCGAGAGACGCTCTGGCTAAACGATAGGTTGTCCCGAAGCATCAATTTTCTGATGAAGAGACAATTTCGATCCCGACTCAACAAAGTGTGGATTTAGCGGCCAACGCCGATGCCCTTCTAAGCATCATCATAGGCATTAGCGAACGAATCATTACGAGTCGCAGTGGCAATCGGCGTTGCGGCTCGACTATAAATCTCTACACGCCAGGTCTCATTGGTAGAAGACGGCTCCCGATCTTGTCTCACTTCCTGTCTGATCGAGGTGCAACAAGAAGGACGGTCTCTGACCTGCACAAATTTTGCAAAGCAAAAGGCAATTGCTGCGTAGCGCGTAACCCAGCCTTCGGTTCCTTAAGTCATGGAAAGCAAGGGCAACGCAAACCTAAAGCATAGAAAGAGAGAAACAGAAATGAAAACAATACCAGCAACTTTAATTGGCCTGATGGCGTGTCTCGCCATTGGGATAACAACGATACAAGGCCAAGTGATGTATAGCCTCGAAGACCTGGGAGTGATGAAAGACATGGATTACGGTGTGCCTACCGCCATTGATAATCAGGGATGGGTGACCGGCACGGCATACAAAACCGATGAGACATGCGCGTTCTACTACGATTACGGTCAGAAGTTAATGGAAGACGCGGGCGGCCTCAACAGTCGCGGTTTCGCCATTAGCTCCTTAGGCCTCGACTCCATCGAGACAAGGATCGTAGCGGGCGACACCTTCACGGTGGTTCCATTGCAACCTCGAAGTCACGCCGCCATATTCAAAGGCGGATACGTGACGGATCTAGGGGTTTTGCCAGGCCAGGTGTACAGCCGGGCCAATGGCATTAATGCCACGAGCCAGGTGGTTGGCTTCTCCAGTCTACAGCGCGACAGCTCGGCCAGCCGAGCTTTCCTGTGGACGCCTGAATCTGGCATGATCGATATTGGCACGCTGGGCGGCGCATACGCACAGGCAAATGCGATCAACAACGCTGGATTCATCACGGGCACAGCTCAAACCTTGGCTCCTGTCGATGCGACCCACGCGTTTATCTATTGCCCGAAATGTGCAGGCATCGTGCCGATGCGCGATCTGGGTGTGTTGGGTGGCAATTCCAGTAACGGGACGGCCATCAACAACTACAACCATATCGCCGGCTATTCGGCTCTTAAGCCGAATGATCCGCGTGTGCATGCGTTCCTTCACGATGGCAATAAGATGATCGATCTTGGATCGCTTGGCGCAAGCGGCGGACGATGGGGTAGCGATGTTAGTGTGGCTCTGGGTATCAACAACTTCGACCAGGTTGTTGGATATAGCTATCTGCCGGTGGCCGGGGACATGCCCATTCAGCAAGTGGCTTTTCTCTGGCGTCGAGGCATGCACGGCAGCGGACAAATGATCAACCTGAATAAGTTGCTCTACGGGGCGGGGAAAGACTACCTGGTCTTCTCTGCGACAGCAATAAACGACAATGGTCAGATCGCTGCCAGCGCATACTACATGCCGGACGGTACTGTCCGCACAGTTATGCTAACTCCAACCGGGCCGATCAGTGAGTAATAGGTATAACCCAGTTAAGAATGAGTGAACAGCGTCTCTCCGACCGAAGTGAGTCGTGAGAGACGCTGGCATAACAAGCATCAATTCCCGGTGAAGTAACAATTTGCCTCCAGCAGTTGCGAAGCGGGGCCCAACACCAAACACAGTCCAACGTCGAGCCGATCCCATCTCGCGCGTCCGCGTCGCAACATTTGAGTAGTAAAAGGCAAGGATGACTGGTAAGGCTCGATGTTGGAGACAAGCGTTCAATCAAACGAAATCCTCTTCTGAATGAAGGCAGTTGAACAACGACGTAGTAGCCGGCAAACCCAGAGGCACAAACCAAAGCAGAACAAATGCGAAGCGCGAATTGCTCACGTAGCCGGTCGATTTCGCTCACGTAAAGCAGCACCTCGATAACTGAGACGCTATGACTGCCGGTCTGACAAGCACCGAGGCCCGGAGACGTCTAGCATCGTTTGGCGAAAACCGGATAACCAACAAACAACGCACGGGCGCGCTGACGCTCTTCCTTGCGCAATTCAAAAGCCCGATCATTTTGATTTTGATCGGCGCCGCAACCGTGTCGCTGTTCCTACAGGATCGCAGTGATGCGGCATTGATTCTTGCGATCGTAGTGGCGAGCGGCGGGCTAGGGTTTTGGCAGGAATACAGTGCCACGAATGCCGTGGCACGATTGCGGGCGCTGGTCGAAACCAAGGCGCGCGTTCTGCGCGATGGAGTTGAAGTCGTGATTCCGCTGGCGGACGTCGTGCCCGGCGACGTGGCGGTATTGTCCGCAGGCGCAATAATTCCCGGCGACAGCCGGCTTCTGGAAGCGCGCGAGTTGTTCGTAAATGAAGCAACTCTAACAGGCGAAACGTTTCCGACCGAGAAGAGCGTTGATCAAACAAACAGTGCGAGAGCACAAGTTTATCTTGGCACGCATGTAGTGAGCGGTTCCGGCAAAGCCGAGATAACCGCTACCGGGAAAAGCACGCGGTTCGGCAAAATTGCTGAGAGCTTAAAGCTGCGCCGCCCCGAAACAGAGTTCGAGCGCGGCGTCAGACGGTTTGGCTATCTACTGGCAGAGATCACGCTATTACTGGTCCTGGCAATCTTTGGGTTCAACGTCTTCCTGCACAAACAGGTGCTCGACTCGTTCATGTTTGCACTGGCGCTGGCTGTTGGGCTTACGCCACAATTGCTTCCCGCGATAATCACCATCAATCTTTCCCACGGCGCCCGGCGAATGGCACAGGAGAAGGTGATCGTGAAACGGTTGGCCGCGATCGAGAACTTCGGCAGCATGAATGTGCTTTGCTCGGATAAGACCGGCACGATCACCGAAGGTAAGATCGTCATCCGTGCTGTCGTGGATGCCATGGGGAATGTAAGCGAAAAAGCTTTACTTTATGCCTATCTCAACGCCGCTAACGAAACCGGTTTCATCAATCCCATCGACGAATCGCTCCGGGCAAATCCGCCCGCTCATTGCACCGGTTGGCAAAAATTAGACGAACTGCCTTACGATTTTTCCCGCAAACGCTTGAGCGTTCTTTGTAAGAATGCAGATGTCCGTGTTCTTGTCACGAAAGGCGCATTGCCACAAATCCTGAGCATTTGCTCAGAAGTCGAATGGAGTGATGGAAAACGGGATAGAATTAATGTCGCGCGGAATCACATTGAGGAGCAATGGCGCAGGTTTAGCTCCGAAGGGTCTCGTGTTGTCGCGGTCGCGTATCGTACCTGCGCCGCTGATTGTTCGCGAATCGATCGTGAGACCGAGAATGCAATGATTTTTCTCGGGTTAGTTGCGCTCTCTGATCCCCCAAAGCCCGGAATCGAATCGACTGTGCGCGAACTGCGTGACCTCGGCATTCGATTGAAGATTATTACAGGGGACAATGTGTTAATCGCCACGCGCCTGGCGCAGCAAGTTGGGCTGAGTACCGAACAAGTCCTCTCCGGGCGTGACATTCAAACAATGAGCAATGCGGCGCTCACATATCGGGCGAGTGAAGTGGATGTTTTTGCCGAGATTGAGCCAGGCCAGAAGGAGCGATTGGTCCTCGCTCTTAAGAAGGCCGGACACGTGGTCGGCTACATCGGTGACGGGATCAATGATGTGTCGGCATTGCACGCGTCGGACGTGAGCTTGTCGGTCGACACCGCTGTCGATGTCGCGCGCGAGGCCGCAGATTTTGTTCTCCTTGAGCATGACCTGGAGGTTCTTGTGGATGGCGTGCGCGAAGGCCGGCGTACCTTTGCAAACACACTCAAATACGTCTTCATCGCGACGAGCGCGAATTTTGGAAACATGTTCAGCATGGCCGGTGCCTCGTTGCTTCTGCCGTTTCTACCACTTTTACCGAAGCAAATCTTGCTCATCAACTTGTTGACCGATCTTCCGGAGATGACAATCGCGAGCGATGATGTCGATCCCGAGCTCATCGAGCGCCCACGCCGCTGGGACATTCATTTCATCCGACGATTCATGATCGTGTTCGGCCTGATCAGCTCGGTTTTCGATTATTTTACCTTTGGCGCATTAATCTGGCTCAATGCTACGGTTGAACAGTTTCGCACGGGCTGGTTCATCGAATCGGTTATTTCGGCGGCGCTGATTGTTCTAGTGGTGCGCACACGGCGTCCGATTTTCGGCAGCCGTCCGAGCAGATTGCTCGCGCTCGCAACTCTTGGCGTGGTGAGCTTGACGGTAATCGTCCCGTATACACGAGTTGCAGCCATGCTGGGATTTGGAATCGTGCCGCCACACTTTTATCCCATCCTGGTAATAGTCGTCGTCGGATATGTTATCTCAGCAGAAATGGCCAAATACATTTTTTACCGCCAAAGAGCCTGACAACAAGAACCGCGCAGAGAATCGCAATTTTCGAAGAGACCAACTGCGTGGAGTCAATGCTAAGTGTGGCATGCATTCTTCACTTCCGAACTCACATCTTCGCTTCGTTAGCACAAGCGAAGATTTCCCAGCCAGGCCAGCGATCGTTTGGCAGACGCTGCTGTTTTACGAAGAAGTGACCGCGACCCCGCCGTTTTTTCTGCGATGGATATTGCCAGTCCCCCTCGGCACGGCCGGATCGAAGTCCAGTGTAGGAAGTGAAGTCAAATGTCGCTATACTGATGGACACCTGCTCAAGCGTGTGAGTGCTATTGTGGAGATGCGCCGTTTTGCCTTTGACGTGATCGAGCAAAATCTCGCATTGAGCGGCGTCCGGGTGCTCGGCGGCGAGTACAATTTGCATGCCGTGGCGCCCGCTCGCACGCGTGTCACGCTCTCGACGCGTTACGCAAGTCCGCATCGGCCGCATTGGGTCTGCGCGCGTTTGGAGGCCGTCCTCTGTCATTACTTTCATCGTCACCTCCTCGGTGCAATGCGACAGAATCTGGTCGCTAACGCGTTGGTATCGGCCGCAGCATGAACCTCCTTCTTCCCCCGTGGTGGCTGATCCATCTCGCAGTGGCAGCGGTTTGGATGTATGAAGGGCTCTGGTGCAAGCTGCTGGGCCGCGAGCCAAACCAGGCCCGAGTAATGGGCGCCGTGCCAAAACTTGGTGCACGCTTCGGCGGCCCTTTTTTGAAACTCCTCGGGATCGTTGAGGTCGTGCTCGCACTCTGGGTGCTCAGCGGTTTTGCGCCCGTGGTTTGCGCGCTGGGTCAAACCGTCTTGCTCGTTGCACTCAATACCTGTGGGTTGCTCTTTGCACGTAAGCTGATTCACGATCCGCCGGGAATGTTGGTGAAAAATTTTGCGTTTGTTGTCCTGATCTGGGTTTCGGCCAGTTCGGCAAGCTGGCAATGACTTCCACAACTCCGTACACGGTTTGGGAAAACGGTCGGCTCGATGCACGCCGCGGCCGACAGCAGCTGTTGTTCGGCTGCATGCATGAGGACGTGGAAATTGAGCGAAGCGTCTTCGGGTGGGGCCGGCGCGTTTTTTGCATCGCGTCGGCCGGCTCAACCGCGATGGCGTTGAGCGCAGAGCACGAAGTCGTCGCCGTCGATATCAACCCGGTGCAAATCGCCTACGTCCAGCGCCGCCTCGCCGGCGACCCAGTCGAGCTCGGAAGCGCGGAACGCGTTCTGTCCTTCGCCCGAAGATTTGCTCCGCTTGCCGGCTGGACAAAGGAGCGCTTGAATGAGTTCCTCGCGCTCGAACAAACTGACGAGCAGATTGCATACTGGCGCGCGCACCTAGACAACCATTTGTGCCGCGTCGGGTTCGATCTTCTTTTTTCCGCGAAAACACTTCGTGCCTTCTACGCGCGCTCTTTGATCGATTCCTTGCCGGCAAACTTTGGCGCTGTCATGCGGCAACGGATGGAGCACTGCTTCGGTCGCCATTCCAATCACCACAATCCCTACGCGCGCATGCTTCTGCTGGGCGAACCGGTCCCGGACACCTTCACGATGTGCGCTAACCGAATTCGATTAGCGACAGCGGACGCGGCTGACTTTCTGGAGCGCCAAGCCGCCGGCAGCTTCAACGCCTTCTCACTTTCCAATATACTCGACGGCACGAACACCGCCTACGCGGAGCGTCTTCTCCTCGCGGTGCGACATGCGGCCGCCTTTGACGCGCTCGTCGTGCTTCGCAGCTTTTGCGAACCCACTTCTGATTTCGGCGATAACCGCGCAGCCGACGATCGTTCGATGCTGTGGGGAACTGTCGGTGTTTGGACGGCGGCTGACCTGAAATTCAGCGTGGCGCGCCTGTTGTCTCCGACGATTTCACGCCCTTTACCGCCTCGTGTGCAGGGATAGCGAGCCGTTGATCGGATCAATTAGTTCCGTTTGCGTTGATACTTCGCGTCACGCGCGCGTCGGCCATTTTTCAAAGTTGCCCAGCAATAAGCATCAGGCCACGCAATTTCTGCGAATCAAAAACAATGAGAGGTTAGCTGCCACGGCTTCGATGGCCAAATTGAACCAACGTGACCACCACCACTGTTCGGGCCGTGAATCCAAGGAAGGAGGAGACGATTGCAATTGCCTGCAGTCCGCAATCGACGGACGCCTTGCGAAGGAGGCTCAAAGAGATCCGCGCTGATTTGCTCCGTCTGGAAGGGAGTTCAAATCGCAGCTTACTCAATGCGCGCTGCACGGAACCTGGCCAAGAGAGGTGCACCGTCACGCGCCGAGATTACAGCCGCCATGGGCGAACGAGCCGAATGCGTCATATTAACAAAGGACCACATCTGGTGCACGTATTGCAGGTACTCGATGATATCCTCTGCCGAATGGAAGCGAACCAAAATAGGAAGAGCGCACGACTGCGCCATTGCGCTTGTCTGCCACTGAGCGTGCGCAATTTTCGCCCAGTTAAAGCCAACTGGCGATTACCGTCGGGGCGGGATTCGAGCTATTTTTGATGCAGAAAGGAAGTGGGATTATGAAAAAAGTGCTCCTTACAGTCATCGAACCGACGACTGCGGCGTTGCTGATCGCGCTCGCAACCGGCCTGGGCATCGCGGTGCATCCAGTATTCTTTCTCGCGGCTTTGCTGATAGCGATCGCTGCGCTCATTCAAAGCCTCCTTAATGCAGCCGGCCATCCGACGCATCGACATCCGTGAGATCGATCGAGATAATAAAGCCAATCGGCAAGCAACGCGGCGGCGGGTCGGTAAGAATTGGACGCGCGATGGTATTGGCAATTTGTATCTCTTGTCTGGCCGCGTCCTCTTTTCTGTATACTGCTTATATGAAATCGAGCTACTGCGTCGGCAATCGTCCCACCGAAATGGCAAGGCTCGGGAACTTCAGCGAGGTAACCATTTCAAAACTTCTCCAATGAAAATTGTCTCAAGTCCGCGCACCCGTGCAGCCCAGCGGTGTATTCGTACGATTCTGGTTCCGGTTGATTTCTCCGACTGTTCACTACCAGGTTTAAAGTACGCGATCAGATTGGCCAAGGAAGTCGGTGCGCGCGTCATCGTGCTGCACGTCACCGATCTCGGTCCGGTCATGATGACAACAGGCGCCGGCCATTATGATTCGGCTGCTTATCTCGAGGCAGCGCGGCGCCGATGTAACGATCGGATGAGAGCATTTTTGAAGCAAGTCGACTTCGCTCGGGTCAAAGTCGAGACGTTCCCGGTTGCCGGGTATTGCCCGGCCGCGATCTACGAAGCTGCCGAAAAGCAAGGCGCCGATTTGATCATCATTTCGACACATGGCCGAACTGGCTTACGCCGTGCCTTTCTTGGCAGCGTCGCTGAAGGAACCGCGCGGCACGCGCGGTGCCCGGTGCTCGTCGTGCCGTCGTTCCCCCACGCTGGAAAAAAAGGTGATAAGCGGTAAATCCTTATACGTTTTTGAATTCTGCCCTAACAGGCATCGCAGAACAGCAATTTCATGGCCACAGTTTTCGAAGCCGTTTTTCTCGATCGGTGTGCATCATCACCGCAAGAAATGCGTTGGAATTCGCAATTCCTGCGAAGCGCACATTTTTCTTTCGAGAAGACTTGAAGCATGAAGAGGCCGGTAATGCTTCTGCTGACTGACGACAATGAACTGGAAGAATCGGTTGCCGGTGCGCTATTGGAGATTGGCGGTATAAGCCATCTTACGCACGATGCCGGCGATGCGTTAGAAACCATCTGCGGGGTGGACGATCTCGATGTTGCTATGATCGATTTCGAACATGGCCCTCATGGAATGACACTGCTCAATGCGATAAGCACCTTGCGCGAGGATCTCCCCTTGATTGTGATCTCTCGTGACGATGAGCAGCATGTTGAAGCGCTGGCGTACGCAAACGGCGCCACGGCTTGCCTTTCAAAGCAGGCCGTGGCGACACAACTAACGAACACGATCCGCCAGCTGTGCACCTCGAGACAGAAACAGATTGCCTAACGAGGAGGGATAGCAAAATGCAAACAATGAAAGCCAACGTTTTTCATGGACCAAACAACATCCGAATCGAAGAAGTGCCACGCCCAACGCCTGGCGCGGGAGAAGCGGTCATTCGCATTACGCTCACTACCATTTGTGGGACGGACCTGCACATATTACGCGGTGAATACCCGGTAAAATCCGGACTAATCATTGGACACGAGCCAGTGGGCGTAATCGAAGAACTGGGGGCAGGATTGTCCGGATACAAAGTCGGCGATCGTGTGCTAGTCGGCGCGATCACGCCGTGCGGTCAATGTCGCGCCTGTTTATCCGCGCAATGGTCACAATGCGGTCATGGCGAAGATGTCGAAGCAATCGGGGGCTGGCGGTTTGGCAACACGATTAACGGCGCGCAAGCCGAATATCTGCTTGTTCCTAATGCGCAAGCGAACCTGGCCAAGGTTCCAGACGAATTAAGCGACGAACAAGTCGTGCTTCTGGCCGACATCGCCTCCACGGGATTCAGCGGCGCGGAATCGGCCAACATTCAGATCGGCGACACCGTGGCCGTTTTTGCACAGGGACCGATTGGCTTGTGTGCTACAGCAGGAGCGAAATTGAGCGGGGCTTCGTTCATCATAGGCGTGGAAGGCGATCCGGTTCGAATGGAAATGTCGAAACGAATGGGCGCGCACGTGGTGCTCGACCCCACACACTGCGATGTCGTCGCGGAAATCAAGAAGCTTACCGGCAGCGGCGCCGATGTGGCGATCGAAGCGCTTGGACTTCAGGTAACCTTCGAGAACGCCTTACGCTGTCTCCGCCCCGGCGGCACCTTGAGCAGCCTCGGTGTTTATTCGGGGAAACTTCAGGTCCCATACGACGCGTTTGCAGCGGGTCTTGGCGATTACAAGATCGTAACGACGCTGTGCCCTGGCGGAAAAGAACGGATGCGCCGTTTGATGTTGATGGTGCAATCGAACCGCTTCGATCCATTGCCGCTTCTCACGCACACTTTTAAGCTCGATGACATTGTCGAAGCATACGACGTGTTTGGGTCACGCCGCGACGGCTGTCTCAAAGTGGCGATTAAACCCTAACGATTGACGGCGCACGTTTAACAAAATTCTTTTAACCGAAATGTGAGGTTCTCCCCAGCGCAGACTATGAGCAGAGACGCGCAGCGGCGAACACGACGAAGCCAAGCGGATTTGCGCAAAAACCAAAAAGCTCCCCCAAAATACCACGAGCGATCGAAAGGAAGGCTCGTGCATGCGGCGCACACGCAGGCTGTTATCACTGTCGGAAATGCGCTTTCGTCGTCGACACACGCGAAAGCCGTTGCGCGCGCGAAGAGACGCAAAATCGGCATTTGCGGTCAGGCGCCAAGCGATTACCCGGAGTTCGCGCAGTTTCTGGTTGAACAAAAGATCGACAGCATTTCGTTGAACCCCGACACCGTGGTTCAGATCACTTGAGCGATCGTGGACACAGAAAGACGTCTCGTCGAAAGTTGAGTCACCCTGCTTCAGTTATGCCTTCACAGGTCCCGACCGAGCGTCGCCCGATTCTCAGCGCAGTGCTCGCGCCCAAGTCCGTCGCGCTAATCGGCGCGAGTGAGAAACCAGGCAGCGTGGGACGCGCGTTGTTGGAAAACCTCGAATCGTTTCCTGGTCAGGTCTTTCTCATAAATCCAAATCACGCCACGCTGCTCGGGCAGAAAACGTACGCTGCGATCCGGAGCGTGCCAGAGGAGGTTGACCTGGCGGTGATCGCTACGCCTGCGGAGACAGTTCCAAGGCTTGTTAATCAATGTGCCGCTGCCGGTGTCAAAGGCGCGGTGATCATCTCGGCCGGGTTCAAGGAGTGTGGACCAGCTGGGGCAGAGCTCGAAACGCAGATTCTCGAACGCCGAGGAAACATGCGAATCATTGGGCCGAATTGCGTGGGGGTAATGCTGCCGCATATCGGGTTAAACGCGACATTTGCAAAACCTTTGGCGTTGCCGGGCAACATCGGATTCATCAGTCAAAGCGGCGCGCTCTGCACGGCGATTCTTGACTGGAGCCGGTCAACACACGTTGGGTTCAGCTCGTTCATTTCCATGGGATCCATGGCCGAAGTGAACTGGGGCGATTTGATTGATCATCTCGGGGACGATCCGCACACGCGCAGCATTTTGCTCTACATGGAATCGGTGGGCGACGCGCGGTCATTTCTTTCGGCTGCGCGCGAGGTTGCGCTCACCAAACCGATCATTGTCATCAAGGTGGGCCGCACTGCAGCGGCCGCGAAAGCGGCCGCCTCGCACACGGGTGCACTTACCGGAAGAGACGACGTACTCGACGCGGCCTTTCGCAGAGTCGGCGTTTTGCGCGTGGACACGATCGAAGAACTGTTCGGTCTGGCTGAGTTGTTAGGCAAACAACCACGTCCCGCGGGACCACGCCTCGCCATCGTTACCAACGGCGGCGGTCCGGGCGTGTTGGCAACTGACGCATTAATCGAATGCGGCGGAAAATTGGCAGATTTGTCAGGCAAAGCTTTTGATGAATTAAATACGTTCTTGCCGCCGCACTGGAGTCGCGGCAATCCCGTGGACATTCTTGGCGACGCCAGTCCGGAAACGTACGCAAAAGCAGTCGACATCGTTTCGCAGGATCAAGATAATGACGGTTTACTCGTCATTCTCTCGCCGCAAGCCGTCACCGAACCGAACGAAACAGCAGAGCGGCTGTGTGCGTTTTCGAAGCTAAAAACCAAGCCAATTCTGGCAAGCTGGATCGGCGGAGTCGGCGTGCGTCCAGGTATGGAGATTCTGGATCGCGCAGGTATTCCGACTTTCGAATATCCAGATGCCGCAGCGCGCGCGTTTTGCGCGATGTGGCGCTACTCCAATAACCTCGACACGCTTTACGAAACACCGGAGCTGATCACGACCGGCGAGATCAATAAGTCACGTGCCGAAGGAATCATCGAACGCGCAAGGAAATCGCAGCGGACGCTGCTGACCGAAATAGAATCGAAACAACTTCTTTCCGCATACGGAATTCCCGTCGTCGAAACAAAAATTGCCACGAGCGCGGAAGAGGCTGCAGAAATCGCTAAAGAAATCGCCGGAACGGTGGTGTTAAAGGTTTTTTCCAAAATCATCACGCACAAAAGCGACGTAGGTGGGGTGAAATTAGATTTGCGTGGCGCGACTGCGGTTCGCCGCGCGTATCGCGAGATCGAGCGCGCTGTGGTGACTTCCACTGATGGCTCCGACAACGGATTTCTCGGCGTAACCGTGCAGCCGATGATCGCACATGACGGTTACGAGCTTATACTCGGAAGCAGCACCGATCCGCAGTTCGGCCCGGTGCTTCTCTTCGGCACTGGAGGATATCTTGTCGAGATTTTTAAGGATCGCGCCCTCGGCCTTCCACCACTAAATCGCACGCTGGCGCGGAGGCTAATGGAGCGAACACAAATCTACAAGGCGCTCCAAAAAGATTTTCGTGGACGCGGCGCGATCAACCTAGCCTCACTGGAAGAATTGCTGGTGCGTTTCAGCCAGCTAGCGATCGAACACCGCTGGATCAAAGAAATCGACGTCAATCCTCTTCTTGTCTCACCAAAACAGATCGTAGCCGTGGATGCCCGTGTGCTCCTGCACGATCCGCAAACACGCGACGCTGAGCTGCCACGATCCCCCATCAGGCCATACCCAGCTGAATACATCACGACCCGAAAAATCGGCGGGGTTGAAGCGACCATCCGACCCATTCGGCCCGAAGACGAGCCGCTCATGGTCAAGTTTCACAAGACGCTTTCCGATCGCAGCGTGCATCTACGCTATTTCGGACTTGTAAGCCTTGAAAGACGCATCATGCACGAACGGCTGCGCAGGGTTTGTTTCATTGATTACGATCGCGAGATCGCCCTTGTTGCTGATCTAAAGAATCGCGACGGCACGCACCAAATTCTGGGTGTCGGGCGTTTGTTTAAAGAACACGGAACAAACGAAGCGGAGTTTGCGGTTTTGATCAGTGACCCGTGGCAAGGGAAAGGCTTGGGCTCGACACTTTTGAAATTGCTGGTGCAAGTCGGGCGCAAGGAAGGTCTACGCCGCATTATCGGCCATATCTCTCCAGAGAACACCACGATGAAAAGCGTGAGCGAACAAATCGGTTTCAGCCTGAATTTCGACCGCGAGGCGGATGAATGGTTCGCAGAAATCAAGCTGTGAACGCCGAAATCTTCCGCGCAAAAAATAGGACCGGAAGTTTTCGACGCCCTTGCAGTTAAAGAATCGACTCGAAAGCTTCGTTAGATTCCGGCAGTTCCGTATGGATACATCTCTCATTTCGGTTCTCAGGAAGACTGCGTTACACCGAGAAGTCGATGGCGCGTGGTGCTTCGGCGTGCCCGAAATAAAGAGCGGAAACGTCGAGCCGTTTTTCAGCCGTCGCCTCTATCCACCCAGAGCTGGCAATAAAAGCGGCCATTGCGAATATAAAGGCTGGGGACGCGACGATTGCGGGAGACACGTGCTGACGTAAACTGCGCACAATGATTGCCTGTGCGTCCGTTAGACACTGCGACTCCGGCCGCTGGCGGAGAACTTCGCTTGGCAGATGTCCTTTGCATTGCATTTACATATTCATAGGTAGTTCAGAATCAGGCACGCCGGGGTGGCGGAATTGGCAGACGCGCCAGACTTAGGATCTGGTGGAGAAATCCATAGGGGTTCGAGTCCCCTCCCTGGCATCTTAAATAATGATACGGAGGCGACAAAAAAGACGTTGGAATAAAAAGGCCTTCGTCCATCAATGCGGCTGTGTAATAATGCAGAGCGAAGGCTGGCGAAGATGAAGGGGGACTCGGCATTCTTTCGACCCGCGGACATCGGATTATCCACGCCCAATGAGCAGGGGCTGCGTACGGTTTTTAACCGGCATCTATTGGTAATCGGGTTGTGGGTGTTCGCTGGATATTATCTTGGTTGCAAAATCGGTTTTGCGCTCACGTTTAAACCGCACCCCGTCTCCATTCTTTGGCCGCCGAATTCCATTCTGGTTGCAGCGCTCTTGCTAACGCCGCCCCGGGTCTGGTGGTTCATATTGGTGGCTGCATTTCCGGCGCATTTGGCGGCGCAGCTGCAGAGCCACGTGCCACTTCAGATGATCTTATCCTGGTTCATCAGTAATTCTTGCGAAGCAGTACTTGGAGCGGGCTTGATGCGTTACCTGGTTGGCAGGCCTATCCGGTTCACCACGCTTCGCACGGTCAGCTTTTTCTGTCTTTGCGTGGTATTCCTGGCTCCTCTTCTCTCTTCATTTTTAGATTCTGCGTTCGTGGTGTGGAATCAATGGGGGCAGGATGGTTACTGGGAGTTGGTCCGGACGCGGTTATCGTCCAATGCTCTCTCGGCGTTGATCATCGTGCCATTGATTGTAACCTGGGGCACGGACAACGTGCAGCGGCTGCGAACGGTGTCACTGTCGCGTTACCTGGAAGCGGGCAGCGTCTTTGTCGGTTTGTTGGCGGTTAGTTACGCTGTCCTTTATGAATTTGGATCTGAAGTTGATGTGGCTGTCCTTTTTCTTCCTCTGCCATTTCTACTTTGGGCAGCGGTGCGATTCGGCGCTCTGGGAGCAAGCACCGGGATTTCGGTTGTTGGATTCCTGGCGATTTGGAGCGCATCACACGGACATGGACCGTTCTCTGGTGGAACACCTGAGCAAGATGCGCTTTCCATTCAGATCTTTTTAATCGGTTTGGGGATTCCCCTGTTGTGTCTTGGGGCGGTTGTCGAGGAACGCGTAACCGGAGAAACCGAGTTGCGCGAAAGCGAGTCACGCTTTCAGATCGTTGCCGATGCTGCACCGGTGCTTATCTGGATGTCAGGTGCCGATAAACTCTGCACCTTCTTTAACAAACCGTGGCTGGAATTCACCGGGCGCAGGATGGAACAGGAGCTTGGTAACGGCTGGGCTGCAGGCGTCCATCCAGACGATTTGCAACAGTGCCTGCAAGTTTACACCAACGCATTCGAAGCGCGGCAGCCATTTGTTATACGATATCGGTTGCGACGAAACGATGGTGAGTATCGCTGGCTTTCGGATCAGGGAGTGCCACGCTATGACGCGCACGGAAATTTCACCGGCTACATCGGTTCATGTGTCGATGTTAGTGACGTGCTAAACAAGGATGAGGCGTTGCGGAGAAGCGAAGAACGCATGCGCCTGGCAGCAGATGCGGTGCACCTGGGAATTTGGGAATGGGATCTTACAAGAAATGAGATCTGGGCTACTAATGCGCGCCGAGGTCTCCTGGGCTGGCCAACTTCAGGGAAAGTTACGTTCGAAGACTTTATCTCTCGCGTGCACCCAGAGGACCGAAGCGATCTCCGGCAAACCATTAACGAGGCCATTCGTGACGCAAAGGATTACGATTCGGAGTATCGCCTCGTTTTACCCGACGGAATCGTGCGTTGGATGTCAACGCGTGGCAGCCTTCATTTTGATGGGCAGGGAAAACCAGCACGAATTCTGGGAATCAGCATCGACATTACCGCACGCAAGCAGGCGGAACTAGATGCGCAACGCGATCGCGCCGAGTTATCTCATCTCAGCCGTGTAGCGTTGATGGGGGAAATGTCTGCATCCGTTGCCCACGAATTGAATCAACCGCTTGCTGGAATCCTCAGTAACGCCGCAGCCGGACAGCGCTTTATCGATCAGGGCGATGTTGATCTTCGCGAGATTCGCGAACTGCTAGGTGATATTATGTCAGATGGTCGCCGCGCCAGCGAAGTAGTTCGCGGGATTCGCGGAATGGTAAAGAAGGAACAAATTGCCCGCCGCTCGGTGGACCTTAACCAGGTTGTAAGAGACGCTGTACGCATGGCCTCTGCGGATGCGCTGCTGCACTCGTCCCAGCTGGAAACCTCCCTGGCTGCAAATCTGCCCCCCGTCGATGGCGATCCGGTCCAACTCCAACAGGTTTTATTGAATCTGGTAATCAACTCATTGGACGCGATGCGAGACACGCCGGTCGCGAACCGAACGGTCGCGATCGCCACACGAGAAAACGGGGATGGCACGCTTGGAATAAGCGTGCGTGACTACGGTCTCGGCATTTCCGAGGAGATGCGGGAGCGTCTCTTCGATCCTTTCTTCAGCACAAAGACGGAGGGCCTTGGAATGGGACTGGCCATTGTTCGTTCAATCATCGAATCACACGGCGGCACGATCACAGCTGAAAATGCCAATGGTGGTGGCGCCAGATTTGAATTTGTTCTTCCGATAAACGACCAACCTGCTACATGAATCCTGCCAATAGCCTCGTATTCTTGATCGATGACGAGGTATCGATCCGAAAGGGTGTATCGCGGCTATTGCGATCGGCTGGCTACAAAACTGAGGCTTTTGCTTCGGGATCAGATTTTTTGGCGCGCGAACAACACCATGGACCAGCGTGTTTGATCGTTGATGTGCGTATGCCCGGCGTTAGCGGAATGGATCTGCAAACTGCTTTGATTCAACGGCGCCGGGAGGAACAACTTATTTTTATCACCGGACACGGCAACATCTCCATGTGTGCGCAGGCGATGAAGGCTGGCGCTGTGGACTTTCTTCCAAAGCCATTTCATCACAAGGAATTGCTGCAATGTGTCGAGCGCGCACTGGCGCGCTCTGCCGAGCAACGGAGACAAGGCGCCGAAAGGGCTGCGGCGCGAAGCCTTCTGGACTGGTTAACCCCCCGCGAATTCGAAGTGATGCAGCTCCTAATCACGGGCATGTTGAACAAACAGGTCGCTGGCGAACTCGGTATTAAGGAAAAGACCATCAAGGTTCATCGTGGTCGGGTAATGAAAAAACTAGGGGTGGTCTCCGTAGCTGAGCTGGTGCGTCTGGTTGAAAAAGCACGAATAGCTCCCCCCTAAGAGGTGTGAGACCAAAGTCTTATATGGACATGCCGACCGGTATCGTACTGTTCAGTTGTCTTGCATGCTCCGCCCACAAATCAAATCTGCCTTTTGGATGATGATCCCTCTGTCTTGAAAGGCCTGAACCGGCTTCTCATGTCGGCCGGTTGGCACCCAGAGCGGTTCAGTGATCCGGACGCGTTTTTGAGCTATGTGAAGGTTCATCGGCCTTCGGTCGCCATAATTGATGTTTGGATGCCGCTCATGAATGGGCTTGAAGTTCAATCCCGAGTCCGCGAGCTTTCGCCTTCGACGCGGGTCATCATGTTCACAGGCAAAGACGATCCGCTCGTGCGTGCCACCTCACTCAAGGCTGGCGCATCAGCTTTTTTTACAAAACCCTTCGATGACGAAGAATTTCTCACAGCTGTTCGATTTGCGCTTTCTTGAAAAGAGTTCCGACTGAGCAACTCCAATCGGTGCTTAGGAAATTTCCGACTGGATTTCACGATCAAAACTGTGTATCCAACAAACGGGAACCAGAACGAATGCCAGCTTCTTCGAGTGATTTCGTTGCAATCGACCGTCGCACGACGAATTCCAGGATTTTTGCCCACACACGCTGGGACGCCATCCCAGTTGCAGCAGGCATTCTGCACTGCGTTTATTTTTTCGGGATGTTTTATCTTTTCCCACGTGTGCCGCTCTGGGGCATGCTGATTCTTGGTTTTATTTATTCGGTCAGCATTTCCTGGAACATCAACGGAATTTCCCACAACTTCATTCACAACCCTTATTTCCGGTCGCCTCTGCTGAACCGATTGTTCAGTATCTTGGAATCAATGACGGTGGGTTTCGGTCAGGTTTTTTATGAGTGCATTCACATGCAGCATCACAAGGGAAACGCCGATCGGCCCGACGACCACGGCGCTACGATCGACTGGATTTCTATTTACAAGCACGGCCATGACGGTGAAGCCGAGCATGCCCTAAAGTACACATTTGTAAGTTTCTTCCGCGAAGACCCCAAAACGGTTTTCAAGGAATTAAGACGTAAAAACGCACGCGAGGCGTTTTGGGGAGTATTCGAGCTGACATGCTTCGTCAGCACTTTTGTTCTTCTGGGAATTCTCAACTGGCACTACATCTGTTTCCTTTTGCCGTTTTGGTATTTTGGCCACTGCCTTTCTTATCTGAACGGCTATTATCGCCATTACGGCGGCAATCCAGACGAGCCGATTGCCTGGGGCGTAAGCACCTACGGCAAGCTCTACAACTGGACCTGGTTTTATAACGGCTTCCACGCGGAACACCATTTCCGTCCAAAAGTGCATTGGACGCGAATGCAGACGCTGCGCGATACGATAGTCGAGCAACAACGCAAGGCGGGAGTGCGCGTGCTCAAGGTGCCGCACGCGCTCGGCTTCCTTGATTCTCAGTTGCCGTCTGCTGAAGTGCCACAAAATCGGCGGGAAGTGCGCTCGGGGTCGGCTGCCTAGCGCTGCTATGGCGGCTCATATTGCGTTAAAGCTAATCCTCCCGCCCGGCCGGCGGGAACTCTGATCTTCATAGCCGCTTCGGTGTGCCGTTACTATGATGAATGATCCATCTCAAATGAACACGATGCACCTACCAATGTCTCGGCAATGGCCAGGATCTATGAGAACTGAAAAACTGGCGAAACTGTCCAGTTGCATAATGGCGATGATCCTCACGTGCGCGGTATCCTCGGCAGGTGCGCAGGTGAACAGATCGGCAACCGCTGAAGCTACGACACGCCAGCCTAACATTGTTCACATTGTGGCAGATGATCTTGGTTGGAAAGATGTCGGATTCAACGGGGCGACGGACATTAAGACACCTAATTTGGATAAACTCGCCGCAGGGGGCGCGAAGTTTACGCAGTTCTATGTGCAACCGATGTGCACCCCAACACGCGCTGCGCTGATGACCGGGCGTTATCCCTTTCGCTATGGCTTGCAAACGATAGTCATTCCCACGGCCGCTTCCTACGGACTGGACACCGCGGAATGGCTCATGCCGCAGTGTCTAAAAGAGGCAGGTTATAAAACCGCAATCATCGGCAAGTGGCATCTCGGGCATGCCGACAAGAAGTATTGGCCTAAGCAGCGTGGTTTCGATTACCAGTACGGTGCCATGATAGGTGAGCTGGATTATTTCACTCACGATGAGCACGGTGTTTTGGATTGGTTTCGCGACAACAAACCCGTGCGAGAGAAAGGTTACACCACCACTCTTCTTGGCGATGACGCGGTGAAGTACATTCAGGCGCAGGATCCTAACAAACCATTCTATCTCTACCTAACGTTTAATGCGCCACACACACCTTACCAGGCGCCGCAGGAATACATCGATCGGTACAAAAACATTGCAGACCCAACTCGCCGCACCTATGCGGCCATGGTGGATTGTTTAGACGAAAATATCGGCAGAGTAGTCGCCGCGCTCGACAAGAAAGGCCTTCGCGAAAATACACTGATTCTTTTTCACAGCGATAATGGCGGCACGACGAACAAAATGTTCACGGGTCAGATGGCTGACGTTTCCAAAATCAACCTACCTTGCGATAACGGGCCCTATCGTGATGGCAAAGCTTCGCTCTTCGAGGGCGGAACGCGAGTTTGCGCACTGGCTAACTGGCCGGGACACGTCAAAGCCGGGACCGTCGACGGTATGGTTCACGCAGTGGATATGTATCCTACACTTGCCAAACTCGCTGGCGCGCCAACCACGAAATGCAAACCGCTCGATGGAATGGATGTGTGGGAAACAATCAGCGAAAATAAACCGTCGCCACGGACGGAAATCATCTACAACGTCGAACCGTTCCGCGGCGGCGTGCGTCAAGGTGATTGGAAACTGATCTGGCGCACGGTGCTCCCTTCCAACGTCGAACTCTACAACGTTGCCGAAGATCCTTACGAAAAGAACAACCTCGCTGGCGCCAATCCTGACAAAGTCGCCGCAATGCAGCAGCGCCTCGATGCCCTCGCCAAGGAAGCAGCCAAGCCGCTCGCACTAACTTATATGGCCCAGACTACGATGAAGGCCAACGTTCCACTCCTGCCCACCGATGAAGCCTTTTACAGTGACGATGATAATGATGCTACCCCTCCAAAGATTGGGACTGGGCATTGACGGTAACATTCTTCGAAATTTCAGAGACGGATGAGAAAAGAAAGACGCCCCTGAAACACAAGCTGTGTGACAACAACCCGTTTCGCCTTATTACAGCCGCAATGACACCGGTGTTAAACACGCGCGGGCATATCGCCGTTCTACCTGACGAAGAGGCCTTCGAGTCAGCCGACGTGCCGTGAGATCGGCACTTTACCTAAGGAAAGTGTTTACTATGCCGAAGAAGAATTCAATCCAGATCTCGTTTGAAGGCAACTTGTCCGAAGTAAATATCGCGAAGAAATTTGGCGAAACCTCGAAGGTTCTACTCGTGGTCACCGGTTTGATTGGACTGACATTGCTACAAAGTGTGGCGCTGTGCGGCGCGACGGAATTTCAGCCAACTGTTGCGAACAGAAAGACGCCGGGAGCCAAAGCACCGGAAGGAATGGTGTGGATTTCCGGGGGCGAATTTTCCATGGGCGCAGTCGTGAGCGGAGAAGGAACTCACGCGATGCCGATGAACTCGAACGATTCGCAACCGGTCCACCGAGTTTATGTTGACGGATTCTGGATGGACACGACACCGGTCACAAACGCGCAATTTGAGAAATTCGTTCGCGCGACCGGATACGTGACGATTGCCGAACGTACGCCGACGAAAGAGGAATTTCCAAGTGCGCCTGAGGAGAATCTGGTGGCCGGCTCTGTCGTGTTTGCGCCCACGGAACACGAAGTTCCGCTCAACAATCATTATCAATGGTGGAGTTATATCAAAGGCGCGAACTGGCGACATCCACTTGGCTCACAAAGCGACATCAAAGGGAAGGAGAACTATCCCGTCGTGCACATCGCGTATCCTGACGCAGAAGCTTATGCTAAATGGGCCGGCAAACGCTTGCCTACCGAAGCGGAGTTTGAGTTTGCCGCACGTGGCGGATTGTCAGGAAAGACCTATGTGTGGGGCGATGAACTTCGCCCCGGAGGCAAATGGATGGCCAACACCTGGCAGGGAAAATTTCCGGTCAAAGACGCCGGAGAGGACGGTTATAGCGGGATCGCGCCGGTGAAATCGTTTCCCCCAAATGGCTACGGCCTTTACGATATGGCCGGCAACGTATGGGAATGGTGCAGCGACTGGTTTCGACCTGATTACTATGAGACGCTCGCAAACAAAGGCGGAGTGGCCCGCAACCCGCAGGGACCCGACTCGCCACTTGATCCGGCCGAGCCTAACGAGAAGAAACGGGTTCATCGTGGTGGCTCCTTTCTTTGCAACGAGCAATACTGCTCTCGGTATATCGTGGGAACTCGTGGCAAAGGCGAAGTCAATACTGGCACAAATCACCTTGGATTTCGCTGCGTGAAATCACCCTCCGAAATGGTGGCAAAATAATTGCCCTGTTGCACGGCTACCAGAGCGGCGCGATCCCGTTTCGCTCGTGACTATCAGCCTCGCTCTATAACTGACGCGTATTTCGGCGCTCAGGGCCAAGCGTGCGAGCGTCGCGTGGCTAAGCGACGGTAATTATGGCATTTAACAAACCGTCTTTGACTTCTGATCAATAGGCCTAAAGTCCAATATTCGCCCTGAGGGACATTGGGAGAGATTACTTGAGATTCCATCGATCTTCCCGAATCAAACAGTGTCTATGATTATGAACAGCGATCGTACGAAAGCTGATCAGTCCCAAAGCGCGCAGCAGGGGCGCCGGGAAAGTGAAGAGCAGCTCAGCTTGCTACAAGCCATCACAAGTGAGCTGATGGCGGCGGATAATTTGTCGTCTGCCTTGGAAGTCGTGGTTCGCGAGGTTTGCGAGAAGACAGGCTGGGTTCTTGGACACGCGTGGGTGCCAAATCTCGATGGAACCGTTCTCGATTTCGTTTCGGCGTGGTATTGCGGTGATAGTGAACTGGAACCTTTCAGGAACATCTCAAAAGCATCTCAGTTTCAACCCGGCATCGGACTTCCCGGACGCGTATGGAAATCGAAACGCCCGGCGTGGGTAGAGAACGTCACGAACGATCCGAATTTTCCTCGATCGGCGGCCGCGCAGGTCGCCGGCCTGAAAACGGGTGTTGGAATTCCGATTCTCTCAGGCAATCGCGTTATCGCTGTTCTTGAATTTTTTATGCGGGAGTCGCGTGAGCAAAATGAGCGATTGCTAAACGTGATCGCATCAGTCGCCGCCCAATTAGATTTGCTTCATCGTGCTACGCGTACGCAGACAGCGGCGAGAGAGCGGCAGTTTCGCACTCTGGCAAACTCCATATCCCAGCTTGCCTGGATGGCCGATGGTGACGGTTATATTTTTTGGTATAACGATCGCTGGTACGAATACACCGGCACCACGCTCGATGAGATGAAGGGATGGGGTTGGCAAAAGGTACATCACCCGGACGAAATCGGCCGAGTCGTCGAACGCATCAAGATCGCGTTTGCAACCGGCCAACCCTGGGAAGACACCTTCCCTTTGCGCAGTAAGAGTGGTGAATACAGATGGTTTCTTTCACGTGCGCTTCCAATGTTCGATGGAGACGGCAAAGTTGCGCGCTGGTTTGGGACTAACACCGACGTTACCGAGCAGCGGGAATTGGAACAGGCATTGCGCGAGAGTCGAGACCAGTTGGAGCAAAAAGTAACGCGCCGCACTGCCGAGCTCTCCCGCACTAACGAGATTCTGCGCTCCATCCTGTCGAACATGGGCGATGCCGTCATCGTCGCCGACAAAGACAAAAACTTCCTCGTCTTTAATCCCGCCGCAGAACGCATGTTCGGAAAAGGTGCAATGCAAATGCCGCCAGCCGAATGGTCCCAGCTTTACGGACTGTATCTGCCAGACAAGGTGACTCCTTTTCCGCACGATCAGTTGCCAATGATACGTTCGATTCGCGGTGAGGAAGTCGATAATGTTGAGATGTTCGTCCGGCACGAAAAGGCGCCGCACGGTCTTTGGACGGTAATCACTGGTCGCCCGCTGCGCGGCGCGGATGGCGACTTGTTAGGGGGCGTGGTCGTTTGCCGCGACATCACTCGAATCAAAGAGGAAGAATTCTTCCGTGCCGGACAGAGTAACGTATTGGAAATGATCGCTGCGGATGCTCCGTTATTAAAAGTTCTCAAGAGCCTGGTTCTCCTTATGGAAGAACAGGCAGAAGGACTACGTTGTTCCATTCTTCTCTTGAACCGGGATGGCAAGCACGTGCGTCACGGGGCAGCGCC
>DASTMV010000203.1:0-8974 GCA_035713885.1 Candidatus Udaeobacter sp. | reverse complement strand
AGGATAAAGAACCGAGACTCAGACCGTGAAATGCGCTTGTAAGCGACACTGCGCGTTTTCGGCCAGTCGCTGCGCGGGCAAACTTCAAAGCTCCTTCCATACCTTCGGTTCCAGAGTTACAGAAGAAAACAGCATCTAGATATCCTGGTGTGCGTTTGACGAGCGCTTCCGCCAGTAATCCGCTCAGGATCGAGCAATCCAGCTGCACCATGTTGGGCAAATCAAGATCAAGCACATCACGAATCACCTGCTTCACGACGGGGTGATTGCGCCCAAAATTGAAAACGCTGTAGCCGCTTAAGAAGTCCAGATACGCATGATTATCCATGTCGTACAGGTAGGCCCCCTCAGCACGGGCGTAGACCTTATCGAAGCCAATGACCTGCTGAGCTGCTACCAACGTGCGGTTCACGTAATTGTGATGCAGTTGGTAATTTTCCCCCAATCGCGCAGCAACAATCTCCTTTAGATCGAAAGCCATGGGGACGAAACGTCAGCGATTCACAATCGAAACGCAAATATACACGGACGACGCTCTGCGCCGCCCGGATATTGCACCGCGATGTCCCCAACAGAAAAAACGCTGCAGAATTGGAGCGCAATTCTGCAGCTTAATTGCGAACAGCTTAGCTTAATCCTCCACCACCACGCGTTCGACGCTGCGATGCTCAACTGGACCCGTATAGTAGACGCGTACTTTTTGGCCGGCTCGCAACGGAGCCGTCACGGCCTTGCCGGCTGCATTGATAACGTGTGCGGCTGTGCCCAAAGCAAAACTTACAGGCCCCTCTTCACCTCGAACCACAATCGTCTTGCCGGGCTCATAGGTAGTTACCGTGCCGGTCTCGTAAGTCGTGCTTGTGGTTTCGGTTGTAGTTACTGGTTTATTTGTTGTTGTGGTTTCTTCAGTCGTCGTTGTGCTGGTTTGTGCGAACGCTAAGGGCGCCGCCAGCGCGCAGACTAAAGCAATGATTGTCTTCTTCACTTCTGTGCCTCCTTATTGATTAGGTTTATACTTTCAAAGTTCGTGATTCAGGGCTCCAGCGGACGTTCCGCGGCGGTTTTAGTGCTGAGCAGTTCCTTAGTTTCAAGGATCTGCGTTTTCGGCAATTGAGTGCGCCTACTGGTTCGGTAACATACCATGCAATGAGCCGTAGAATGCAGACCGATCCGGCAATTACGTCCGATGTTGCCAAGCAGCACGGCCTGACGCCTGAAGAATTTGAACGGATCAAAAAGATCTTGGGGCGCAATCCGAACCTTACTGAGTTGGGAATTTTCTCCGTGATGTGGAGCGAGCATTGTTCATACAAAAATTCAAAGAACGAACTGAAGAAATTCCCGACGACCGGCTCAAACATTCTGGTTAAAGCCGGCGAAGAAAACGCGGGTGTCGTGGACATCGGAGATGGTTGGGCGATCGCATTTAAGATCGAGAGCCACAATCATCCCAGCGCAATTGAGCCATTCCAAGGAGCTGCGACCGGAGTGGGCGGAATAATTCGCGACATTTTTACGATGGGAGCACACCCGGAGTTTTGCCTCAATTCTCTGCGCTTTGGGCTGATTGTCCGGCCGACGCAACAGGTTAAGCACGGCAAAGAGGCGCAATCACAGATGGCGATCAACCGGCGACTATTCACCGGTGTAGTATCGGGAATTGCGCATTACGGAAATTGCGTCGGGATTCCGACTATCGGAGGCGAGATCTATTTCGACGAAAGCTTTGACGGCAATCCATTGGTCAATGTTTTCTGCCTTGGCGTGCTGCGCCATGAACAATTAGCTCGGGGGGCGGCAGAAGGCGCCGGCAATCCCGTTTTCTATGTCGGCGCCGAGACCGGGCGCGATGGCTTGGCAGGCGCTGCGTTTGCTTCGCGCGAATTGACCGAACAATCGCGCGAAGACCGGCCAGCCGTGCAGGTTGGCGATCCGTTCAAGGAAAAGCTGTTGCTCGAAGCATGCCTCGAACTAATTGCTCGCGACGCGGTGGCCGGAATCCAAGACATGGGCGCGGCAGGCTTGACTTGCTCCACATGCGAGACTGCGAGTCGGGCCAATAGTGGAATTGAGATCGATCTCGCAAGAGTGCCCAGGCGAGAGCCAGGGATGACCCCGTACGAAATCATGCTCAGCGAATCACAGGAGCGAATGCTGATTATTGCGAAACGAGGTCGAGAGGATGTCGTTCGCGAAGTGTTCGACAAATGGGACGTGCCATGCGCGGAAATCGGCCGCGTCACGAGTGATGGTATCATGCGGGTTCGAGACAACGGAACTGTTGTGGCGGAAATTCCGGCGAAAGCACTTGCCGAAGAAGCACCGCTTTATTCGCGTGAAGCCCGGAAACGAACGGCAGAAAACACAAACCACACAGAGTTGATCGAGAAAATCTCAGCAAATTCAGCTTCTTCTGCGGTTGAATCTCTCCGAGAGCTACTGCGCGACCCGACGATCGCATCGAAGAACTGGGTGTACCGTCAATACGATCACACAGTTCGCACAGGAACATTCGTAAAGCCTGGATCGGATGCTGCCGTATTCTTCGTTCGTTACGCGAACAAAATTCTCGCGGCGACCACCGACTGCAATTCGTTGTATTGCGCCCTTGATCCCCGACAAGGCGGGAAGATTGCCGTTGCCGAAGCGGCACGCAATCTCACCTGCTCCGGTGCGCGGCCGCTGGCGGTCACCGATTGTTTGAATTTTGGAAATCCGTACAAGCCGGAAAATTTCTGGCAATTACGCGAAGCCATTGAGGGTGTCACCGAAGCGTGCCAGGCGTTCGGTACACCGGTGACTGGCGGAAATGTCTCGCTCTACAACGAAAGCCCTGCTGGCGTAGTCGATCCCACGCCGACCGTGGCGATGGTTGGATTGGTCGATGATGAAAAGCACATCACCACGCAATGGTTTAAAGACGAAGGCGATCTGATTATCCTTGTTGGTAAAATTGGAAATGGGCTCGGCGCTTCGCGCTACCTCAAGGTATGCCACGGATTGAAAATCGGTTCGCCCCCACACCTCGATCTCACGCATGAAATCAAGGTGCAAAACGCCGTTCGCGATCTAATCCGGGCTGGCTTGGTCAAAAGCGCGCACGACTGTTCTGAAGGCGGACTCGCCGTGACAATCGCTGAATGCTGTTTTAATCCGGAACAACTCTTCGGAGCCGAGATTGCATTCAAGGAAACCGAAACGCCTGCTACCATAATGCTCTTTAATGAATCGCAGTCCCGTGTTGTTATTTCCATCGCCGCTGCGGATCGGGAGGAGGTTAAATTATTTTTAACTCAGAGCGGGATTTCCTTTGAACAACTCGGCCGAGTCGGCGGCGATCAATTGCGGATTCAGATAAATAACACGGAATTTGCCTGGCAGATCGCGGTTCTTTACGACGACTGGTTCAACGCAATCCGTCGCGCAGTCGACCAAGAAGAAACCATTCCAAGCTTGTGAATCCACAAAAGGCGCGATTGAATAAAGGCCAATCTGATGGATCATTTATTGTGAAGATCCCCTCGAACGAACCTGATATAGAGGAGATGTCAGACTCTGCGGTTCTGCCGCAACATGAGTGCGGGCTTTTCGGCGTGTTCGGACACTCGAACGCAGCGGTGCTCACGTACTACGGCCTGTTCGCGTTGCAACATCGCGGACAGGAAAGCGCCGGCATTGTGACCAGTAACGGCCCTGGCACGAGCTTTCTCATGCATAAAGACATGGGGCTGGTATCGCAGGTGTTCGGACAGGAAGAACTGGCAAGGCTGAAAGGCACACGCGCGCTCGGGCACACGCGTTACTCGACCACTGGCACCAGCACCATCAAAAATGCGCAACCGTTCGTGGTCGATTGCATTCGCGGTCAGATGGCGATCGCGCACAACGGTAATCTGATCAATGCCGATCTGCTGCGCGACGAACTGGAGCGTAAAGGTTCAATCTTCCAAACGACAGCGGACAGCGAAATCATTTTGCATCTTCTCGCGCAACCACTCGATAACGGCAGCAGCGCGCTTGCCCCTCTGCGGCGGATTGAGGGAGCATTTTCGCTTCTCATCATGAGCGAACGCGAATTGATTGCTGTGCGCGATCCGTTTGGCTGGCGTCCACTTTCGCTTGGAAAACTTGATGGTGCTTACGTTGTAGCCTCCGAGACATGCGCTTTTGATTTAATTCATGCCGAGTTCATTCGCGACGTCGAACCGGGTGAAGTGTTAATCATCGATGAGAACGGCATCCGTTCGGAATTTCCCTTCCAGCCGCAACAGCCGGCGTTCTGCATCTTTGAGTACGTCTATTTCGCGCGGCCGGACAGCAAACTCGGTGGAGTCAACGTCGGGAAAGTCCGCACCGAAATGGGTCGCGAACTTGCGCGCAGATTTCCCGTTGAGGCGGACATTGTTGTCCCCGTACCTGATTCTGGAAATTACGCCGCGCTGGGGTTTGCCGAACAGCTAAACATTCCGTTTGCGCACGCGTTCGTGCGGAATCACTACATCGGTCGGACATTTTTGCAGCCGAGCCAGTTGATCCGTGATTTCGATGTGCGGGTGAAATTGAACTTGATCAAGGAGATGGTCGCCGGAAAGCGCGTTGTGGTGGTGGACGATTCGATAGTGCGCGGCACTACTGCGCGTGCCCGCGTGGTGAACCTGCGCGAGGCAGGCGCAAAGGAAGTGCACATGCGGGTGAGCTGTCCGCCGCATCGGTTTGCCTGCCATTACGGCATCGATTTCCCTGACCCTGAAAAATTGATCGCGAACCAAATGTCGATGGATGACATCTGCAAGTATCTGGGCGTGGACAGTCTTGGCTATCTTGATGTGGAGGGCATGGTTCGGGCCACCGGGAAACCGCTGAACACTTTCTGTCTGGCCTGTTTCAACGGCGATTATCCCCTGCCCGTCGATCCCGCTCTGGACAAGTTCATCATGGAACGACGCGAACAACGCGCCAAAGCACTGGCCGACCAGGAGGCGCAGCCAACGTTGTTCACCGATCTGAAATGAATTGTAGGGCAGGCGCTGCGCTTGTCGAAACGAGTTTTGGTAACCGAAGCAGTAGTCCTACAACGTATGACCGTGAAAAAAGCTTATGCCTGTGCGGGCGTGGATGTCGATCTGGCAAATAAACTGAAACACGGCGTCGGTGCCTTCGTTAGGCAAACTCACGGGCCGCAGGTGCTCGGAAAAATTGGTGGCTTTGGCGGATTGTTTCGCGCGACTTTTCCCGGGATGCGCCAACCGGTGCTTGTTGCGAGCATGGATGGTGTGGGCACCAAATTGAAGATCGCGTTCGCCATGAACAAGCACGACACGGTCGGTGCCGATCTGGTAAATCACTGCGTAAATGACATTGCAGTTCTCGGCGCGCGTCCGCTTTTTTTCCTCGATTACATCGGTTGCGAAAAACTCGAGCCGCGTGTATTCCAGCAACTACTTCGGGGACTTTCTCACGCGTGTCGCGCCGCGGGCTGCGCGCTTCTCGGAGGAGAAACTGCTCAGATGTCGGACATGTATCGAAGGAGCGAATACGATCTTGCTGGCTGCATCGTTGGCGTCGTGGATCGCACGAGAATTATTGACGGCAGTAACATCAAACCGGGCGACGTCGTTCTCGGTCTGGCTTCAAATGGTTTACACACGAACGGTTATTCGCTAGCGCGAAAAATCTTCTTCGAGAAAATGCGGCTCAAGCGAGGTTCGACTCTCCCTGGGTCGAAAATCAGTCTTGAGAAGGAATTGCTGCGCGTGCATAAGAATTACCAGCCGCTCCTTGCAAAGATCCCAGGCGGCGTGATCAAAGGGCTCGCCCATATCACGGGAGGCGGTCTGATCGACAATCTGCCGCGCATTTTGCCTTCAAATTGTGATGCTATAATTGAAACGAGAAGCTGGCGCGTGCCGGCTATTTTTCGAATCCTGCAGGAGAACGGAAATATCGAGCTTCAGGAGATGTACCAAGTCTTCAACATGGGCATTGGAATGGCCGCGATTGTAACCGAGCAAAACGCAAACAAAGCGATTTCGATGTTGCGAGCGAGACGAATCGGTCGGATCGAACGCGGTACGGGTAAAGTGCGTCTGCGATCCTGATTCCGTAGACTGGTTGTGGTGCAATGACCAGACACGCTGCGCGGAAGGCCTACCAGAGATCTACCCAGGCAACTGCGGCGAAGCTGGATCGCTCGCGTTCACTGCAACCTCCAGTTCCGGTTCTGATGTTGGGGAAACGGTCTTATTTTTGCGCGTAATTCGCTGCAGACCCGCTCGGAGCGCAGCAAGATCAAGTAGCTCGGCTACTCGCGATTTTAGAGCTCGTGCTCGCGTCGCCAGGAAAACCAGGAAAACCGCGTAAAATAGAACCGACCAAAGATCGATGTTAGAAACGTTCAACTGATGGTAAATCAACAAACTGATCGCAATCAGGTTAAGAATCACCGTGGTAATCACCATCCGGTTGCGAAGCCGCACGCGCGTCAAACATTTTCCCGCACCGTGATATTCAGTGACTGTCTGCAGCGCGATGCTCCACCAGAAATTACCGTAGATTTGAATGTCCCAATCATTCCATCCGCTGTCGGTAGAATAACGCCAGCCTTCTTCCTCTAACAATTCAAACAGCGCACCTAACAAATAGTGGCGGTCCCTCCCCTGCGCGTTCCAAAATACGCGCCGACTCAAACTGCCTCGCGAGCGCGCCTGTTCTGGCAAATGTTCGTGCTTCCGAATAACGTTCGCCGGTGTGCGTTTGAAGCGCAGCCATGTGAAATAGCGGGAAAATCCGCGCACCAATGGTTGGACGAACGCAAGAATCATGACCAGCAGACGCGCGCGTACCGTGTCGAACTTAGGTTCGATCTGCGCCCGCACCATGTACGAAAGCGCTACGCAGAAACTTCCACCGAGCATCAGATAGGGAACAATCCGCAGCACCGGCAAGAAAATTCCCAAACCAAACAGAAAAATCGTCAGCGCAAACCATTCGATACTACTCAGGTACGCAGCGACGTCTGACTGCGGCGTCGGATAGATCGATTGGAAAAATCCTTCACCGAAAATGCCGTGGTAAATGACGGGGCGATTCACAAACCAACTGAAGCGAGTCGCGCCGTAGATTTGGCCGCGCCATTTGGCCGTGCCGGTAGGCCCGAAAAAAATCAAATGCTTAAATCGCAGCAGTGATTCGGCTTCGCCGTACCCATCCTGTTGCTTCAGGAAAGCACGAAGCGTAAACCGTCGATAATGCCAGACGATCGCGGTTGGACTGAAAGCAATGACCCAGCCAGCCTGTTGGATTCGCCAGCAAAAATCAACATCGTCACCAGCCTTGCGATATTCAGGGTCGAAACCGGCCACGCCCTGAAAGGCCCAGCGGTAAAACGCCATGTTACACCCCGGGATATGCTCGGCGACCTTGTCGGTGAGCAGAACGTGATTCGGACCGCCCGGGGCTGCAGCGACGCACGCCTGTATCCAATTTTGTGCCGGCGGCGTAATGTTTGGGCCGCCCACTCCGGCGTAATCGCCACTGACAAGCGTTCCAACCAGGTAGTAGAGCCAATCGGGATCGGCCATGCAGTCCGAATCGGTGTAGGCCAACACTTCGCCTTTTGCAGCGGCTGCACCGGTGTTGCGGGCATGACTTAGTCCATGATTGCTTTGATGAATGTAACGCACCTCCGGGAACTGTGCCGTGACGTACGCGGTGTCGTCCTTGGAACCATCATCCACAAGAATCACTTCATACGTGGGATAATTGAGTTTACCTAACGAGGCAAGGCAGGCAGGAAGAGTGCGGCCTCCGTTGTACGAACAGACAATCACCGATACAAAGGGAATCCGTAGCAACGCAAGATGAGGCAAAGTCGCATCGTCTCGCCCCAGCTTTGCCTGAATGGTATGAAACGCCTTCTTGGGCTGGCGCTCGCGCGTGACAATGCCGAATGCCCAGTCTGTAATTTCCTGGCCGCCGGTGAACCATTCGTCCGTCCAGGTAAAAAGAATCGTGCCCGCGAGACCGCATTTCACAACGCTGTCGATGTGCCAGCCCAGCATTTCGGCCTGGTCCTCCTGCGAGTGCCGGATTGTGTCCATGCCGAACTCGCCCAGAATCAGCGGATGTTCGCCGGTGAGATTTTGCAGCCGCAGCAAATAGGCTTCGAAATCCCGCTGATTATGAAGGTAAACATTGAAGCAAGAAAAATCGGCATTCTGCGGAAGCAGATATTCGGTCGGCGGATATGTGGCGTACGAAAAGAGCGCATCCGGATCGATCTCGCGGCCGATCTGAATTAGTTGTTCAACAAATTCAATCACCCGACGCGTGCCGAGCCAGCGGGCCATCGTGCTGGCGATTTCGTTCCCTACGAGATAGCCAAAGATTGCCGGATGGCCCGCGTGTGCTTTGACGGCGGCACGGACGTTTTCCGCGATGCGTTTGCGGGTCGACCGTTCACGCAGGAACTCGATGTGCTTTTCCCAGGGAAGTGTCACTAGCAGGCGCATGCCCGCCTCGGCACAGGAATCGAGGAACCAGCGCGGAGGCGAGTGATAAATTCGAACAACATTCAAACCCGCGTTGCGCATCAGTTTCAGGTCGGCAGCCACCTGCTCGGGTTGACCAAGATAATTGCCGTCCTCATCCGGCTTGAACGGACCATACGTGACGCCTTTAACGAAAAATTTCTTTTCGCCTTCGAAAAAGAATTTCGCCTTAGGCCGAATCCGGGAATTTGCCTTCACAGCGTGAGTTCCCTTAGTCCATGCATAGCGCTCGCGCAAAGGTTTACCTGTGAAGGCAGTTGTTTCGGCTACAGGGTTCAATCCAAGCGACACGCCTGCCGCTACAGTCCCGCCAATGCCTCGTGCACAATAGCCGCTGTGCGCTGAATGTCTGCCGATGTGTGCGCTGTGGAAATGAAGCCAGTCTCAAATTGTGACGGAGCAAAATACACCCCGCGTTTCAAACA
>DASTMV010000202.1:0-41238 GCA_035713885.1 Candidatus Udaeobacter sp. | reverse complement strand
GCCGACCAGATGAAAAAGTTTAACCCTGCCCGCGAAGACGTGAAAACCTGGTTCGACCTGCTCGATCTTGATGATCACGTGACTTTTGGCGGAAAGGCCTAGTTCCGGATTTGAGACGCAGGCTTTCTGATTTCGGAAAGTTGGAAAGGGCGCCGAAGTTTATTTTGCTGAGGTGATCGGTCGAATGGACCGCGCAAAAGGCTTCGTCTCACGCGGCTATCGGGGTAGAACACGAGTGGATGTTTTATGTGTATATGTTGCGCTCGGAAAGCGACTCCGGTTTCTACCTTGGCTTCATAACCAACCTGGTGCGCGCTTAAAGCAGCATCAAGACAGCAAGGGCTAGAAACGATCGCCGGGTTTTTTGCCGCATTTATTCAGGAACTTGACATCTTTTTTCCTGTAGAAGGCAGTGAGGGATCACCACTTATGAAGACGATCACTGCGCTATTTTTTGGATCAATTGGTTTGGCGGCCATAATCGCCATACCTCCGAAGGCACACGCCGGCACCTGGCAACGATTAAACAATAGGGCTCCTATGCCTGACATTTTCGATCCTGACACGGGCGACTTTTTGTGTGAAGGCGGCGCCGCATTTCCCATATTGCTGACGGACGGCAGCGTGATCGTTCAGAACGTGAATTCCCGCAAAGCTCATGCGGATGGAACTGTGATGAAACTGACGCCCGATGCGAATGGAAGCTATCTCAATGGAACCTGGTCTCAACTGGCTTCAATGCCTTATATCCCTGTCGCCGCTGCGCAGGCAGTCCTGGCCGATGGACGAGTTATCATTGAAGGCGGCGAATATACGGGCGTTTACGAAGACTTCACTCTCACTAACGAGGGCGCGATCTATGATCCGGTAACAAATTCATGGACGTCCGTGCCGCCGCCCATGTTTTTTGGTGATTTGTATCCACCGAGGCGGGAGTTCGCACCACATCCCATCGGCGACGCCTCCAGCGTCGTGCTGGCGAACGGAACGTTCATGCTCCAGGACAAAATGAGCAGGCAGGCGGCGCTATTGGATTTGAACACCCTGACCTGGACCGAAACAGGCGCGGCCACCAAGGCCGATATGAATGATGAAGAGGGATGGACTCTGCTGCCAAACGGCAAAGTCCTGACGGTCGATTGTTACACCAATTTTATCTTCGGATTAGTTCAGCACTACCCTCGCGACCCCACCAACTCAGAACTCTACGATCCTCAAACCGGGACGTGGACGAGCGCTGGCAGTACCATTAATACACTCACCGATAAGCTCACCGCCGAAATCGGCCCCGCAGTTCTGAGACCCGATGGCACCGTCTTGGCCGTCGGCAGCCAGGGCTTTACGTCGATCTACGACAGTAACACCGGGACGTGGTCGGTCGGTCCCCAACTTCCACCCGGCCTCAATGGATTCCCCATGACCGCGCGCGACGCTCCCGGAGCACTGCTGCCGAACGGGAATGTGCTCATCGCTGTGAGCGGAGGGCCCAGACCGCCTCCCAACCCTTTTCCCGGTCCGCCTGCAAATTTCTTCGAGTTTGATGGAAGCAATCTCAATGCGGAATCCGCATTTCCAAATGCTGCCTTCGAGGAATCTTATCGGATCAACCTGCTTGTGCTGCCAACCGGAGAGATACTGGAAGCCGATGGAACCAAAGATGTAGAACTCTATACTCCAGACGACACGACTCACAACTGCAACTGGGAGCCGGTAATCCATAGCGCTCCGTCAATGGTCAGTCGCGGCCATTCTTACACCATAACGGGTATTAGATTTAACGGCATGTCCCAGGCTTCGATGTACGGGGATGAAGGTCAAAATGCGACGAACTATCCCCTGGTGCGCATAACGAACGTAGCTACGAATCATGTTTTCTATTGCCGAACTCATGACCATAGCAGCATGGCAGTAGCCTCGAACGCGCCGGTCTCGACTCATTTTGACGTGCCGCAGACCGGCGAAACTGGTCCTGGAACGCTCGAAGTCGTGGCGAACGGGATCGCGTCTGAGCCCGTGCCGGTCCTTGTAACAGCCAACCCTTAATTTGCCTGGGTCGAAAACGATTTCCCGCCTAAGGCTACGCCTCTCGCCAGGGTGAGTCCGTCCTATGGTGGACACGCGGCGAGTGCGAGACCTATATCGGCGTCGCGGAGTCGCCACGGCGATCGCTATCTGAATTGTCACGCAGAATTATCCATCATAAGCGGGTTATGATGGCATCCCATCCAAGCCGAGCGTTAACCATACTTGAATTCCGGCTTGCTTTGTCCGACCTCGATAATGTAGCCGTCAGGATCGCGAATATAGCAACGCCACTCGCCGTACTTGTCCAATGGTTCTGTGATGAACTCGGCTCCTCGACTTTTCCATAGCTCATAGCACGCCTGAATATCCGCAACGCGGAAATTCATAAAGCTGTTGATATGATCCGGGTCGGGCACGCTGAGCGTTACCGTCGGCTTATCCGGGGTCGGAGCACCGCCGACGTTCACAATCATCCAGATATTCGCGAGCTGAAGGTACCCTGGCGCGTTGCCGTCGCCTCTGCTCAGGATGCGAGCACCAAAGACCTTCTCGTAGTAGTTAAGCGACCTGTCGATGTCGGTTACGGTAAGAAAATGCGCGATGCTTGTTCCCTCCCTCGGCGGCATCTCGTAACTCTTCCCTTCGATTTGTACGCCGTTCATTGACGGCTCCAATTCCGAACCAGCCATGAGTTTCAGAAGTGCCTGAGTGTCCGGCGTCTTCTTCGTTAGAGCGTCCGGTCCAACGAGGGAGCAGTCGGCGATGCTGGCGGCGGTCCTGCCGAATCCGAAAGAGTGGGATCCGACGAAGCCGGGCCGGACGTTGCGCCGGCGTCAGCGGCGCATTTTGCGACGTGAACGCAGCGCGAATTTTCCTGAGAAGTTGGTTCATTGACCGCGCGTAAAAGGCTTCGCCTCACGCGGTTTGGTTAGACATGTAACGAGGCACGAAAGGCCCTTCCACTGTAGTAAGACTCGGCGCCGTTGGACCCGGTGAAGACGCGGCCGTAGCTTCGGCCACACCAGAGTGCGCCGCCGAGTTTTCTGATCGCCGATGGCGTCTTGATCCAGCTTGATCTCTTCGTATCGAACTCGCCCAGTTTTTGCAGCTCTAAATATTCTTCTTCGCTCAGAAGCTCGACGCCCATGGCCGTGGCCATGCCGACTGCGCTACCTTTCGGCTTATGTTCCTTCCTCGATTCCAAGGCTTCATCGTCATAACAGAGACTGATGCGGCCCTCGGGAGTTTGCGCAGAGCAATCAACAAAAACAAACGAACCGTTCTTTTTGTCCTGGCCGATCACGTCGGGTTCGCCGCCGGTGCGTTCCATTTCATTCAGCGACCAAAGTTTTGCCGGATGCGCTTCCAGCCTCTCTTTCACCTTGGACCAGGTAAGACCTTCATGACGCGCCATGTTTTTTTCAAAGCGCGCCTGCAAGGTCGCGAGCAACTCTTCGCATTGTTTCGGCGATAGTTGTTTTTTGTTATTGCTCACTTGTTCCTAGGAGATTGGAAGGTCAGCTTGTTAAGCCTGACGACAATGACGGATTCGCTGCGCTAGCACAACCCGAATCCGCTTTGAAAAAAGATTCATGGACGCAAATCATCCTCAGGCTCCGAGATTTCCTCGCGCACGCCAAACTGCGTCATCGCAAAAATTAACAGACGCTCGGCCTGCGTCATCTCCGCATAACGCGCCAACACCTCACGCGCCAGCGCAGGTCGATCGGTAATCAGGCCATCTACACCGAGGCCAATCAGGCGGATCATGCGTTGCGGATCGTTCACCGTCCACACATACACCGGTTTGTGGGCGGCGTGCGCGGCGCGGATGAACGAGCGCGTGGCCATGCGCGATTCGACCGCGAGGAAGTCGAACGGCAATCGGCTCGGGTCGCCGACCGCTTTCGCGGCGAGCAATCCAGCCGTCCAGTTAGGGCGCAGCCGCTTCATGTTCTCCACCATGCGCCGGTTCAATGACATGGTCACGATGTCGTTCTGCATTCCCGCCGCCTCGACCAGCTCCACGACGCGTTCCTCGAGATGCTGGCTTTTCCCGTAATCCTTGAGCTCTATGTCCATTCGAGAAACGCCTTTGCACACCGCGAGAGCCTCGGCCAACGTGGGCACACGCTCGTCCTTGAACTCGGGGGAAAAGTAGCTGCCGATATCGACCTCGCGCAGTTGCTCCGCGGATGAGGACCAGATTTGCAGCGGTGCGCGTGCCACTTTCATCAGGTCGCGGTCGTGCGCTACCAACACCACACCGTCGGAGGATTCCTGCACATCTAACTCGATGAAGTCTGCGTGCTCCTGTACCGCGCGACGGAACGAGGCTAACGTGTTCTCCGGCCTCGACGCGGATGCGCCACGATGCGCAAATACCAACACGGAGCGATCAGTCCACGTTTCCTTCATCAGCACGTAGGCCAGTCCGGTGGCGAGCACGACCGCACACGCAAGTGCGGCGACCAATGTTGCCCATGAAACCCGGAAGCGTTTTCCTTCAACCTCCAACTCGTTGCGAAATCGAGCCGGAAGAGAAATCTGCGCGGCGGGACCAGTTGCGAGAAAAAAATGTGACAGAATCAGCGCGAACAACGATGCGAAAAAGAAATTTACCGCCAGCGAGCTCAGCCCCGAGATGATAGCGATCACGCCGATCAGGATCAGCAGTCCCACCATCGTGCCGCCAAAGGCTGGCGCTAGCGAGCGCCCGAGTAACTTAATCGCCGCGGAGGTTGCAAGCGATGCCACAAGTGTCAGGAATCCCCAAAGCGCGAACACAAGCACGGCCTGTATTCGGCGTCCGCTCATCCGGCGCGCACTCTCGGCAAACGCGGGCCAGGGACGCATTCGCTCAAAGACAACCAGCGGAAGAATCAGCAACCAGCTCGACAGTTTCCGCGCGAGCACAATGGTCAGCAACAGGACGAGTACCGCAACAATCACGCTGGCCATCACGAATGCCGGCGGTCGCGCGTGAAGGTAGTAATTAATGTCATGCTCGCGTAACAACAGCCAGTAAGTCGCGCCACTCACAGCAACGACTGGGACCAAAAGAACAAGGACGCGCCCGAAGAGGAGCAGCGTCAGTCGCAGAATCGAGATCGCTCGCGTCGCACCGTGCGCAACCGCATCCCGCACGCGCACATGAGTGCCGCGTGCCCTAGCGATGCCCACCGTCATCAGACATGCTTGCCCGAAAATTGTGATCCCGAGACTTGTCACGACTAGCAGTAGCAGCGCCGCGAGGCCCGACTTTGTGGTGAAAAAGAAGAGCGCGATGTCCACGTCGGTCACTGCCGCGTTGCCTGAGCAAGAGACGAGCATCCGCAGCAACACCTCAGACATCGGTGCGATTACAACAAACGCGAGCAGAACAACGAACACTTCAATCCCTATGAGCGTTCTCCAATCACGGACGAAGGCGCGAGCCGCGTCTGTCATAGTCGCCAGCGCGCCAAATGGGTTAATCCATTGATTCGCTCGCGCCCGCTCGCTCAGCCATTCGGCCTTCCCGTCCATCTCGTTCGATCTCCATCGACTCGATTCATCGACATCCGCGTCAGGCCTTCGTATAAAGAGCGCCATCAACCGTTGCAAGCTCTGTCGCCTTTTACTTCATTCCCAAAATGATTGTTTACCTCATCGACGGAACCGCGTAAAAGGCGTCGCCTCATGCGGTCTCATCGGTTTATCCTGACGCGGCGTGGTAGTGCATCTCATCGACGGCACGTACGAATTGTTCCGTCACTTTTACGGATTGCGCCGGTTTACCCAAGGGAAGGACCGCCCTCACGGCGGGGTCGTCGGTGTGCTGCAAACCGTGCTCCAAATGTTGGAGAACGGAGACTCGTATCTCGGCGTCGCCACCGATCACGTGATCGAGTCGTTCCGCAATCGGCTTTGGGCGGACTATAAGACTGGCGCCGGTATCGAGCCTGCGCTTTTCTCGCAATTCCATCCGCTCGAGGAGGCGCTTGCGGCGATGGGCGTGGTTGTCTGGCCGATGATAGAGCTCGAAGCCGACGATGCGCTGGCTTCGGCCGCGCATCTCGCGGCGAAGGACAAGAAAGTGCAGAAGGTCGCCATCTGGACGCCCGATAAGGACCTGGCGCAATGCGTGCGTGGTACGCGCGTGGTGCAGATCGACGGCCGGCGCAAAACGATTCGCGATGCGGCTGGAGTACGCGAAAAATTCGGCGTCGATCCACCGCTCATACCGGATCTGCTCGCGCTGGTAGGTGACGCAGCCGACGGCTACCCCGGTATCCCTGGGATTGGTTCCAGGACCGCTGCCCAGCTTTTGAATCGTTACGGTCAGATCGAACAATTCCCGTCAAACATTCTTCGAAAACAGCGCGATGTCGCGCTGCTGTTCAAGAGACTCGCGACCCTGCGCACCGATGCGCCGCTCTTCAAAAAGGTAGAGACGCTGCGCTGGCGCGGTCCGACGCCGGCCTTCGCGGCCTGGACAAAGCGGATGGAAGCGCCGCGGTTGCTTGAGCGCTGTCAAAAGGTTTTCGGACATATCGATGCGAGCTAGAGGAAGAAAGCGCAGATTCTTCGAGGGGCGGCCTCAGTTTTGAAGCACTTCCTCGTTAGGCTGCGAGAAGTACGGCTGATTGGGACTTCATTTGCTGAGGTGATCGGTCGAATGGAGGAACGCGGCCACGTCGTCGTGTAGAGCCTTAAGCGATTCCTGATGGGCGTACACCATGTGGCCCGACTGATAGTAGCGATAGTCAATGTGGTCCTGAAGCCTTTCCGGGATTTGCAGGTGGTGCATCTCGTACCAGCCCTCGTAATACGGTGTGGCCAGGTCGAAGTAACCGCCCGTTAGAAGAATTCTGAGGTCCGGATTGTATTTCATGGCCGTGGCCAAATCAGGCATGGTGTTGGTCGATTGCGGCAACGGCCGGTCCGCTCCCGGCGGTTGATGCTGGAAATTCCAAAACTTCCATAACGGAATTTCAGGCAGATACTTTTTGTCCTGGCCGTAGTGCAAAGATTTCCTCACGTAATCGTTGAAAGCAGAGACATAGGCGGAGCTGATGGCGGCTGCTTGTGGATCGTAGTCGGCCTTCTTGCTCAGCGGGTCCATGGTGGGGCCTGAGAAACGCGTGTCGAGCCGGCCTGTGGTGGTGTCGGTAGCATCCTCGAGGTTTTTTGCAAACTCGCCGCCGTCGATGCGCAAATTGGCCTTGAGAATGTAGCTAACGGGAAGGCCTGTGTAGTTGTGCAGTTTTTCAGCAATGGCCTGGCGTTCGGCTTTCGGCAGACTCGCTCCTTGCATTAGAGCGCGCGCATAGTCGTGCGTGGCGAACTCTTCCACTTCTTTGATGAAAGGTTCGAGCGCGGCGGGAGCATTCGGCCCGGGCAACTTATGATGGTACCACGCGCTGGCAGCATAGGTTGGCAATGCCACGATGTAAGGCAGATCAATTCCAGGATTGCCTTCGGGGTCGTCCACGCTCAAGTCAAAGTTCAAGATCTGCGAAAGCATGATCACGCCGTTCACGTCAACGTTGTATTCCTGTGCGAGCAGGTTCACCAGCACGGCAGAGCGCGGCGTTCCGTAGCTTTCACCGAAAATGTACTTGGGTGAGTTCCACCGCCCATACTTGCTGAGATATGCCACGATGAATTCCGCGAACGCGTGCGCGTCCGGATCCACGCCATAAAACTCTTTCTCTTTGTTCTTACCGGCGATGCGGCTGAAGCCGGTGCCGGGAGCATCCACGAATACCAGGTCGCTCGCGTCCAGCAGGCTGTAGTCGTTGTTAACAATTTGATAAGGCGCTGCAGCAGTATGCGTGTCGTCGGCGGTGATCACCCGCTGAGGTCCAAAGGCGCCCATGTGCAGCCACACCGTCGAAGAGCCAGGTCCGCCGTTGAACAGGAAGGTCACTGGACGTTTGTTGGGTTCGACATTCTTTTTGGTATAGGCCACGTAGAACATCGAAGCTTCGGCCGTCGGATTCTTTTGCTCGTTAGGCGCCTGTTCGTTTTCCTCACTTTCTTCCTCCTTGCTTTGCCGGTCCCCTTTCGGAGTTGCGTCGTCCCAGCCTTTGGGATGTACGACGAGCGTGCCGGCCACGGCCTGATACTCGATTGGGCTGCCTCCTATAGTCACCGTGCCCGTGCTGGTGACGGATTCGGGCTTGAAGTTGGGCGTTGCAGCAGGCGTAGGCTTATCCTTCGACTCGGGCTCGGAACTTTTGTCCGAGGCCGCTTCGACTTGAACGACGAGTGCGGTAGTTGTCAGGAGTAGGCTGAAGGCGAGGCGAAGCACGCGTTTTCGGAGAGCGATTTGCATCTTAAATGCCGCGCGATTGTTCGAGAAAATTTTTTCCATCATCATGACGCTGTTGATTCTGGCTGGGAACAGAGTTTCGAGCAAACGCTGTTTTCCGCGTAAAAGGCTTCGCCTCACGTGGTCGCGCGATAGAAGACTGGCGCCAAGCACCTGATCGGCGACTAAGCGCTCGCCACCACGATCGTAAAAACGCCTCGACGGAGCAAGGCGGCTACAACGACGCTGCGTCAGGGATCCAGACGAAGAGCAGCTCAATCGCGTAACGGATTTGTTACCTCCATTGGCTTGCGCGAAGCCGCCATCGAGACGAGTGCTTGCGCTCCGATACACCAATCAATTCGACTAATATTATGTTAAGCAATCAAAATTATCAGCTTTTGTCCTCATTCGAACGCCGCTTTGTAGACTCCATTCTTTGGATCGGTTCGGTCATTTTTGTCACCTGCTGTTGCGCGGCGAGCGCCAACGTGCTTCATGTGCCGGCCGACTTCGCGACCATTCAAAGAGCCCTCGATGCCGCCAGTCCCGGTGATTCCATTCTCGTTGCGGAAGGCACTTATACCGAGAATATCGTCTGGCCGCAGACCAGCGATCTGCGTCTCCTAAGCGATCCGGCAAATCGCAACCGGCCGACGATTGACGGGGCGTCTGCCGGCCGGGTGATCGATATCGAAGCGGACGGCGGCGGCGCGTTCGCCGCTGAGATCTCGGGCTTTGTCATCACACACGGATTTCTCGATGTGCCTGCTCATACCGGGGAAACGGGCGCCGGCATTTTTATGAGTAACGGCGCTCTGCGGCTTTCCCGATGCGTGATCGATGCAAATGCGATCGCCAGCAGCTTCGCGATTCAGAATAATGGGGGCGGAGCCGGAGTCAGCATCGTCTCGACGCCCGCAGGTTTGGTCAATCGGATTGAAGGTTGTATTTTTTTGTCCAATAGCGTCTCGGCGGTTACGAGCGGCGACGGAGCTGCGATCCATCTCGACGGCGCTCCGCTTGTCATGAAGAATACGGAGATAAGAGGTAATCGGATCGAGGTAGGCGAAGTCGGCCTGGGAACGATTTACGATTACGCGAGCGACCTCGTCCTGGAGTCGGTAAAGGTGGAACAAAACCGGGCGCAAACCGACGATTCGCTCCCCGTGGGCTTCGCGGCTATCAAGGGAACGGGCGTTTTCAGTTATCTCTCGAATGTCCGGATCGTCGATTGCAAGATCGCGAACAATCTCTCGACGCCGCAGAACAGCACACTCACGTTACTTGGGGCGGCGGTCTATTTCTATAGCGAAGGCACCACGCTTCGGATTTTTTCTTCCTCAATCGGTTACAACAAGAGAACTGACGGCGCCGCGACCAACGGCACCGCACTCTATTTCTCTTCGCTGGTTACTGACACCGCCGTAGTGGCTAATTCCATTCTTTGGAATCCCGGTAACGGTCCCGAGATCGATAGTTTCTCAAAGCCTGCCGCTGTCTCTTTCACCGACGACCGGGATAACCCTCCAGGGAATGGCAATCTCGATGCTGACCCACTATTTGTGTCTCCGCTCGATTTCCATCTGCAGCCGACATCGCCTTGCCTTAATGCCGGCGACAACCAGTTCGCTCCGCCACGCGATATCGAGGGAACGATGAGGCCGCTGCCGGCTGGTTCGAGAGTAGACCTGGGTTGTTACGAGATGGAGTGATCGCTATTTCGCAGAGACATTGCTACTTCAATGCTCTACGGTGAAAACGACTGATCCGATGGGACTGATAACTGGTGAGTTCGGCGAGTTACCGGCCTGAACGGTGGCAACATCGCCGTCAGCCGCATAGGAATAGAGAATGTGCCGGCCGGTTGTCTGCGCGGGAAGCCTGATCCTCGCGGTCGCGGTAGCTCCGTTGGGAGTGAGTGTAACTGGTGTCCATTTCCCCTGCCATCCATCGACTTGATAGAAACCGTGCACTGGCACGAGCGCGGTGGCGTTCTGTGGAAAGTTGCTGGTGGCGGTAATCTTGAAAGTCGGCCGGGTGTTGGTGGTGCGGAAGATCGGCGTGGTGGCAATTGTAAAGGCATCTCTAACTCCCGACATGGTAACCGAGATCGGAACTTTTGCTTGCCCGGTCACATCAGTAGTCGCAAACCAGAGGGTGGTATAGTTGTAGCCCGTCCCGGCGACCAGGCCGGTGCCAAGATCGATGCCGACCGCCGCAGCGTTTAATTCAAATGAACTTGGCGGGAGCGCAGAGACCGCTGCGGTGTTACCATCAATAATAGCCAGGGCCGATGTGGACGAGCCGTTATCGCTGCCGACATAGACTCTATTTGTCAGGACATCAGCTTTGATGTCCACCGCGCCGGTTATCTCGGGATGGTCTGTCTGTGATAAGTCAAAGAGCAAGGTGTTGGATGTGCCGCTATACACCAGCACATGATTCTGAACGAGACCACCACGGTTGACTCCGATATAGTAGTTCCCGGTCACTGGATTAACACCCAGCGCGGTTACGGTGTTGCTGTTGTCCAGAGTAAACGAGGTGACCACTGTGTTCAAAGTTGTATCGACAACGTAAATCGTTCTGGAATAAACCGCGTAAAGACGGCTGGCGTTTGGGTTGATCGCCGAGAATATGTCCTGTACTCCAGTGGGAATAGTCGTGACAATCGTTCCTGCCGCAGGATCGATCACGGTGGTCAAATTACCGATGAGATAAGCCCGATCTTTGGCGGCATCGACGAGAAGCGACGCGGTCGACGTCACGTTAACGGGGATTGTGTTAAGGAGCGCGTTGGTGGTTCCATTAAGAATATAAACCGCGCCGTTGATCGAATCCCAAGCCAGAATCTTGTTCGAAGCTGAATCCACCGCAACGGCATTAATATCAGCGGTAGGAGGAAGGCCGGTAATTACGGTCGCGATGTTACTCGCCCCATCAACCGAATAAAAAAAACTACCGTCTGCAACATAGATCTTGTTGGTAGCGGAATTCACTGCCAGGCCCGCGGTCTGGACGCTTCCCATTGGAATGGTAGTGACACCTGCGGTGTTCCCGCCGCCGCCGTTGTAGCCCGCTCCAGCCGCGGCCTCATTGATAGCATAGAGGCTGTTGTGAGCCGCATAGGTGATGCCAGTGGCAGGGTTAGCTTCAACCACATTGTAGTTAAGGCCGCCATGGTTGCTTATATAAGATGGCACGGCCGTGGTGGGCGTGACATCGAAAACACTGGCTGTGTTATCGCCGGCGTTCGTTACAAATAGCTTGTCCGTGAGCGGATCAAAAACGAGCCCGGTCGGATTCGAGCCAGCGGTAAGCAGATGATAATTTTCAGGAAAGAGTGGATTGAGCAGGTCGATGAGAAAAATAAAGTCACCCGCTGGATAGGCCAGGGCCATCTGATTGGTGGCGGGCCCAATCGCGAGCACACCGGCGCCTGCCTCCATCGTGCCATAAGCATCCCCGAAATTGATTATGCCGGTTCCATCCGCGAAAAAGATATTTCCATCGCCGCTATCAGCCTGAAAGAAAAGTTCCTCGCCCGGGTCAAAAGCACTCGCGATCGGCTTTGCACCGGAATCAGCAGCCTGTTCAGTCACGGCATAGCCATGAGCTGCGTCTATCGCGGTATGCATGTTGGCAGTGGGGCTCTCGATGGTGGCGACATTTGTCACAGGGTCCACCGAGATCGTGGTAGCGCCCGCTGGCAGGCTGTTAACGGTATGGATGATCTGCTTTAGCGAACCATCGATCACGACGACAGAGCCAGAAGCGCAGGCTACGAACAGATCGTGGGTGGCGATGTTAAGCGCCATCGCCATTGGCCGCGACGGCATCGGCAGGCTTGCCAGGATTGTTCCATGCGTCCCGTCCAGGATGACCACATGATTTCCCGAGGTATCAGTGACATAGACCTCGTTCAAGCTACTATCTACGGCTACGTTGGCTGGAGCGCCGCCGACTGTCCAGGTGACTGCTGCCTGAGTTCCGCTAATCGCGCTCACTGTTCCAGAGCTAGAGTTAGCGACGTATGCCATGCCAGCAGGGGGGTTAACAGCGACCGCGGACGGGGCAGTACCAACCGCGATCGTTTTCTTTACCGCCAATGTTTCCGAATCAAGCACCGACACTGTGTTCGAGGCGCGGTTCACAACATAAACGTTATGCGCCGCGGGATCGATCGCGACCTGCCTCGGATTATGACCCACTGGAACGGTCTTGATAAGCGAGGCCCCCCATGATGGCGTGGTCGGCAGCATGACTCCTGTGATCAATAAGGGAGTTATCGCGTGTAGCATCGCACTAAGAGTTCTGGGCATATAAAATCCTCCGGCTGAAGCGGAAATGAGCTTGCAAACATTATTGAACCGGTCAAGAGCTTTCTCGACGCAGTGATCATCTTTGCTCGACGCAAGGTGGATCGACTAGAAAGCCCCGCCGTTGCCTCCATCCGTTGCAGCTAGAGCGAAAAAATTGCGCGAATTATTCGAGCAGCTTTCTCAGATTTTGGAGCACGGCGTCTTCTTCATCAGAACGCGCACCATCTGCGAGAAAGAGCTCCTGGCACAAGGCTAATGCTTTCCCCTTTACTGCCGCGGTATCAAGCCTGTCCCTTATCGAAGTCAGGAATCGATCTCTGTATCCCTGATTTTCTGTCGCGTTCCGTGCGTTATCAATCGATCTGACGTCGAACTGATCGAAAGGTACTTTCGGGTCCCAATTGAACCTCGCGACCGTGTCCGCGATCAACCTGTCCTCCGCGAGCATGACCAAATTGTCGGCGTACATGCAATAGTTTAACAAATCGACTATCGCCTCACGTTGGGGTTGGGTGAGGCCGTCTCTAGGCGCATCGGATTTACGGAAAAGTTTTCTGATTAGACTGGGCATAAGCAGCCTTCAGAAATAGCCTCTTATGAAAATTGCAGCAACCTATTTCGGTAATGAAGCGCAGGGCTTAAGCTGTAACGGCGAGCGCGACGCCTGCGCATATTGAGAATTGCCGCCGACACGGCTGGCTCTACAGGAAACTCAGTCCCTACCCTTGTCATCTCACCTTCTATCGCACAACCCGCTTCCTCAATTGCGGCGACGAAAGCAAGTGGTCCTCTGTTGCTCGCTATTTGCTGCCTAAATTAAGTCAGACTCGTTACGCTGCTCGCAAGCCTGAAATTGGCGGGTCCCACGGATGTTGTGCGAGATCAAGATCCGGTGCTGGTCGTCCCCAAACATCTCCGTAAATTTCTCCCTTCAGATGGCTGACGACGAGTCGTTGCACAAGATTCATGTTAGGCAAAGTGGAATGGAACCCTCCTTTCTCCAGCAATTTGTCTTTGAATTCCCAGAATGCGAAATCGGCCGGGGTGACACAAACAAGCTCTTCAACTGGGATAAAATTGGAACGCGCTCCCAGGTAAGGCACGGTATTGTCACCGGTATAAATGTCGGTTGCAGGATTGCCCTTGTGCCACTCGTTCCGAACGTCTCCGAGCTCGAACCATGGCTTACCACCATCGCTCTTGATTTGCATCCCGACGCGCGTGGTTTCATCGAGGCCGACGATTGCCAGCCACGTTTTTGAGTTCTTTAGCGTTAGCTTTTCAATTCGAGTACGATGTTTCCAAGCGCGGTCGAGCATTGACCTCAACAATTCGATGGCCCGAGCTTGAGGAGGGCCTGACTCCAATCCATACATCCGAATAAATGATGCAAGCGTTTGGATTACCCCCGGCTGCCATGATTCCGGCACGAAGAGATCGTCCGAGAATCCTTCGTCGGCTGTGACTGCGCCTTTAAAGGAGGGTAGCAAATAATACAGCGCAGGCGTGACCCTGGCCGCTTCTCTCTCACGCGAACTGCTCGGCGATGTGCCAAGGGCGCCCACACCGGATGTTACTTTTGAAATCGCTTCCAGCGAGCCACGGAAAGGCGATGCGATACTCGCGACCTTGTCTATCTTCGCCTCACCGCATTTCTGTATATATCCGGCGACGATGAGGCCACCCATCGAATGCGCTACCAGGCTCACCGTTGCCGGAAATTTTTTTTCGCCATAACCCGCCTTGTGGTAATGAATCAAAAGCTTGGTCCGGTCGATGACCTCATCGACAAAGGCGGCCAGATCAGCCTCGATCGACTCCAACGGCTGACGCCAGTCGTAAGCGAACGGATACACCGGCACAGGCCGGTCCGCTTGCGGAGTAAGGTTGTGGCGCATCTCTTCGATGATTTCGCCATAAATAAGAACAAACACCTGGTCCGCGTTTATTCGCGCCGGTTCTATCAGCTCATAGCGGACATCTGATGGATGAAGCGTAATTCGCTCGTAAGATTTAATTAGAAGTTTCAGTGGCGACCAAACGGCCTCTGGGTCCACTGGATATTGATCCCGCAAGACACTTCCCATGATGCCGGGAATAAAGATGACTGGAGACGGCAACTGGGCAGCCATGTTAATGATCTGATTCCGCCGCCATTCTAAAATGATCGGTAGTTTCTTGAATCATCAAAAGCGCAGAAGATTCTAATTTCATTTTAGCCAGCGTCTTCGGGGCATATGCGTAGTTTTTGCGCTTTCGCATTCGCCGGTCAAGAGGATTAACCGAAGAAAAGGCCGCAGCTAACGTTTTGATGAGTCCGTTTTAACATGACGGCGGCTACGTTGTCCAAATCGCGTCAAAAGCGACGCCGAGAATGGCGACGGTCTATTGCGGAACGTCGGCATTCCGGGGATTCCTGTTTATATCTGAAACGCGTCGCAGTAAGATTTCCGCTGTTGTGATAGATGACATAACAGGATCGCGGATTTTCCATTGAAATTCACGACCTTTCGAGCCTGCTCGCTATTTTGAGCCATAGCTTTGCCTTCTGTCTAACCGAGACGATACCCTCGGTTGCGGATTGGGGATACGTTTCAGCCGTTCACTGGACTGGTTCGAAACTGATCGTCTTTGTTTTTGAACAGGATATTGAAGGTGGTGAGTGATCCGTAACAGCGCGTGATGTACTGTTGTAAGTCGAACTTGTCCGCTTCGCTCAGTTTCTCGCTCGCATTCACCTTCTGCTCGAGAACTCGCAAATTATTCCGAATCATGACGATTTTGTGGAAGAATGTCTCGAGCGGAACTTCTTTAGGCTGCAGCGAAGTGTCAGAAGATTGCATGACCAGCGTCCCGCGTTGCCATCGATTCGCCAGACCTTCCACTAGTGCGTCCTGTGGTTGGAGTCCAAGCGCTTCGATCATAGCGTGCGCAGTGTCGCGAATCAGATTCGCTAGCGGCATTTCTAACTCGCTCAATGTGGCCGTCGGCTCCGCAGGTTGGAGATCGCTGGATGCCGGGGCAATCGTTCGCTGCCCGTCGTCGAACGCGATCTCGGCGGTCTTCTCGGACAACGATTTCACGATGCCAACGCCGTATTGCGGATGGCGCACTTTCATACCGATATGTAGTTTCTCGATGTTCATCTTACTCTCGATAGGTTCTCAGCAGCAAAGTCACGGAGATCATGGGAGTCTAACCAACGATTAGCCTGATCTGAAGACTCGTTGATGGCTACGGTTTGTGCTGAACCGACACCATCCAGCCGACGCCGAACCGGTCTTCAAGCATTCCGAACTTGGGCGCCCAAAATGTCTTCGCAAGAGGCATTGTGGTCGTGCCGCCGTCCGAGAGCGCCTTGAACACTTTCTCGGCTTCTTCCTCATTCGGTACGACAACTGAAAGCGAGAAACCTTCGAAGCGCGGTACGCCGTCACACCTGCCGTCCGAAGCCATAAGAAGTGTTTCACCGATACGGAAGCTGGCATGCATGACTTTGTTCTCCGTTCCGGGGCGCGTCATGCTTTGTTCAGGCGCGTCCTTGAAACGGCTGAGCATCTCCACCTCCGCTCCAACAGCGCTGCGGTAGAATTCCAGCGCCTCTTCGCACCGACCGTTGAAAAACAGATATGGCTGTACAGATGTATTCGAGTTAGACATGCCGACAAGCTTGCGATTCTTTGGCTGAAGGTCAATATGCCACTGCCCATCATGATTGTGCCGACGCGGTGGAGCCTGATTTGTCCTGTCAGGTTCTTTTCTGATCAAATCTGCGTTTCATTCCGCGCGCAAAGCGTCAATCGGATTGATCCGTCCGGCGCGTCGGGCTGGCAGCCAGCAAGCTACAAGCGCAACCACCACCAGGAAGACCGTCGTGCCAAGCAGGATCGACGCGCTGTTTAACTGCATCCCGGAGTTCCAGGCAGCCAAAATCTGCGTGACACCCAGTGCTCCAATCACTCCGATTGCGGAGCCAAGAAGCGCCAGCTTCACACCAGAAACAAGAACGAGCCGGCAAATGTCGCGGACATGCGCACCAAGAGCGACGCGGATAGCAAACTCGTTAGTCCGCTGTGCCATCGTGCGCGCAATGACGCCATAAATTCCAATCGACGCCAGACAAAGCCCGAGCAGGGCAAACAAGGTGAGAATGTCGCGCAGAATCGCGATCTGATAATTCGCGCGATCGATTGCGGCATCGACTGGTTGGAGGTGACGCACCGGAAGATCGTGATCAAGCGCGGTGATCACGTTGCGAATGTCATCCACGGCGCCAGCTGGCGCGGAACTCACGGTGCGCACCAGGATTTCATTATAGCGAATGGGATGCTGTGTCATCGGCTCGTAAATTTGAAATGACACCGGTGGAGCTTCAGGCGTCACCGATTTGACGTCCGCAACGATGCCGATGATCTCGGCCCATTCCAATGGGTCGCTTCCTGTTTGCGCGAGCCGTTTTTTGAGCGCGCTTTCATTTCCAAATAACCCGCGAGCAGTAGCCTGGCTAATAACGACCACTTTCGGAGAAGTCGCCGTGTCACGATCGTCAAAAGAGCGTCCCGCGAGGAGGCGTGTCCCAGCTGTTTCAAAATAGTGCGAACTGACAGTGTTCACTTCAGCCGCCGGCTCGCGGCCTGGTGAAGGAAGAGCGCGCCCCTGCACCACATATTTGCGTATGTCTGGCCAATCGAAAAATGGTGTGAAAGATGAAACACTGGCTGATGCCACCTCCGGCATCGCTTCAAGCCGGCCGAGCATCAGACGATGAAAGTTCGTAATGCGCTCGTCGTCGCGATAAGTGGCGGCGGACAGAGCGATCGTTCCCGTGATGAGATGTTCGGATTGCCAACCGCCGCGGCGATGGTTGAGGTCGTCGAGGCCGCGGATAAAAACGGCTGCGCCCGCAAGCAATACCATTGCGAGCGCAAACTGGCCGATGATTAGAAATTGGCGGAACCGCTGATGGCCCCGGCTTGCGGTCATCCCACGTCCTCCACTTTTCAATGCGTCGTTGACATTGAGTCGCAAGGCAAAGAGCGCCGATGCCATCCCGAAAGCGATCGCAGTAATCAGCGACGCACCGAAGGCCCATGCCAAGACGGACCAATTGAAAAGAAGAGTAACGGCCTCGCCATTCTCGCCGATCGAGCGATAGGAAAGCCAGTCGGCGCCGCACCGCGCAACGAGCATCGCCAGCATCGCTCCGGCGAGTGTGAGCAAGAATGTTTCTGCCACGAGCGGTCGCAGTAATTGGCCGCGCGACGCCCCCAGGGCAGAACGGACGGCGAACTCGCGCGAGCGTGTGATGGTTCGGGCGAGAAGAAAATTTGCCAGATTTGAGCAGGCAATGAGCAGGACAAAAGCCGAGAGGCCGATGCACATTTTGAGCATTGCCGGGGCACTTCTGCCATGGGTAGTCGATACCAATGGAACCGCCCGCCAGGAACTGCCGGCGTTCACTTCTTGAAAATCTTTCGCAAGGTGCGCTCCGAAGTTTGCGATGAACGCGTCCGCTTGCGCGCGTGACAACGAGAAAGAGGGCCTTCCTATCACTCGCAGGAGCGTCTCTCTTCGATCAACCATTTGATCTTTATCCAACCCGAGCGGCCGGAAAAAATCGACCCATCCCAGATGCCGCCAGTCATTAAACGATGCCGGCAACACGCCTACTATTTGATGCGGTTGACCATCGACCCGCAGTGTCCGGCCGATGATATCGTTTTTCCCGCCGAAGCGTTTTTGCCAACAACGTTCACTGATAACCACAACGCGGTCGTTTCCTGGAAGGTCCTCGTTAGGCAAAAAGCTCCGGCCCAATTGCGGGGGTACGCCGAGAAGCTTGAGCAAGTTTGCCGTGCAACGTATTCCAGACACCATCTCCGCGGGCTGACCGGGTTCCGACAAACTGCAATCCGATGGTGTGTAGGCGGCAACTTCTCCATAATTCGCCGCCGCTTGCTGCAGATCATAAAAATCCGCCGCTGAAAAGTCACCTGATGCGTCTTGCGGCGTAGCGCGATAGAACCGCTCCAATTGTTCCTGCGCCGGATACGGCAGCGGCTTCTGGATGATGGAAGTAAACGCGCTGAACATCATCGTGTTTCCGCCAATCCCAAGAGCAAGTGTGATGATCGCGAGCAAAGCAAAGCCGCGGCTTCTCGAGAGCGAACGCACAGCGAAACGCAATGCGCGCCAAAGTTCAGACAACTGCGGCGGCCGCCAGGTATCGCGAATTTGTTCGCGGTAAACTCCCGTATTACCAAACTCGCGCTGTGCCGCCAGCCGCGCTTCGTGTTCTGTCATTCCTTCCTCGCCAAACTGAGCGATCAGTTGATCCAGATGAAACTGGATTTCGGTATCGAGGGCTGCTTCCGACTTGCCACGGCGGAAAAGGCGACTGCATTTCGTTCGCAACCAACGCAAGGTTTCGGAAAACATCATCGGTTATTCCATTTCCAGAACGCTTTGCACCGCCGTAGCGAAGGACAGCCAATGGGCTTTCTCAGCCTCCAGTTCTTTGCGGCCCCGTCGAGTCAAACGATAGAATTTTGCCCTCCGCCCCGCTTCCGACACACCCCACTCGGCTTCAATCCATCCCCGCTCCTCCAGGCGATGCAGTGCCGGATAAAGTGATCCTTGCTTAAGTGAGAGACGGTCCTTGGAAATGACGGCGATGCGTTTGGAAATGTCCCAGCCGTGCAAAGCGCAGGTCGCGAGCGTACGCAGAATGAGCAGATCGAGAGTCCCCTGGAGAAGTTCATTTCGCTCCTTGTCCATTGGGCACCTTATTGTCATGCTTCTACAATAGTCAAGCTTTATTTGTCGAAGTTCGACAACAAGGCGGTTCGACACCCGAGGGTTTCTTTTGCCTCCGCCTTAAATTATCAGGCCGGAATTCATCCGTCGGTCACCCAGTTACTTTTCGATTACTGAAGTACGCCAGAAATAACGAGAAATGGCGGCTCGACTTTGAAACGGAGGATTTTAGTTTCAATGGACGAAACAGATGACGAAAGAACAATTTCCAAACAAAGAACTGGAGACGCTCTGGGCTCCGTGGCGGGTGGAATACTTCGAGAAGGAACCGCGCGACCGCGACTTTCTCGAAACGGCGGCGCGGACTAGCGATGATGCGGAGCACCTTGTGATCACGCGCCGCAAAAATTCCTTTCTAATAATGAACCGCTATCCCTACACCGTCGGGCACCTCATGGCCGTGCCCTATCGAAAGGTCGCAGACCTTTCGGCGCTCGGGGAGAATGAAATCGTTGAGTTGTGGAATTTGGTCGTGTATGCCCAGGCGCTTTTACGCGCTGCAGTAAAGGCGCAGGGATTCAACATCGGTTTGAATCTCGGCGAATGTGCGGGTGCAGGTGTGCCCGATCATTTGCATATTCATATTGTCCCTCGGTGGAGCGGAGATACGAATTTCATGCCAATGATTGGTGGCGCGCGCGTGCTGTCCGATGGCATACGCGCCTTGTACCAGAAACTGATGGACGCGCAGGCGAAGGTAGCGGCGCGTTGAATCGTGTAACGTGGAATCGCGGTTTGCGTTTCGAGCGCATACCGTCACGCGCTCGGAGAAGCGCATTTCACCGATGTAACAAGTAATCATCCAGCGGACATTCTTTATCGATGAACACCTGGGTTGAAGCGCCGCCGCAAAGAAAAGGCCTGGGGTGTTTCGCGCGAGGCTGCCTAACCTTTTTGGTATTTGCGATCGTACTGGCAATCGCCTGCTTTGCAGGAATGTACTGGGGACTTCATCGTAACTCGGCATTGTTTTACGGCAGTTTCTGGCTGGCCAAAACGCGTTCGATCGCCGAAGCGGCAACGCCCGTTCCTGAATTCAACGCTTCGGACCAACAGATGCAAAGTGCTCGGGAACGATGGCAGGATTTCGAACAGAGAGCGCGCGCCGGTCAATCGGCTGAAATCGAGTTGAGTGGGGATGATATTAATAGCTTAATCGCGATAAATGATGACGCGCGCGATAAAGTGTTTGCATCAGTTGAAGGCAATCAGCTCCGGCTCCAGGCGAGCACTCCGATCGGAAGTTTTCTCGGTAGGCCTGGCTACTATTTCAATGGCGATGTGATCATTGCATTAAACGGCGCTCAGCCACTGGAAAACCCGCAGTTCAGCCGGATTACGATTAATGGCGAACAGGTGCCGGGTGATTTTCTAAATTGGAAATACCGTTCCAGACAACTGCGAGACTATCTTGCCGAACAGCGAAACGCATACGAGATCGGCACGATCGAAGTACGCGATGGCAAAGTCATCCTGCGTTCACGCACCGAGTAGGCGCTGCGACTGAAGGCCAGATTCGTTCGAATCTGGCAAACACACGTAGAAGTGCGTTAGGGTGTGGGCCGATCACTTCGGCTGCATGATTTCACGAACAAAGACATTGAGCTGTCCGTCTTCCTGCTTGCGCACTTCGGTGATCTCATAGGGCCGCATTTCATCCCGATTCACAACCGCGCCTTGTGATGGAGGAGTGTAACCGCGCGGGAATTCCACAATGATGCGCGTCGACGAACCACCGCCGAAGTGCAGGACCTTGCTCGTTAACGTGGAGCGCGGACGCAATACAGCCTTGTTCGCTTCCGCGAAACTGACCACGAATTGGCCTTTCAAATAAATGCGTTCTCCAGCAAGTCCACGATCAGCCACGTCATTCAGGTCGCTGGTGGCGATGAGTCTCCCCAGCGGCATTTTGCCAGGCGCAAATGTCTTCCAACTGCCGCCTCCTGCGTTTGAGGCCAGAGCTACATTGGACGAATCGGGCAGAACGGGTTGGGCAGGCAAGACCGGCACTGCGTCAGCCACCCCAGCGGATGAGCCTTGCGGGACCGCCCCTGCTCCAACTACGGAAGGTGTTGATGCAGGCGCCGGCGTAGCGTAGGGAAGATTTAGATCTTTCGGAGGAGCGAGCGCCGACGCAACGGTGATCGGCGTTGCAGTTGGCACGGATTTATTTTGAGCAACGACCGGCTGTGCGGGGGACATTGCAGGCGCAGGAGATTCCAGTTTTTGTTTTTTGCCTCTCCTTCCCTTTAGAACCGGCGTCGGTTTGGCGAGCTTGTTATTGGCGGCAAGCACTGGTGGCGCCATGGCCGATGGCGCAACAGGCCTGGCTTGTTCGATGCGGACCAACTCGTTTCTGGCTGGCGGCGGAGTAGTGCTCCCGGCCAACCCGGGTATGGATAGCGGGCCGGACTGCGCCGCTGCTACTTGTTGCCGGTATTCGGCCAGCCGTTTTTCGATTGAAGCGCGTTCCTGCGATTTAAACAGGGGCCAACCCGCGGCGAGATTAAGGCTGAAGGGTGGCTCAAGACGAAATGTGCCCAAGCCACGTGTCACTGTGTAACTTCCGTACAGCAACGGAACAGCTGTTACCAGAATTCGGCCATCAACTAAACGTTCAGCGTGAACGACGGCAGAAATGTCATGCGTCCGTTCCAGTTTCACTTGCAGCCCAACAGAGAGCGTCTGTTTCATCAGCGGCAGGGCTTCGGGACTAGCCGGATAAACATGCTCCATCAGCAACTCGCCGCTATCGACGGCAGCCGTCAAGGCCGCCATACCCGAGGGAAATACATCTTCGGGGCCGAGCTCGCGCACACCGATGATGGTGTAACGGCCCACCACGTACGGCACAAGCCCGCGTACTTGTTGATAATTTCGGATGTAATTACGCAAGAGCTCCGCATTGTTTTTCGCAAGCTCGGCAGCGCCCATACCCACGTACCTCTCATAAAGCTGGGTTGCGCTAAGGAATTCACCGACCGGCGCAGCTGTTAATTCGAAGCGTTTCGGCGCCTCAATCTTGTGCAGCTTTTGAAGGATTCGATAACTGTCGGGTCGCTCGGGCTGATTGAAGATGTAGAAGCTTCCCAGCCAGGCTGCCAGCGCAAGCCCCATCAAAAGTAAAATCGCAACCGTCCACGCAAAATAATTGATTCGCTGCGGTGGACGCCTGTAGGGCTCGTCGTACGAATCGTACGAATCAGTGCCGTAATCCATCAGTTCAACTGTCGGGAATCATTCTGAAACCGACTGCGCGGCTTCGAACGATGAACCACATCCGCAGGTACGCGATGCGTTCGGATTCACAATTCGAAAGCCTGTGCCGGTTAAACCATCGGTAAAATCCAATGTCGCGCCGCGCAGGAATGAAACACTTTCCGCGTCGATAAAAAACTGTACGCCGTTGCGCTGAACTATTTCATCACCATTTTTGCACGCATCCAGCGTCATCTCGTAATGCAGACCGGAACAGCCGCCCCTGGCAACGTGAACTCGAAGCCCTTTCTGCGAATTTTCTGATCGCTGCGACAACAAACTCTGAAGGTGTCGCACTGCGTTGTCTGTGACGTTAATCATCATCCCTAAAATACCGGTACGCTGCAGCCAAGTCAAAACGCAGAGGTGAATCACGTTGGGTTCATTCAGGATGGCGCACTTGCCTTGTCTGATGGCTGGAATTTGAAATTTCCCCGGAGTTGAGCTTGGTGCTTGGAGCTTTGCCGGGCGATCAATTACAGTCGAACCGCATGGGTCAGATTCGATTATTGCCTGAGATCGTGGCCAGCCAGGTGGCAGCTGGCGAAGTGGTAGAACGACCCGCGTCCGTGGTGAAGGAATTGGTAGAGAACAGTCTCGACGCCGGTGCTCGCAAGATAGATATTGTGATTCGGCGCGGTGGCATTTCGCTGGTTCGCGTAATTGACGACGGTCGCGGGATGGATCGTGATGACGCGTTGCTTTCGCTGGAACGACACGCCACAAGCAAGATTCGTTCTGCTGCCGATCTTCAGGCGGTCGATACACTCGGTTTTCGCGGCGAAGCCGTGCCAAGTATCGCCAGTGTATCGCGATTTCGCCTGACCACGCGTGAAGCACGAGCAATCGCGGGGACGGAAATTATCGTCAATGGCGGCAAAATTGAAGTTGTGCGCGACGGTGGTGAAGCTCCCGGGACGCAAGTCGAAGTACGCTCGCTTTTTTACAACCTGCCCGCGCGCAGGAAATTCCTCCGTTCGGAGAACACTGAGAGCCGCAACATCGAACATCAAATTCACCTGCAGGCAATCGGTCATTGTGAGATCGGCTTCTCGTTGACGCGCGATGATCGCATGTTGTTTCAGTTGCCGGCTGCGTTAAGCCTGAGCGACCGCATCCGCGATTTGTACGGAGTCGAGTTGTTGAAGCATCTTGTCGAAATCGGTGACGGCGCTTCGCCCGATATTCGAATCTCCGGTTTTATCGGCAAGGCGGGTGTAAGCCGGCAGACTCGAAGTCAACAACTCGTTTTTGTAAATGGCCGCGCGATTGAGAGCAGTCTGATCACCGGGGCGATCCGCGAGGGATATCACACTGCGTTGATGAAGGGGCAATACCCGGTGACTTTTCTTTTCCTTGAGCTCGATCCCGCAGCTGTGGATGTAAATGTGCATCCGGCGAAGCGAGAAGTGCGGTTTCGCGATGCGAACGGTGTGCGTGAAGCAATCGTTCGTTGTATTCAAAAGACATTAGAATCTGCTCGGTTCGGATGGCAGGAAAAGTTTCGCGCGCCAACCCAGCCATCAGACGCTGCTACGTCTAAAGCCGCACCCGATTTAACTCTGCGACCTGAAGTTTTCGTTCCCACGGAAGCGCACCGCGACTTACCGCATCTCAACGTGGTTGGGGCCGGAAGCGACCTCTCCGCCGCCGTGTCGGCGAGGCCTGACGACTCCGGTCTGGCCGCTATCGGCAGACCGTCTCAGACTCCCACGCGCGAGCAGTCGCCAGCCAGCACGCCAGCCATACAGTCGCAGACTCGCCGAGCCGCTGAGCAGCAATTCGAAATCATTGGTGTGCTCGGCAAGCTGTACGTGCTCATGGAGAATGCGGATGGGCTTGTCCTTGTGGATCAACATGCCGCGCACGAACGAATCCTGTTCGAGGAATTGCGGCGCCGAATGGAGGAACAGGGTGTCCCCACGCAAAAGCTTCTACTGCCCCAAACGTTCGACGTGCCGCCGCGCGATGCCGATTGGCTTGAGCGTAACGTGGCAATCCTGCAAAAAATGGGAATTGCCATTGAGAGTTTCGGACCCGGCACGTTCAAAATCGACAGTGTTCCCGCGTTTTTGGACGTCTCAGACCCGGCGCAATTTATGCGCAAAGTGATTGACGATCTAAAGAGTGCGGGCAATAGCGCTTCAGCCATGCGTTTGGGCGAAGAAATGATCGCCAAAACGGTTTGTCGCCACGCTGTCAAAGCCAATGATCCGCTGCGTTACCCTGAGGTAGAAAAATTAATCCGCGATTTGCTTGCCTGCGACCTGCCTTATTGCTGTCCCCACGGGCGTCCAACAATGATTCAGATTTCGATGGCCGAACTGGAAAAGAAATTCGGCCGGAAAATGTGATGCTGAACTCCTTGTGTTTCTCGAATTAATCCCGCGGGCTTGCCATTTGGAATGCGGGCAGGTTTAATCTGGCGCGGTGAAAAAAATCGAAGCCATTATCAAACCGTTCAAAGCCGAGCCGGTGCGAGAAGCGCTCATCGCGGCAGGTGTGGAAGGAATGACTCTGAGCGAGGTCAAAGGATTTGGCCGGCAGAAGGGGCACAGCGAGATTTATCGCGGCACTGAGTACACCGTGGACTTTCTTCCAAAAATAAAGTTTGAGATCGTCATCGCTGATGATCGCGCGCAACGCGCCGTCGAAGCGATTCTGGAAAAGGCTAAGACCGGAAAAATCGGCGACGGCAAAATCTTTCTCACTGAGGTCGAAGAAGCGGTGCGGATCCGAACCGGCGAACGGGGAGCGGAGGCTTTGTAAGCGGCGGGGAGCGCTCCGACTAAAAACGTAACGAAAGAAATCGCGGCCTGTAGCAGATCAGTTTTGGAACATTCGCGCTATTAATTCTGGCCCTTTAAAGCTTCAACTCTCCAAGTTTTTAACGAAATGTACGATTATTTACTGTCTCTTTTCCTGGGCGTCGTCGAAGGATTAACCGAATTTCTTCCGGTGAGTTCGACTGCGCATTTGCGCATTTGCGAAGCACTGCTGCACATCGATCTACACGATGGTTTCTGGAAAATGTACACGATTGTAATCCAGCTCGGCGCTATTCTCGCCTTACCGGTCTATTTTTGGCACCGCATTGTGCAGTTTGTTCGCACATTTCCAAACGGTGAACGTGGTAATCGTAACATCCTAACGCATCCGCTGAGTCTCACATTGATCGCATTTGTTGTAACGGCGGTGCCGGCGTGGGCTTTGGCGAAAGTAATCGGTAAAAACTTGGAGAGCCTCTGGGTGATGGCGCTGGCGTTGCTCATCGGTGGAATTGTCATGTGGATCGTTGACGCCGTTTTTTCCCGACCGCGAACGATGCACATGGAGGAAATGACTCTGCCGCAGGCGGTGTGGATCGGGGCGGCACAAATTCTTTCTGCTGTTTTTCCCGGGACGTCGCGCTCCATGTCGACGATCGCAGCCGGGCAGATCGCCGGTATGTCGCGTCCGGCTGCGCTCGAATTTTCTTTCTTCCTCTCGATGCCAACGATGGCAGCTGCTACCGGATATGATTTTCTTAAGTCCGTGATTCCGCACCATCACGAAACAGAAATTGCGCCGCTTACGATCGGTGCGCATCAATGGATAGTGCTGACCATTGGGTTCCTCGTGTCGTTTTTCGTAGCGCTGGCGGTCGTTGCATGGTTTATGAACTGGGTGCGGGCGCGTGGATTTGCGCCATTTGCGGTATACCGGATTTTGCTCGGTCTCGGATTGTTGACGCTGTTGATGCGTGGAATGATGTGATCCGTTAATCATGAAGACCGACGCTATTCTTCCGGACCTGCAAAGCGCGGTTATTTGTGAGGATGTCCGATGTGAAGTTAACGGGATGCAAAGTCTCGTTGGCGTTTTGAGCGTCGTGCCTGCCCCGGCATTACCGGTCAATTATTTTCGGCTTTGCATTTGGACACGCTGGTGCAGTGGCTCTGGCAAATTCCACCAGAGATCCCGCATCGTCGGTGTTGATGAACAAAACGTGGTGGCGCAGGCGGAGGTCGAATTTGTGCTGAAAGAGATGGAAGGGCACGCGACCAATGTCCACTATTTTGGCGGTGTACAGTTTCAGCAGTACGGAATGCATCACGTCGAGATTTATCTGGAAGACGAATTGCGGCTGCGTTTCCCGTTGCCGGTGATTCAAGTTGCGCGAGCACCAGGTTGAATTCGGCAAGGTCGCATGAATGAGGGTCTTAATGGGTTCATTCGTTTCGCGGGCGGCATGATATTGAAAGGATTTCTCCGGACGCTGCTCTGTGGCATCGTTCTCACCGGAGAATTACATGCGCAGGAAGTGATCGTTGCGCGGGAAAAGAAAAGCGAGCCTCCCCAACAAACACCGCGCCCTCCCGAACAGGCGGTTTCAGAATCTCCGACACCACGCAAATCCAAGCCGCACAAAGTGAACTCCGCCCCCGCAAGGCTGACACTTGAGGAGATGCGGGCCGCCGGGGCGCGCGCTGCCGAAGGACCTAACGACGGATCTGTTCCGCACTCAACAAAAACCCGCCCGCCCGAAGTTGAGAACGCTCCAGCGCCGAGTCGAATTGTTCCTGAAACTCCGAGACCGCGAAAAAGAGAAACATCGGTCGAGCAAAGCAGCCCGTCTCATCGTTCCAAATCGGGAAGCACAAACATGGAGGGAATGGGCCCAATTCGACCGACAATGATCGAATCCGGCAGAGAGCCACCTAGCCCCTCTCCCTCTGGAAGATGACCAAATCCCCCTCACCTGTAAGATTACTGAAACCTGCCGTGCGGCGTGAACGCAAAACCTGTTGCGCGGGGATTCGGCTAACTTAATATCTGTGGGCAAGTCCCGACGTGTCCTTGCCGGATGCATCGGGAAAATTTTTTGCCCATTTCTAATTTCCATGGCGAACACAATTTTGATTGGGATGCAGTGGGGTGACGAGGGCAAGGGAAAGATTATCGACGTGCTCACCGCGAGGGCGGACATTGTCGTGCGCAGTCAGGGCGGCAACAACGCCGGACACACGGTCATTCATCGCGGCATGAAATATGTGCTGCACTTGATTCCCTCGGGAATCCTCAGGCGGGGGAAGATTTGCGTGATTGGAAATGGGGTCGTTATCGATCCAGTCGCGTTGGTTGGCGAGATCGATGGATTGCGTCAATTGGGAGTTACGATCGAGAAAAATTTACTGATCAGCGATTGCGCTCACCTCGTTCTGCCGTATCACCGCCTGCTCGACGAGCAACGCGAGCTCCGCCGCGGGCGGATTGGCACAACCAAACGCGGAATCGGCCCCGCCTATGGAGATAAGGCAGCGCGCACCGGGTTGCGAATGTCCGACCTGATGCAGCCGATTGTGTTCTCGAAGAAATTGCAGGCCAAAGTTGTTGAGAACAACAGAATCCTTCAGGCGCTCGGCGCGAAGCCGATCAGTTTTCGCGACGTGAATGAAACTTACCTTGCCGCCGGCGAAAAATTGCGTCCGTATGTGACGAACACAGTGGTTTGTCTGCATCGCGCCATGGAGCGCGGCAAAAACATATTGTTCGAGGGCGCTCAGGGAACATTCCTCGACATCGACCACGGCACCTATCCCTATGTGACATCCTCGAATACCACAGCAGGTGGCGCGTGCACCGGCACCGGCGTGCCGCCGCATCGAATGGATCGTGTCGTGGGCGTGATGAAAGCTTACTCCACGCGAGTAGGCGACGGTGCATTGCCAACCGAGGACCCGCAGTTGGCGCAGATGCTTCACAACTTGGGACGCGAATTTGGCGCAACAACGGGACGGAAACGACGATGCGGTTGGTTCGACGCGGTGGCTACTCGTTATGCGAGAATGATTAACGGAATCGACGAGATCGCCATCACTAATCTGGATGGACTCGATCATGTGGATCCGATTCGCGTTTGTGTTGCTTATCAGCTGTACGGCAAACGGCTGGATGTTCCTCCGTGCGATGCAGTCCAGTTGGCGAATTGTGAACCGGTCTTTGAAGAAATTCCTGGCTGGAAGACTTCTATTCACGCGATACGGAAATTTTCGCGGCTTCCCTCGGCAGCGAAGAAATACGTCAGATATATCTGCGAATTGACTGGCGCGAAATTGTCGATGGTCAGCGTAGGGCCGGCGCGGGGGGAGACAATCGCTTTGTAAGCCGGGTGATCGCATTCGCGAGAAATCGCATTTGAGACTGTCAAACGTTTGCCTCCTGATGTCAGATTTCAGAAGTTAATCGGATGTCTGCGAATCCTAAAACTGTTCCCCAGCACATTGCGATCATCATGGATGGGAATGGTCGGTGGGCGAAGTCCCGCGGACTGCCACGCATTAAAGGCCACGAGGCCGGCGCGCAAGCAGTTCGGGAGTGCGTGGAAGGGTGCGGCGAATTGAAGGTTGAATACCTTACGCTTTACGCTTTTTCCGCCGAAAACTGGCAACGCCCCAAAACCGAAGTCATGGCGTTGATGCGATTGCTGGAGAAATTTCTAACCGACAAAACGGCGGAATTGGTCGACAAAAATGTGCGCCTTCAGGCGATTGGTCGGTTGACCGATTTGCCGCAGACCGCCCAGGAACGGCTTCACAAAACCATCGAGCAGACAGCCGGCAATACGGGACTGACACTCATCCTGGCGCTTAGTTATGGTGCTCGCCTTGAGATCATCGACGGGATCAAGAGTTTGATTCGCGCCGTTGAGTTGGGTCACATTGACAGTGCCATGATCGATGTGGAGATGTTCAGCAAGCACCTTTACACTCGTTACTACCCCGATCCCGATCTCCTGATCCGCACATCCGGCGAAATGCGGTTATCTAATTTTCTGCTTTGGCAGACTTCTTACACTGAGATGTACGTCACGTCGAAGCTATGGCCCGATTTCAAAAAGCAAGATCTCTTCGCCGCCGTGGAGGAATTCGGCCGCCGGCAGCGACGCTACGGAGGCGTCGAGTAGTTACGTTTATCAGGGCGAGAAGTACTCTGCGCGTCGTTGGTGGCGCTCACGCAAGAACGGCTCTGCCAAATTGGTGTTTATTCGTAGGTATTAGCGGTTACAAATGGACGTGAGATGAGATTTGAAGGCCAGGTTGCAATTGTCACCGGCGCGGGACGAGGCATTGGACGCGCGATTGCTCTGCGATTCGCCAGCGAAGGTGCGCGTGTGGCGTGCGTGAGCCGGACGGAGGAGAACGCCAACAAGGTTACAGATGAGATCAATAAAGCGCGTAGCGATGCGGGGAAAGCTTACGCAGTTGATGTCGCAGATCACGTTTCGGTCCAAAAAATCGGCGCCCAGATTCTGGCGGACTTTGGCCGGGCCGATATTCTGGTGAACAACGCCGGTGTGACCCGGGATGCGCTCGCCATGCGGATGTCGGTTGAAGATTGGGACGCGGTCATCAATACCAACTTGCGCGGCGCGTTTAGTTTTACACACGCCCTTGTTCGAGCGATGACCAAGCAACGTAACGGTCGAATCATCAACATCAGTTCCGTGATCGCTTTGATGGGCAATGCGGGGCAGACAAACTACGGTGCGAGTAAGGCAGGTTTGATTGGGTTCACAAAATCGCTGGCGCGCGAACTGGCGAGCCGCAATATCACTGTGAATGCAGTGGCCCCCGGATTTGTTATCACCGACATGACTGCGGGGCTGTCCGATGAAATCAAGGACACCATTCACAGGAAAATTCCTCTCGGTCGAACCGGGACTGCCGAGGAAATTGCCGCGGCGGTGGCGTTCTTCGCATCACCCGAAGCCGCTTATGTAACGGGCCAGGTGCTGTGTGTCGATGGCGGGATCATGATGTAAATATAAACCGCATCGAGTCGACCTGGCGCGCCTGTTCTGCAATCAAACGCGTTCGACGATCGTAATCCTGCCTTCGGCAACAAGAACAGTAGCGGCAGAGAGGACAAATTCGTACACCGTATTTGCTGCGTCACCAAAGAGATGTTTCGCGCAGATCTGAAGGGGTAAATGGATGTTATCTAATCGTGTTACGTGCAACCGTCCGTCTCGTAAAGCTGCGAGATATCCCGGAGGCGCAAGCGCCCCTGCCGCGCGTGCTCGCAAACCGCCGTGGACGGCAGCCGCTTGCGCGCCGTATTCGAAAGCGTGTACGGCGGAAAGGCGACCATGGCGGCGCAACGGATTCTCCGGGTCACGATGAGTGTTGCTGATGCACAGAATCGATCGTTCATCCCAATGCGTGACTTCATCCAACAGGCACATCAAATCGGAGTGAGGAATGAGAGTGCGAATCTCTGCCTTGGTAATTGCCACGGGATTAAAATGACTTTCAAAAGCTTGCAATACCATATCGATCCCGACGAATCCGCAGTATTAACTCACTTGATTCACCTGATTCCACCTCGCTCCGCTCATGTCCCACTAACGGTCCAAAGCTTGAGTTCGAAAGGGGGCGGTGTAACTCCAGAACGGATAAAAATTAAACCAGTTGTAAGGCGCCAGTCGCGCGTAGTACTCAAGTCGCGCGGCATACCGCTGCATCCAAGACTGTATCTCCCCGGCACGACGCTCGCGATCCAGGTTGATTTCAGCGGCGAAATTTTCGAAGTAAATTTCATAACGGTTTCCGCCTCGGTAAATACCGAAAAACAAAACCACGGGGCAATGGACCAGAGCAGTGAGCATAACCGGACCGGCTGGGAAAGTGGCAGGCTCGCCAAGGAATTGACATTTTGTCGTCTTGTCTGCGCCAAACACGCGATCACCTAACATTCCCACGAAATAGCCCGCATCCAGACTCTCTCTGACTCTTATCAATGTATCTGGTCGGTCCGGTTCAATGACTGTGCCTGCAATCATTGGATTCAGGGCGTCAAAAAATCGGGTGATACCCTGGTTGTGGCTCGTGTCCATCAATACCTTCAGAGGAAAACTTTGCTCCATCACAGCCAGCGCGCGTAACACCTCGAAGCTGCCGAGATGAGAGCCTAACAAGAGCGCGCCTTTGCCGGTTTCCATCTGGCGCTTCAAGACGTCTTTTCCATGAATAGTGACGGAAAATCTTTGGAATTCGCCACGCAGCAGATAGAACCGGTCCAGAATTGTAGCGGCAAAGTAATAAAAATGGTGAAGCACATGACGCCAATGAGCTGACCGGCCACGCGCGCGATTCAGGAATTCAAAAGACGAGCGACGCGCCGCATCTGCAGTAATCACAAAGTAGAATGTGATCGGGTACAATAAGAGCTTTGCCACGCGCCGGCCGAAATGCATCGCAATCCAGGCAATCATTTGCACGGATCCCAAAGTGCCGAGTTCGGGCAGCGCCGCCCAGCGATCTGCCTCTGAGATTTTCGACTTAGTATCCGAGGCCCTGTCGCTGCGCCGCTGCGATGCGGTTGCGACTGAGTAACTATCCATATGTTGAAACGACTTCCTCGAGACGGTGCAGTCTTCAGATACTCTTTTGCCCGCAAATTGCACCGGTGAAGAAATGTTGGTAGATCTGGCGGATTCGCACAATGTCCGGCTCCACTTCCGCGCGTCGAAAGCCCGCCTGCGAAAAAGCGCGCTGCCATTGCTCTGCGGTCAAAAAACCGGGATTCGGGCGGATCTCCGAATCCGTCTCGACGTTACTAAAGCTGTCCAGAATCTGAAACATTAGTTCCGGATAGATTGGTTGATGATCGTAGGGGCGCAAGCATTCCCCAACCACCAGCCATCCATCCGTAGCGAGCGCCGACCGCGCCTCATCCAAACTAAACAGAAGATTTTTCGAGATGTGCATGACGTTAACGCCATAGACTAGATCGAATTCTCCGGGAACAATCCCTTGAATGCTCCACGGCACATCGATATCCAACGTCGCAAAACACAACTGGAGGTTCGGATGTTGTGCAGCGATTTTGCGCTGATTGCAGCGGAGAAAATACGCGTTCGGCTCAGTAACAAGATACAGCTCAATTCGCGACAAAAGGCCACTTTGCTCGAGTAGCTTTAGCAAAATCTCCGTAGCGCTGCCACTGCCGGCGCCGAGTTCCAAAATTTTCAACTTCGGCTGAGCTCGAACCCGATGAAGAGCTGCAGCAGCGCCTATCCAGTTGTTAACGGCATAAGTCAAATTGTCATTATGAAAATAATTGAGCCAAAGTGGAATGCCTTGTGATCCGAACAGATTCTGATCGCCACTCTGAGGACCAGTCGCAACGGCTGGATACAAGCTTGCGGCGTGATCCAACAAATCCAATGTGGCTGCGTTCGCAGGATCGATGTTCAAGCCGAGAGTGCGCAGGCTCTTCAGGTCGGGTTGCCAAGGCGTCTTCCGCAGCCGATAACCGCACCTCCTCCCCTTGGGATGGGTCTCGACGATCCCAGTGCAGACCAAACGCGCCAGGATCCACTGTAACGCAAGTCGAAAACGCGGCCGTAAACAAAGCACGTCGCAAAGCTCATCGGCTGTTCGCCATACACCGAGCTGCTCCACAATGTTCAACCGGCCTAACAAGTCAACAGCCAGCTCGATACTGTAGCGCTCCATTAACTCAATGCTCTGATACAAGCGTTCGCTGAACGTTGCCGGCGGAAATTCCCTTAGCCACTCGACCAGCCGCGGATCGCTGCGCCCGGGTTCGAACTTGTGCGCGTCAAATGCAGCTGCGTTCACCAGCTCATTGTGCTCCCCAACCGACTTCAAGTCGACCTTCGACTATGAGGTTGTCTTCGACGCGACACCAGAAATTGACTTCACCGGCTTGTTCATCATCCGCGGAGAGGCATATGGTAAATGGCTGTTCCGGCTTCAGAGGCGCGAGAAACTTCACTGTTCGTATACCCGTAAGCTGAAAATCCGCGCGCCACTCAATCAATGCTTCGAGCACTTCGTCGAGGACTATCACTCCTGGAACGATCGGCGCGCCCGGAAAATGCCCAGGCAAAGTTGGATGATCAGCGCGGATTAGACGGCGCACTTCAAAGATCATGCGGGCCGTCTTCCTTTTCCATCGAGTGAGATCACGGAGCGAGTTGGTTGCTGCTGCACATCGACTAAGCCGTCCGGACAAAAGCGTTCGCAATAGAGCGTGAACGCATTGAGCACTTCTTCCGCAGACGAACCAAACTGCGATAGATCGTACCGGTGGTTCGCGGAATCCCTCTCAGCCTGCGCTGCCACAAGGGAACGCATTCGCTGCTCTGCTTCCTGCGAGAATGACCAGCCGAAATGCTCGTAGACTCGCCGGACTGCGCCGATGGGATCGCGACAAATCTCTTTATGTGTTACATCAAAAATTCGGCTGTCGGACAGTCCATCGCGTTCACGCAAAAACTTTTCCATCGCCTCGGACCAGTAGTCGATTGCCTCCCGACAGATCGTGATTGGATCGACCGCATCGCTAAACGCGCTACGAAGCATCGTCACCAGACTGGATACTGAGGCCATTGCATCGACTGGTGTCCGATGAGTCTGCACAAACAACGCATCCGGATAGACTGAGAGCAATGAGGGCATTGCAAACATATGAGTAGGCGCTTTCAGGATCCAACGTCGGCCTTCCCGTCGAAACTGCAGGTGTTGAAGAAAACGGCGATGATATTGGTAGGCTGGGCGCAAATCTTGTCGAAAAAACCAGTTCCGATATGATGGCACATAATACATCGCGTCGAATTGATCGCTTAGAAACGTCGGAGTCATAAGGCTGACGCACTCCTGCGGAATTTCTGCTCCCACCATGTGCGCGTAGCGAAATGTCGGTACTAGCCAGTTGAAAAAGCTGCAACTTTGTGTCGCCCGCTGAATGCGGCGTTTCTCACCAGCGGTAGTAGGCGGCGATGGCGACCTCACTTCCCACAAGAGAGGAGATCGATGAGCTGGGTCTGCGGCCAACAGCCTATGTAACACGCTGGTACCGCTGCGGGGCAGCCCTACGATGAAAAGCGGTTCCCGGATTTCTTGACGTGCAATGTTCGGATAAAGCTGTCGATCCCGTTCCATTTGCAGGCGGGCAACCAAGATGTCCAAAACATCAACCTTTAAAGCAATTTTACCGATTAGATTGAGTCGCGCCTCGTCTTGGCATGATTGAAGCAGGCGCGATAGCGCTTCAAAAAATTCGCCCTCGCCAAAATCGTCGAGCTGGCAGCGTCGTTTCGCATTCTCAATGAAGTTTGTCGCGATGAGGCGAGTCGATCGAAGTCGCGTCTTTTCCAGCAGTGCTCCAAATCCATTGAAAAGCCGAATCGGCAGTTGCGCACGGATTTGCTGGAGGGTCGTGGGGGTGTTGTGCATTGTGATTAAGGCATTTAGCAGTACCAAAGATTGTAATCGACCGCAATTGGACTCACGAATTAATGACCGACAGGCGTGCGATAGGCGAGAAGCAGTTGTTGCGAATCGCGAGCAATAGCTTCATCGTGTAAATATGCAAACGGAGAAGGCTACGTTCGGCGCAGGATGTTTCTGGGGAGTAGAAGAGACTTTCCGCAATGTAAAAGGCGTTTTGTCTACAAGCGTCGGTTATGCAGGGGGGACCAGAGACAATCCGACTTATCAGGACGTTTGCACTGATAAGACTGGACACGCTGAAGTGGTAGAGGTGGAATTTGATCCAGAGCAGGTGAACTATGACCAACTGCTGGATGTTTTCTGGTCAAACCATAATCCGACAACTCTGAACAGGCAGGGCCCTGATGTGGGAAGGCAATATCGCTCCGTGATTTATTATCACTCGCCCGACCAGAAGTCAGCCGCCGAGTCTTCAAAACAAAAGCTGGAGAAAAGCGGCCGTTTCAATCGTCCAATCGTAACGCAGATCGAACCCGCACCGAAATTTTGGCGCGCCGAAGATTATCATCAGCGGTATCTGCAAAAGCGCGGTCAGGCACATTGCGCCATTTGATATTCGGATTTTTTAGGCCTGCATGCTTCCGCCTCACTTCTTGCCGAGCGCAAAATTCGGGTGAGTGGTTTTCGGAGGCGCAATGTAACTTCGTCCCCCTCTCCTTCCGGAACGAGGCAGTGAACCAGCGGATTTCTCTCGTAATGAACGTCTCCGAATATGAAAAGTGAATCCCACGTGGTTCGGACGAAAAATTTCGTGACCGATGCTGCTGCTCTGATTCTAGACCACGCGCGCAGTGCCATTGCCGAGCGCAATGAGTTCCGGGTTGCGCTCTCCGGCGGGAAGACGCCGGCACCGGTTTATGAGCGCGTCGCAGCCGAGGCCCATGATTTTCCGTGGGAAAGGGTTCGCTTCACCTTCGGAGACGAGCGTTGCGTGCCGCCTGATGATTCACAAAGTAACTTCAGAATGGCGCGGGAAAATCTTTTCGTACCTGCTGCTGTTCCGCAGAAGTCGATCATGCGAATGCGAGGGGAACTTGACCCGCAAATCGCCGCGCACGAATACGAACAACAACTCAACGTGATTGCCGCCAACCACGGCGAGTCAATTTACGAGCACGATCTGATTCTGCTCGGGCTCGGCGATGACGGACATACCGCGTCGCTCTTTCCCGAGAGTGCCGCCTTGGAAGAGATGACGCGGAGAGTCGTAGCGAATTTTGCTCCTAATCTGAACGCATGGCGATTAACGTTTACATTTCCGTTGATCGACCGTTCCCGGCACATCTTGTTTCTAATTGGTGCATCAAAAAGTCCCGAGTTGATCGAACGTGTACTTCAAGGCGACCAGCAGTTTCCCGCTGCGCGAGTAAATCCTACTGCCGGCGAAGTGACATGGATGATCGAGCGATCGTAATGCAGCCCCGCTGGCTGGCACACAGACAGCCGTCTCTTTCACCCCGGAATTCGGCGAGCCAGGCGCCCGCGCTGCCCACAGACAAGATGCCTGTGCTACGATAGTTCGATGCGCACGATCATCGTCACAGGGTCCACCGGATTGATCGGGTCTGAAAGCGCAAGGCGCTTCTCGCGCGAAGGCGCGCGGGTGATCGGAATCGATAACGATATGCGCGCTGAGTTTTTTGGGACTGAAGCTTCCACAAAAAAAACGCGCGACGATTTGATCGCCAACATTCAGGATTACGAACACCAGGACATGGACATTCGGAATGCCGGCGCAGTGATGGATCTATTCAAGCAGCATCGAGGGAGTATCGAAGCAATCATTCATACTGCGTCCCAGCCGTCACACGACTGGGCAGCGCGCGATCCGCAAACCGATTTTACTGTGAATGCCAACGGCACTCTGAATTTGCTTGAGGCGGCGCGAAGATTTTCCCCGGAGGCGCCCTTCATTTTTACATCGACTAACAAAGTATATGGCGACACCCCGAATCGCTTGCCGCTGCGCGAGCTGGAGAAACGCTGGGAAATCGAGCCCGGCCACGAATACGAATCCGGTATCTCGGAAACCATGAGCATCGATTACACGAAGCATTCGTTGTTTGGGGCATCGAAGGTCGCAGCGGACATTCTCGTTCAAGAGTACGGACGGTATTTTGGCATGCCGACAGTTTGCTTCCGTGGCGGTTGCCTGACCGGGCCCGCGCATGCTGGCACTGAGCTGCATGGTTTTCTCTCTTACTTGATGATCTGCGTCGTGCGCGGCCGGCCGTACCGAGTGTTCGGCTACAAAGGCAAACAGGTGCGCGACAACATCCACAGCAACGATTTGGCCGAAGCGTTCGCCGAATTCATTCGCGCTCCGCGCGGGGGCGAAGTCTATAACATCGGCGGCAGCCGACACAGTAACTGTTCCATGCTGGAAGCGATCGAGATGTGCGAACAGATTAGCGAAAAACAATTTGATTGGACCTACGAAGAAACCAATCGCATCGGCGACCACATATGGTGGATCAGCGACGTGCGAAAATTCCAGGCACATTATCCAAACTGGAAATTTCGGTATGGGATCCGTGAAACTCTGAAAGAGATTTACGAAGGAGTATTAGCAGGTTCGTAATCGAAAATCGTGAATTGATAGAAGATTTACGGGTCAATACTCTTCACCTTCGTCCCTCTCCGACGGCACAACGCGATCCTCGATTGCATAGGCATGAAGCATCACCGCAGCGAGGTAAAAGAAAAACAAGCCCAACCCCCACCCAGCCGAGGCAAATGCGGCAAGGAAAACAAAAATCCCTACCGGAATCGCGCCAGCCATCCAGAGCAGACCCGCCAGAATGTGGCCCTTATAAATGTGTCCCAGGCCGGGAACGATACTAAACATAACCGCGACCATGTCGCTGGCCTTACCTTCCGCAGTTTGGGCCGCGCCACGCACCCAATCACAGCGGTCGCAACGCTCGGCATTCTTCGGCAGAAGATGCCCGCAATACGGACACGGCATTTTATCACCTGCGCCCTCTGCCGGCTGAGCCGCTGGGGCATCTGTGTACTCCACCTTCATACTTATCGAGAGTCACAAGCCGCGTTTAATTCGTCAAGCAAAGAGAAATTACAACCGGGGGAGAGCACGCGCTGGACGCGTTCAACCGATGAACGGTTATTGTGCGTCCTCTGACTCAGGACGCGGCTTCCTCTTCCACAGCGACGACATCGGCATTATCCGTTGTGGCGTGCCTGTTTTGATTTTCTTAGCCCTCGCAACGCATGCTTTCAGCGCAGGATTGGCAGACTATCGTCATCTCGTTGCAGCTGACTCCCACCGCACTCCACGCAATGGAGTGCGCGTGACATATCTAGGCACCAATGGTTATCAATTCCAATTCAAAGGACGCGCGCTGCTTGTCGATCCTTACTTTTCGCGCATCGATTTGTTGAGCGTTGCACTTGGTTCGCGCATTCAACCGAACATTTCTCGTATCAACGATGGCCTGGGGCGCATCGTGTGTGGCGACTGCAGGACCGACGCGATTCTGGTTACGCACGGGCATTTCGATCATTTGCTTGATGTACCGATTATCATGTCAAAAACCCGGGCACGTCTCATCGCGTCGGCATCCAGTATGGATCTCGTCCGGCGGTTACCGCACGCTGGCGCAATAACCGAACCGGTCAGGCCGGGAGACGTGCGACAGATCGGGCCGTGGAAAATTCGCGTACTGCCTGCAACCCACGATCGGCTTTTGGGCAAAGTACCATTTGATCAACCACACTTGCCCGACGCTGTGCCGCAACGCGCCGCCGACTGGATTTGTGGCGAACCTCTTGCCTTTTTGATCGAAGTAAACAGGCAGCGCATCTATATCGATTCGGGTGGGACACCAGCACAATTGCCACCTAACGAGCATGTGGACCTGGCCATCGTTGGAATGGCTTTGCCGGATTCGCGCGCGCGACTGCGCGCTGCGCTCGAGCGTTTGCAGCCGCGATACGTTTTGCCTAGCCATCAGGACAATTTCTTCCGGCCCTTGAGCGGCGGATTTCAATTTGGGCCGCTTACAGATTTTCCCAGCGTACAACGCGAATGCACACGGCGGAATCGAACGCGATTAATCCTGCTGGACTATTTTCGCCCGTGGACGGTGCCTGCGGCATCGAATTCAAAAGCCAGACGCCAAAACACCTCTGCAGTCGGGAAATTGGGATTCGGAATTTTCGGTTAAACGAATGAAGATTAGCCGACCAAGCATGGCCAGTTCCCCGGGGCGACGTTATGGGCTTTTACTCACAGCCCTGGCGCCACTGATTCCGCAAATCCTCGGGAGTGCATTTAATATCTGGTATAACGCAACGGTTATTGAGCCGCTACTTACGCCTGCCTTGCGACAGCGCTTTTTCAGCACAGTCGTCGCTTACAATGCGGTTGCTTATCCCGTCGGAGTGTTTCTATGGCTCAACCGAATTTATTCATTCCGCGGTCTGTTTCAGCGACTTTCTAAAGCAGGGTCGGCGCGCTACGCTGAGCGAACGCCGCCACAGAGCGTCCAGGTTATTGAACCGCTGACGCAGGCGCGCCGCCAGTTAATTCATTTGCCCTGGTTTGCAGCCGCGATCTGCGGTCTCGCCTGGTTCTTGTGCATACCCGTTTTTATCGGCGCTCTACTTCAGGTACAGAATCCATTGGATCCCCGCTTGTTATGGCACCTGCCGATTTCGTTCTGTGTGTCCGGCTTCATCGCAGTTACGCATTCATTTTTCCTAGTCGAGCTTGCCAGCCAGTGGGGATTGTTCCCGGTTTTCTTTCGTGACCAACGTGCGGATCGCACACCCAACATCTTTACGCTGTCGCTGCGCGGCCGCGGCATGATTTGGGCGATCTCGGCCTCCATCTGTCCCATCGCCTCGTTATTACTGCTGCTGCTGGCGCCGCGGTCGGCGGCGATGAACGAAACGTGGCTCGCCGTTTTCGTTGCGGTTATCGGCATCACGTTTGGAATTTTAACAGCGCTGATGATGAGCCGACTGGTTGCCAAACCAATCGATCAGTTACGCAACGCCGCCGACGCGGTTTCGCGCGGAAATTTGAGTGTTGATCTTCACCAGGCAGGATCGCGTCGCGCCGATGAATTTGGGAGATTGCTCTGTGAATTCGATCAAATGATCCGCGAGCTTAGAGACAAGGAGAAATTGCGTCAGACCTTTGGCCTCCATGTGGGGAGACGCGCGGCGGAACGCATCCTGGCGCGCGACCCGGGGCTGAGCGGCGTTGAAGAGGAAATTACGGTCATGTTCGTTGATATGCGTTCGTGGACTGCCCGGGCAAGCGCGTCCCCACCAGCGGAGATCGTGGGAATCATGAACGATTTCTTCCGTGTGAGCGTCCGCGCAGTGGAGGAGGAACATCGGGGAATGGTTAACAAATATTTGGGAGACGGTTTCATGGCCATCTTTGGTGCTGGCGACGCTGATTCCAACCATGCTCGCGATGCCGTTTCGGCCGGACGGCAAATTTTGCGTGCGGTCGAGGAATTGAATCACGGGCTCGCAGCCAAAGGTCTGGCACCGATTCAAATTGGGATTGGAATTCATTCCGGACCAGCCATTGTGGGCAGCGTCGGTTCGCCGCAACGGCTGGAATTCACTGCGATTGGGAACACCGTCAATATCGCCTCGCGCATACAAAGCCTGACGAAGACGGTCGTTAGACCGCTGCTGGTTACGGCGGCTGTGCGCGATCGCTCAATCGATTCATTCGCTTTCGAAGAACTACCACCCCAGGAAGTACGCGGAATCGAACAGCCCGTGATCATCTTTACCGTAACTGCGTAGAGACCTGTTTCACAGAAAACCGAAATAGCATTGACGCAGAGAAGACGGATGGAGGCGACTGCACTACAACTCCCGTCCTGGGTTCTGCGAACCGGAGCGCGTCTGGCGTTCACGTCGTTGACCGTTGCGTCGCCGGCATTTGTCTAGCTCCGCTAAGAATGTTAGGAGCCTGAAACAAGCTCAAGAAAAACGAATAACGAATTTGGTTGCCTGTCGGGCACAATAACACGTCGTATGACACTGTATGCTCTTGTTCAGGCGCTATGAATACACAACACGGCGCCAGAACCATCACAAAGCGCTTCTGTTTTGCCTCGGCGGCTAGGGCAAAACCCGCTACAGTCGCGTCATGGCGGCATTGTCTAAGATCGTCAGTTATACGGACGAATTTCTGCGCATTCGCGAGATAAGCGATTGG
>DASTMV010000201.1:0-15508 GCA_035713885.1 Candidatus Udaeobacter sp. | reverse complement strand
GAACGCCGTGATGCAGTCGTCGGCAGTCCCGAGAAAAAAACGCTAAGCGGGGGAGAACGGAAACGGCTCAACATTGGACTGGATATGATCGGAATGTCAGACGTTTATCTGTTTGACGAACCAACTTCCGGCCTTTCGTCAAAAGACTCCGAGCACGTGATAGAAATCATTCGGAGCATGGCGCACAACAAAATCGTCATTGTCACCATTCACCAGCCGAGTTCGAAAATCTTCCAGATGTTCCACAAGGTGATCTTGCTCGACAAGGGGGGGCGCCTCGTTTTCTTCGGCACGCCTTCGGATGCGCTGCGTTATTTCGCAGAGGCGGAACATCAGCACCAGTTTGGCGCGGAACTGGGCGCGTGTCCTTCGTGTGGAACGACGCGGCCGGAATTTATTTTCGATGTTCTCGAAACGCCGCTTCGCGATTTGAGCGGGGACGTCATCTATGAGGAAAACAGCCGCGGGCAACTGATAGCAGCCCGCCGTTACTCGCCGGATTTCTGGCGCGATAAATATGAGGCGTTCCGACTGATTCAGGATGTAAAGCAAGTCTCGCTCCAACAGGAGGAGGCAGCCGCATTACCAGTTGCGCCGGTGCAAAGAAAGCGGATTCCACTGCGGTGGCACGATGAATGGACGCAATTTCGGACGCTGCTGCGGCGTGCATTCATCAGCAAATTGCGCAACCGAGCCAATCTGGTGATTACGATTGGTGTTTCGCCTGTCCTGGCATTCTTGATTGCCATCATTTTGCGTTACTCAGAGACGGGCACGTATGATTTTGCGTCGGCTTATCATATCCCGACCTTTTTATTTCTCGGTCTGATCGTCGCGATGTTTCTCGGATTGACCAATAGCGCGGATGACATCATCCGTGATCGGCCGGTGTTACAACGCGAACGGAACATCAAGGTGCGCCTTTCGTATTACGTTATTTCGAAGAGCGTCACGCTCGGAGTGTTTGCGCTCATTCAATGTGTACTTTTTGTGCTAATCGGTAACTTCGTTCTGCAAATCCGGGGCATGTTCTGGATTGATCTGACAATCATGTTCCTGACAGCGATGAGTGGCGTAGCGCTGGGTCTGGTTATCTCGTCGCTGGTAGCCGACCCGAAGACCGCGGCCAACATCGTCCCGCTGGTTTTGATTCCGCAGATAATCATGGGCGGCGCGCTCATTAAATACGAGGACATGAACCGGAACCTCGATCTGGTTTATTCCTTTTCGCACTGGTTTTCCGAACATCCGAACTCGGAAAAGACAAAAAAAACGGAGAGCAAGCTGCAGGTGCCACTTGTCTGCCAGTTCATCGCCATGCGTTGGTCATACGAGGAAATGATCGTCGCGCAGGCGAAACTCAACCCGCTTACGAGGCGACAGGACCGAGCCCATGATGAAATCCAAAAGCTCGCTCCCAAAGCGGACACGCCTCAGCAACGAGCGCACCTCAATGACTTGAAAGATGTGCTGGCATTACTCTCGGGATTGGAAGGGCACTCTGCGCGGCAGATCGACCGATATATGAAGCTGGTTGATCCCGTTATTTCCGGAAGACAGAGGTTCGATCGGTCACGGTTCAAGGACGCGAGTGGCCCGGTCACGGCTGACCAACTTTACGTGAACCAGAAAGTGTCCGACCTGATCTCAAGGGCCGAAATGGAGCAGAATGATTATCGTCGCGGTAGCAAGCCGAACGTGTTTTTCGGTCTCGAGAAGCGTTACCTCGGAATGACATTTGGCGTGTTCACATTCGACACCATGGTTCTGATCGTGTCCATGCTCGGATTGCTTGTGGTGCTGCATTGGATCTTGCGAAAGCAACTGGAAGTGCGACGAAGCTGAAATGAAAATCCGAAATCCGAAATCCGAAATCCGAAACCGTTTGATCGTCGCCGCGAGTGAGCAGGATCCAGACATGCTTTACGCGACAAACTTTTGGGCACCTGATCCGTTTATTTTTCTGCAACGCAACGGCAAACGCACGCTTGTTTTGAGCGATTTGGAAATCGATCGCGGGCGTAAACAAGCTGATGCGGATGAATTCGTGACGTACAGCGAGCTTGAGCGTGAAGTGCAGGGCAAATCGAGAAAGGCCCCGTCGTACGAGAAAGTCCTGGCCCATTTTCTGGCAAAGCGCGGCGTAAAATCCGCGGTCGTCCCGGCAAATTTCCCGCTTAGCTACGCGCAGGAACTCGATGCCAATAAGATCCGTATTCGCGCTACGGACGGGTTCTTCTGGCCGGAGCGTGAAGTCAAGTCGGACAAGGAAATCGAGATGATCGAACGCGCGTTGAGGATCACGGAAGCCGGACTGAGACGTGCGATTGAAGTTTTGAAGGCGTCGAAGCCGGGTTCGGGAAAGCGATTGCTTTGGAACGGGAAAACGCTCACCTCGGAAATCCTGCGCGCAGAGATTGATTCGTCCGTGCTTCGGGCGGGTGGGATTCCGACTGGAACGATCGTCGCTGGAGGCGACCAAGCCTGCGACCCGCACGAGCGCGGGCATGGACCGCTCTATGCGGATTCACTGATCATCCTGGACGTTTTCCCACGCGACGCGAAGACCGGATACTTTGGCGACATGACTCGCACAGTGGTGCGGGGCCGCGCGACCGAGATGCAGCGAAGACTTTGGACGACGGTCAAAGCTGGGCAGGCACTCGCGTTAAAAAGAATTAAAGCGGGGGTCGACGGCATGACAATTCATAAAGCCATCCAGGAGTTCTTCGCTGGTCGCGGTTTCCCGACCGAAGTGCGTAACGGGCGCCGGGTGGGCTTTTTCCATGGAACGGGTCACGGCCTTGGGTTGGAAATTCACGAGCATCCACGCCTACAGAAAGTTGTTCTCAAAGATCGTCAGGTGCTGACGGTCGAACCAGGCTTGTATTATCCCGGCTTGGGTGGTGTGCGTCAGGAAGATGTCGTGCTAGTAACGAAGGCGGGTTGCAGGATTCTCTCCCGATTCCCAAAACAATTGGAAATTTAAAGGATTGACGGGCAGCGGTTCCCAGTCACGGACCAAGTTCACAGGTCGCGATGGGCAGCCCTTCTTAAAGCGCAAAATGAACGTGAAACGGCATTAGGCGTCTAATTTCTGCCCGGCGGAGTGACAAGTCGGCCTGCAGCGCTAAGATATCATCGCACATGTTTTATCCATCTGGTTTTGGTTTGGGTTCTCACTGGCTGCTTTACATCGGCGTGCCGTTGATTGTTGGGATTTGGGCGCAGATGCGGGTAAGCAGCGCGTTTGGTAAATGGAGCAAAGTGCGCGCGAGCGCGAATATCACTGGCGCCGAGTGCGCGCGGGAAATCCTGCAGGCGGCGCAGATCCAGGATGTCGACGTTGTGGAGACAAACAATTTTCTGGGCGATCATTACGATCCAACAAAGAAACAGCTGCACCTTTCGAGCAACGTCTATCATACCCCTTCGGTAGCGGCATTGGGAATCGCTGCGCATGAAACGGGGCACGCGATTCAGCACGCTCGCGCCTACGCGCCGCTCAAGGCACGCATGGCCATTGTGCCGATGACGATGATCGCCTCGCAGATGTTGCCGTTCATCATTATAGGCGGCTTGTTTTTTCGGATTACCGGTCTAATCACGATCGGTATCTGGTGCTATTTGATTCTGCTGGTCTTCCAATTGATCACGTTACCGGTGGAGTTCGATGCCTCGCGACGTGCGAAAGTCATTTTGAGGGAAATGGGAATCATACAGCCGGGCGAAGAAGCGATCGGTGTGAGCAAAGTGCTTAACGCCGCCGCGCTGACTTACATTGCAGCTTTCGTCGCTGCACTGGGCAACTTGCTCTGGTTAATGTCGATCCGCGATCGGCGGTAATCGATCGGGCGATATAAAATGGATCAAGCGCTCGCTTTACCTGCTCGCCGCATTACCGATTTGTTATCGTCGGGCCTCGCGGCACGTGCTAAGTCTAAGCGCCAGGCAATGGATCAGCCAAGAAGCGACCCAGACCAGGAACTGGTGCAGCGTACGCAGGCCGGCGACGCCCACGCGTTCGACGATCTCGTGATCAAATATACACCGCGTCTTTATGGCTTGGTCTACAACATGACCTCGAACCACGAGGACACGAACGATCTTTTACAAGATATCTTCGCCAAGGCTTACAAAGCCATACGCGGGTTTCGAGGCAAATCCTCGTTTTACACATGGATTCATTCCATCGCCGTGAATATGACTCTTAATTTCCTTAAGAAACGTGGACGGCGATTTCAGTTGAGCCTGGATGATGTGGACGCAAGCATCCAAAACGATAAAGAATTCATGGAGGCCACAGCTACGAGCAGCCCGGTGCGGGAAGCGGACCTGTCGGAGCTCCAGCGAAGATTGAACGAGGCTATGATGAAACTGTCTGATGATCACAGAGCGGTCGTCACCATGTTTCACATTCAGGGGATGCCTCACGCGGAAATCAGTAAAATCTTGCGCGTTTCGGAAGGAACGGTACGTTCGAGGCTCTTTTACGCGAATCGGCAGCTACAGAATTACCTGGACGAATTCCGAAAAAATCCTGTCTCGTAACGGGCGAAAAAATGGACGAGTTTAACGACAACGAAATCGCGAGGCTACTACGGTTAAAGCGATACGAGCAGCCGCCCCCCGGCTATTACGAAAATTTCTTGCATGAATTCCATCGCCGTCAGCGCGATGAATTGGTTCGCCAGCCGCTTTGGCGTATCTGCCTCGAACGAGCGCACAATTTTATGTTGCAGCTCGACATTCGGACGCTCGCCTCGTATCCCGCTGCTCTCGCGGCCGTGCTTGTTGCTGCGGCTCTCTTTTCATTAAAGGTTTATCAGCACCCCGATACGGCTCGCGTCGCTATACAGAGTCCGCCGATCTTATCGGCACCAGCGAATGCGGAAGAAGAATGGAGCCTCGCATCGCCGGTCGCCCCGCAGATTTTCAGGATGCAGCCGGTTCGCAGTTTTCATGAAACCCAGACTCACCGAGCCGCCCCGCCACGCTACGTGCTCGATAGCGTGCCCGTGAGTTATGAGGCCAGCTTCAAGTTTTAAGCGAGGCACAGCCGCCGTCGCGCTGGCCTTTTGCTCGGGCGCGAGTTTGCTCTTCGCGCAGCAGGAGCAATCGGCTTCAGCTATCAGTCATCAGGTCAGGGAAGTTTTCGAGCGCGCCGCCAAAGCAGTAGTCAAGATTCACGGCGTCGACGAACACAGCGAGATTTGCGGTACGGGATTTTTCATCGACCCAACGGGAACACTTTACACGGCGTACACCGTCGGCGGTGAAGCGGGAAATTTCACAGTTGAATTCCGCGGCAAGAGATATCCGGCGCGTCAACTTTTGGCAGACATCCGCAGCGGGACAGCCATGCTGAAGGTGGATGAAACTACGCCAGCCCTCCCAATTGGTAAATCCGACGAACTGCAAGTCGCGACCCCGACGGTGTCGATCGGTTATCCGTTGGATTTGCCCAAAACTCCGAACTTCGGGATGATAGCCGGTTTCGATCGGAAATGTCTGGGCCGGTATTTTTCCACCATTCATTTGCGTGTGAACGCTCCGACTCAGCGCGGCGAGGCTGGATCGCCACTGTTGAACATGAAAGGGGAAGTGGTTGGAATCGTAGTCAGCGGTCTGGAGAATAATTCTGCCTGTTACGCAGTACCGATTGAGGCCGCTGAAAAAATTCGTAGCGACTTCGTCCGTTTTGGTGAAGCGCGGCACGGCTGGATCGGCGTCAGCAATGTGTCGCCTGCGTCCCACGAAGTGGATGGCTCCCGAGCGATGGTGACACAGGTTGGGGACGACACGCCTGCAGCGCGAAGCGGGATCAAGGAGGGCGACGTCCTGCTGCAAGTGGGTAAGAAGAAAATTACCGACCCCGAGGATATATTCGACGCCTCATTCTACATCACTGCTGGAGATATGATCCCAATCACAGTGATGCGTGGAGACCAGAAAATGACTTTTCAGGTACAAGCTGCAATGCATCCAGCCAGTCGTAACGGTGTATTGCTCGCTTCCCCGGGCACAATCCCTGGCGTGATGCCGATGTCACTCGATGACGGCGCGCCGCCTAGCCCTTAGCGACGGTGCAACGACCCCGATCGAAGTACTACAGCCTGTAAAAAAGAAGCCTGTAATTCGTTGCAGGCGCATCTGTGGTCACAGCATTTTCCGAAACTGCGCTTCGTCGATGATTTTCACGCCAAGTTCTTTTGCTTTATCGAACTTGCTGCCCGGCTCTGCGCCGCCGAGAAGGTAATCGGTTTTTTTGCTGACGCTGCCGGTAACATGACCGCCGAGTGCCTGGATCTTTTCGGACGCCTCGTCCCGTGTCATTGACGCTAAGGTGCCGGTCAGAACAAACGTCTTTCCAGCGAGCGGCAATTCGGCTGCTTTCCGCGTCGAAACTTTCTCGCTTTTAGGCTGGATCCCAAGCTCCTGGATTCGTCGCAGAATCTTTTTGCCTGTCACCGAGGCAAAGAAATCTAGGACGCTCTGTGCGACAACTGATCCGACTTCGGTGACGATGCCGCCCTTATCACCTTTGCTTTTCGAAGGCTTACCAAAGCCGGCCTTGATAAGGCGGTCGGCAATTTCTCCACGCTCGTTTTTTTGTTTCTCGTGGTACTTCACGACGTCTCGCAGCAATTGTGAATTGGCAACGTCCTCAACTGTCTCGTGAAATCGGGCGAGGTCGGTTGCCGTAGTTTTTCCCACATCAGGAATCGCCAGAGCAAACAGCCACCGTGAGAGCGGCAATGTTCTGGCGCGCTCGATTGCGTCTTTTGCTTTTGTCGCATTCTTCTCGCCGAAAACGCGCGGTGCTTCCTCTGTCCCGAGATTCAGTTTTGCAAGTTGCTCCATTTTCAGCTCGAATAGATCCAGCGGCTCGCGCACAAGACCGCGTTCCACGAGTTTGTCGGCAACAATTCCGCCGATGCTTTCGATGTCGAGCGCTCCGCGTGCCGCGAAGAATTCAACGCGTCGCGTAGTTTGCGCAGGGCAACGCAGGTTTTCACAACGCCAGGCGACGAATTCCGGGTCGCGGTGGATCGGGCCGCCGCACACGGGACATTTGCTGTGAATATGTCCGCCAAAATCGAACGGCTTGGCATCAGGAGGTCGCTTCGATTTGACCACCTCAACGACTGCGGGAATGACTTCGCCAGCTTTCTCGATCACCACGGTATCGCCGATACGGATGTCTTTGCGTTTGATTTCGTCCTCGTTGTGCAAAGTCGCGCGCGCGACGGTGCTGCCACTCACAAATACTGGCTCCAGCGCGGCGACGGGCGTGAGAATTCCGCTGCGTCCAACCTGAATGATGATGTCATTCAAACGAGTCTCCACGCGTTCCGCTGCGTATTTGTAAGCGATGGCCCAGCGCGGCGCTTTTGCCGTGAACCCGAGCCGCTCGCGCTGCGCGAGCGCGTCCACTTTAATCACGGCCCCGTCCGTTTGGTACGGAAAATCGAGCCGGATCTTATCGAGATCTTGAATCGCTTTGAGAATTTTCTCGATCGAATCGGCCAGCCACCAATGTTCATGGGTCGGCAGCCCAAGTTTTTCGAAGCGCTGAAAAATTGTTGAGTGAAGGCCGATATGCACTCCTCCGACTGCGCCAGTCCCATAAAAAACGATTCCGAGCGGGCGTTGCGCAACAGCTTTTGGATCGAGATGCTTTAGAGAACCGGCGGCGGCATTGCGCGGATTCGCAAACAGCGGAAGACCCACGGCTTTACGCTCCTTGTTCAGTTTCTCGAAGCCCATCTTATCGAGATAAGCTTCGCCGCGCACTTCGAAGATGTCTGGCGCATGATCGCGCAACTGGTGCGGCACCGAGCGAATCGTTTTGACGTTTTGCGTGATGTCATCGCCGACAAAACCATCGCCGCGAGTCGCCGCGTATTTCAGTCGGCCTTTTTCGTACATCAGCGACACTGCAACGCCATCGACTTTCGGCTCGATCACTACCGGAATTTTTTCGTTCGGCAATAAGCGGGTGATTCGTTTATAAAAATTCGCCACCTCTTCTTCGGAATAGGTGTTGTCGAGGCTAAGCATTGGCACGATATGCTGGATTTGGGCGAATGCTTCCAGCGCTTTTCCGCCCACTCGCTGGGTGGGCGAATCTGGCGTGACGAGATCAGGAAATTGTGTCTCTAAGTCGGCCAATTCCTTGTAGAGTCGGTCATATTCGCGATCACTGATGATTGGCGCGGCTTGGTCGTAATAGAGCCGATCGTGTTTGCGGATTTCTTCCCGCAACTTGGCGACTTCTTCGTCGGCTTCGTTTCGGTCCATTGATTACGAACATCATACGGGCGCACCAATACTCGGCAATACACATGCGACGTGCCCCGGCAGCATCCCGGCCACCGCGGGCAGGATGCCCGCGCTCCCCTTCCGGCCAACTCGCAAATCGATTGCGGAAGCGCGAGCATTTGCTCGCTCAAGGGGGCATGTTGCCGGGCACTTCATTGACTTAGGCCCACTGTTGACGCTTTCAATTTGTGTCAGGCGCGGTTAAGCATAACGAATCGTGAAACCCGGTGAGCGCATCCTCGGGGTTGAAGGCGGTGGAACGAAAACCGCATGGGCTCTTGTCGAGACTGTAGCCGGAATCGGCGGTCCCAGTGGGGAACTTCGGATCCTGGAACAGGGAAAACTGCCACCATCGAATTTTCGGCTCACCGCACCTGCGCGTCTGCGAGCGATTCTTGCAGAGCTTCCAAAGGAAATCGATCGTGCGGGCGTTTTCCTGGCTGGCTGTGCCACTGCGGAAGACCGTCACGCGCTCACGGGAATCTGCCTTGCGCTCTGGCCGAATGCGCAAGTTGTCACAGGCAGCGACCGGGATTCTGGTCTGGCCGCGGCGCTCGATCACGCCGACGGTATTGTCGTTAACGCCGGCAGCGGGTCGTCGGTGACTGGGCGGCGCGGTGACCGTGTCGAGAGAGCCGGCGGATGGGGGCACATTTTGGGCGACGCGGGTGGCGGTTATTTTCTTTCCATACAGGCGCTCCGCCTGATTTTACGCGAACACGATCTGCATCGCATCGAAATGGATTTCACTGCGAAAATCCTGCGCGCACTGTCGTTGAACAACTTTGATGAACTCGTCCGATGGGTCCAGACGGCAGACAAGATGGAGATCGCCATGCTTGCACCCGTCGTGTTTGAAGCGGCAGCCGCTGGCGACACGCGAACAATGGAAATCATTGAAAACGGTGCACGTGTTCTTTGCGAGTACACGGAGGCTGTCGCCGACCGCCTGCACCTGCTTGCGCCTAGGGTCGTGCTGATGGGCGGCCTCTTTTATCGTGACTCAATTTACACGCATGCGTTCCGACGTCGGCTGAAGAAAAATTTTCCCGACGCCCGCGTCGCTGCAGCAGGACGCGCGCCTGAGTTGGGCGCGGCTTGGCTCGCGGCAGAAGCGCTCGAGCATGCGTCGTATCATCTGACACCGTCACAAAATGAAATCGACAGTTTGGCTGCTGCGTTGACAGAACAGCGCAATCCGCGCTCCGAAAAGATTGCAAAAATGAGTGCAGATGAACTGGTTCACGTTTTTGTCGAGGAGGAGAGTTTTGTTCAAGACGCATTGCGCACTGCCGCGGCAGATCTTGCTCGCGCGATTGAAATTGTGACAGCAGCGCTGAGCAGCGGCGGTCGCCTGTTTTACATTGGCGCAGGGAGCAGCGGGCGCATCGGCGTACTCGACGCGAGCGAAATTCCGCCCACCTTCGGCGCGCCGGCCGATCTGGTACAGGGCATCATTGCCGGCGGAGCCATGGCCCTGTACCGCAGCGTTGAAGGCGCGGAAGATGAGGAGAGTGCCGGCGCGTTGGCTGTGGACGAACGGGGTGTAGCGGCTGCCGATGTGATGATCGGGATTACAGCCAGCGGCCGGACACCTTTTGTCCTCGGTGCGCTCGTCCGAGCCAACTCGTTAGGCGCAAAGACGATCTTGCTCGCGTGTAATCCGGATTGTAGCCACCGGCCTATGGCCGGTTCCGCTGACGGCCCACAGGGCCGTGGCTACAGCGATTCTGATTTGAGAATTACGCTCGCCGTCGGACCCGAAATCCTGACTGGATCAACCAGACTCAAAGCAGGGACTGCGACGAAAATTGCCCTGAATATCATTAGCACCGGCGCGATGATCGGACTCGGCAAAGTGCATGGCAATCTGATGATCGATTTACACGCATCCAACACGAAATTGCGCGATCGCGCCGTGCGGATTTTGGCCGAGTTAACCCAACGCGATTACCAACGCGCCCGCAGTTTGTTGGAAACCAGCGGATGGGACCTGCGCGCCGCATTAGGAAAATTATAGAAATTTCTGTTCCGCATAAGCGCAACGGAAGTTGCTGGTGCGAAGATACGTACAACTTAACCGAAAGGAAGAATCCTATGCTTTGGACTATATTTGTTATTCTGCTCGTTCTATGGCTGCTTGGATTTATCGCTCACCTCGGCGGCGGGCTAATTCATTTGCTGCTCGTCATCGCTGTCGTGGTGCTGATCATCCAATTAATTTCAGGTCGCCGGGCGTTGTAATGGCGCAACCATGAAACCAGCCGGCATCATTGGCATAATTCTTATCGTTATCGGCATTCTTGCGCTGGTGTATGGGGGGATTACGTACACCAAGCGCGAGAAAGTGCTGGATCTCGGCCCGATTCAGGCAACCGCGGACAAGCAAAAGACCGTTCCGTTTCCGCCCGTGCTGGGCGGAATCTGTTTGGTTGGTGGAATCGTGCTGGTGATCGTCGGCAGCCGAAAAACGTAAGGGGCGCAACTCGCACTGTCTGTAGCCACCCGTCTGTGGCCGGTTGATTTTATTAGTTTCGCGAGTCGAGACGATCCAGAGGGTCGTCGCTGCAAGCTATTCGCCTGCTTTCAGCACGGCGAAGGTTTTGCTGCCTTTGCGGTCCAGATAAAGAAGCACACCGCGTTTCGGATCGGCTTTGTTCAATGCTTCGCGGAACGATTGCACGTTGGTTACCGGTTTCCCGTCCACCTCTGTAATAACATCTTCGCGCTGAATATCCTGCCCGGCAGCGATGCTGTTGTCTTCGACGTCTGTAACAATCACGCCTTGCTGCGCCGAGAGATGGAGCCGCTCGGCGACTTCTTTTGTCAGGTCCTGTACCTGTAAGCCGAATTTGCCGAGGTCCTGCGGTTTCGGTCCGCTCGGCTGGACGGGCCGATTTGATGCGCGAGTGATCTCATCGGGCAGTTCCCCCGTTTTGACGGGCACTTTGATTGACTGACCTTTGCGCCAGACAGTCAACTCCACGCTCTGACCGACTTTCTTTTTCAATATCTCATGCTGCAGCTGTGAATCGGACGTGATCGGGGTGCCGTCGAGCTCAGTGATTACGTCAAACGGACGCAAGTTACTGCGGGCTGCGGGCGCGTCCGCTTCAATTGTGCGGACCACTACGCCTTTGTCAGCGCCTTTGAATAAGTCACGGATGCCCGGGTCATCGCCGAGTGTTTCGATGCGAATGCCCAACCATGGTCGGACGATTTTATGTCCGGCGATGAGTTCGCCGCCGATGTCTTTAGCCATGTTGATCGGAATGGCGAAGCCGAGGCCGCGGTTCATGCCGTTAATCAGGGTGTTCATCCCGATCACTTTTCCGTCAATATCGCATAGCGGACCGCCGCTGTTTCCCGGATTGATTGAAGCATCGGTCTGCAAGTAATCGGAGATCGAATAACCGCCGGTTTGAAGTAGTTTGCTGCGCCCTTTTCCACTGATTACGCCGTACGTGAATGTGTAGTCGAGCTTGAACGGAGCGCCGATGGCAAACGCAAATTGGCCCACGCGCACTGCGTCGCTGTCGCCTAGTTGAACGACAGGCAAGTTCTTTGCATCGATTTTAACGACGGCGATATCCGTCTTTTCGTCGGTGCCGACGACTTGTCCGGGATACTCGCGCCCGTCTTGTAATTTAACGTCAATCTTGTCCGCGTCCTCAACGACGTGCACGTTTGTAAAGATGTAGCCGTCCGGTCGCACGATAAACCCGGAGCCTTCGCTTTGGACCGGCCTTGGTGTGCCTGGATTCCGGCGCGGGTTGTTTTCATCCGGCGGTCCTTGAAAGAACAGATCGTCGAGTGGCGAGTTCTCGCTTACCTCACTTTTTTTCGAAGTCTCAATAATAACCACGCCTGGTGCGACAGTTTCGAAGACTTTCGCGAACGCGTTGTTCAATTGATGCACCACGTCCTTGCCGGCCTCAGCCGCGGATGGATTAACAGGGACTGTGGAGCCGGGCACGGCCTCTGGTTGCGCTGCAAACGAAGTACTCAGCGCGAGGCACAGGGCGAAGATGGACAGGCGCATAGCTTGGAATTTTGACACCATCCAACATGCAACGTTCAACTCGACGCGTCCAATCAGCGTCTCACAGGACGGTTCCGCCTTGCGGCGGAGTTACCCAAAGACGCACTCGCGGTTAGGTTGTAGCCGTGCCAGATTCGTTGACGGACGGCATGCAATTGGCGGCCGAACCATCCAAATCCGTATGTCCCCGAGGCGATTCGTCTTACGAGCGAGTGTTGCAACCTCAATTTTGATTTTGCTGTGGGCAATCGTTATTGGACCAGAACCTCCTGCCCACATCATAATTTCACCGGCCGAACTTGTGCGTGCTGTTACGATTCAGCGCGAATCGCTGATCAACCTATGCTTGATGGAGCGCGTCGATCCGAACGGACGCGACTCGTTAGGGCGAACGCCGTTGTTGATCGCAGTGTCGCAGCAGGATTGGAATACTGCGCGCCGGCTCCTCGACGTGGGAGCAGCCGTTGATCTGGCCGACAACAACGGTTTCACGCCGTTAATGGCCGCAGCGATGCACGGCAATGTGGAAATGTTTCAATTGCTTCTGGCGCGCTCGGCGAATCTTCATCCAGAAAACCCCTGTTTGGATGGACAAGACCTTCTGAGCTTTGCTCTCGACGGCGGTGATCCGGAGATAATCCAAACGGTACTCCAGCGCCTGCCGCCCACACAGGAATGGACGGCCAGCACGCGCCGTGCTTTGTCCAGAGCGTTGCAGGCCGGAAGAAACGACGAGATCCGGTTGCTGCTTGGCAAACACGCGTCGCCACCGACACCGGAAGGCAAGAACGTGCCGTTCCTCGCGTACGCCGTTGCGAGCAGCAATTCTTCGCTTTTCACGACGCTGCTGAGCTGCGGAGCAGATCCTAATACAGTTTTGCCTTCTCGTTGCGATAAAGATTTTCTGGCGCTTCTTCCAAAAGGATTGCGCAGCTACATCGAAGACGACCGTAATGTCACCCTGCTTATGCTTGCCGCCGGCCTTGGCCAGGTGGATTACCTGCGCGCTCTGATCGATGCGGGTGCCAGTCGAACTCGCCTAACGACACGGAACAAAATGTCTGGGCTTGATATCGCCGCTGAGACCGGACATTGGCGATCCAGCCAGGTTCTTCTCGGCAGTGGTCCTGCGCCCGACAAACTGCGCATCGAGATTTCTCTTCCGCTGCAAAGGGTCGCTTTACTCAGGGACGGCGTGCCGGTGTATAACGCGAGATGCTCGACCGGGCGTACAGGCTATTCGACCAAGCGCGGCGAATTTGTGATTACCAACAAGGAGCGAAACCATCGCTCCACCATTTATCATGTGGAGATGCCCTACTTCATGCGGTTGAGTTGCCTCGATTTCGGAATGCATGCTGGCGTCGTGCCGAATTATCCGGCATCGCACGGCTGCATCCGGTTGCCCGAGGATGCCGCGCGCAAATTCTTCTCAGAAATTCCAGTCGGCACAGTTGTGACCGTGCAATAGGCAGGACACGCACAAATCAGGAAACCAGAAAATATTTCTGGTAGAGCACGACCGCCGGCGCCGTAACTTTAAACAGAATCGCCTTTTTTGAATCCAAAGACCGCGCTGTCGCCATCTCAATGAAAATCATGCAAAGAGACAATGTCAGTGCATCCTTCGCTCTCACGCCGGAGCAGCCAACTCTTCCCCTAAAAGTTTCGCGCGCCACGTGGATTGGTCTCGCCATATCGCTCTTTGGGATGCTGGTGATCCGTCAGGTGGTCGCATTCCTCATACCTGGGACCACGTTTGCCTCAGTGATTCTAAAAGAAGCGCTGATCTGGCTGAGCGCAGTTGCACTCGTGGTCCTCATCCGGCGTGGCGAACACTTGCCCCTGCGCTCCATCGGGCTCGGAACGGCGCGCTGGTGGGAATCCATTTTGTGGGGATTCATCGTCGCAATCGTATCGGCGGTCGTTGTTGGCGCGCTGGCTCATGTCACTCATTACGGAAACGGACCCGGCTCAGCTGCATTCGAGAAACTGCCGCTCTGGGTGATCACTCTGATCGTTTTCCGCGCTGGAGTGGTGGAAGAACTATTCTATCGCGGCTACGCGATCGAACGCTTGCAACTGGTTGGGCTCGGCCGGTTCTGGGCGGTCGCGATTCCGCTGGTTATTTTCTCGTTAGGCCACTGGACCGGTGGCGCGGCCAACATTCTCATTGCATTTGCAGCGGGCTTGATCCTGACCGGATTCTACCTCTGGCGTCGCGATCTGGTGGCAAACATGATCGGTCACGGCCTTATCGATTTCGTCGGCAACGTTCTGCCGCGATTGTTTTCCTGATCAAGCGCTTCGTTTCATTCCAACGGACTGCGCACTCCAAGTCCCGACGCAATCCACGTAACCCTGCTCAGTGCGAATGCTGTACTATTTGCGCCGAACAACGTCGCGAACCTGCTGCAGCAGTTTTGGTTTGTTTTGCGGCGGACCGCCCGCTAACATCGTCGACATGGATCTTGAGAGGAGGACCCCGCCAAGGATCTAACCAATCGCTGCAGCCGACGGCTACCCGCTGTGCGTCCACATTTTTTATGATTAAAACAGTTCCAGGGATTTTCAGCCGTGCTCCCGGTAGCCGCGGCTGAGCTTCGTCTCGTTAGACCGATATGACCATTCGGGAAAAACTGACGCGTCAAAAACGCCTCGCAGACATCGTGTCCATTGCCGGGGAATTGCAGGAGCCATGCTGTTCTTCTATTTGGCGAGTTCAGTGAATCGCTGGTTGGTGTTTGCAGGGATACTGTGCGCTCTCGCGGCGTTCTCTAGCACTGTCTATCGTTACTATGCCATTCGCTGTCTACAATGTGGCGCCCGCCTCACCGGAGTGATCACATCTCCGACAAATCCATTTGCGGCCCCGCACGACGTTGTCTGTTGTCCATTCTGTCAGGTGAGCTTCGACGCCGAGGTTCCCGCGACGCAATCGGCCTAACCAATCGATGAAGCCAACGGCCCCATTACGAAATGAGTTTAGCATGATTGCCATGACGCCCTGCCGTGGCTTATCTCCGTCTCGTTAGGCCCATGGACGCCGCCAGAGTCATGACAGGCTTGTTTTTGATCGGGATTGTCGCCTCCGCAGTATCAGGTCCGATTGGCGAGACAGATGCTGCTTTTGTTGCCCGA
>DASTMV010000200.1:0-19967 GCA_035713885.1 Candidatus Udaeobacter sp. | reverse complement strand
ATAAGAATTATCTGTTTGATCTCGGCTACCTACTTCGGGAACGAGCCCTCGAAGCAAAGGCCGCATACCAAGCCGCCAAAGGAACGGACGACGAAGCATTTCAAGCGGGCCACAGCATCGCTTATTATGAAGTTATGTCTCTTCTGATTAGTCAGGCCGCGTCTTTTCAGTTGCCTATTGAAGATTTACACCTTTGAAGGTTTGGCCTTAGTACAACCCTAGCGCCTCGACCGTCTCTTCGTCGATTGCGCCCGTAATTGGCAAACCGTTGTCGCGCTGAAAATTCGCCAGCGCCGCTCGCGTATCGACGCCCAGCGAGCCAGTTATGTCGCCATAATAATACCCGGCATCCTGCAAGGCGGTCTGGACATTCGCAATCACCTCGTCGGGGAGCAGATTACTGTACGTGTAAACTGGCCCGTCGTAATCGTAATAGCTGTTTAATGGATCGTAGCCAAAGGCTGGATACCAGTAGCTGCCGTCCAGGAAATAGTATCCCGTAGTGACGAAAACGATGGTGTTACAATGATTGTGCCACCAGTTTCGATCGTGCCACTCGTGCCAGTGACGACGGAACGCTTCGTCGAAGCTGAAATTGCCCTTCTTATGATTCGATTTTTTGCCTTGCGCGTCTTTTGATTGTTCCCGCATTTGGGGCTGAGATGCCGTCGCGAGACTGCGACTTGTGACATGCTGTTGCGGATCTATCGTCGCGAGCGTCTGATTTTCAGTCGCGATTTCACGCCGTTCATGCATCGCGGACAGTGTCCGTAATTCAGTTTCACGTGTGGCTGGATCCAATGCGATCGGTTGCCCCATTCCTAGCGCACGATGTTCGCGCATCGCCGCCAACGTACGCAATTCCGTTTGGCGTGTTGCCGGATCAAGATTAACAGCTTGTTGCTCCGATCCGATCCGCGGTGTCGTGGCAGATGAAACCGTGGGATTCAAAGTCCGCACGATATAATTTGGTCGGTTGACCGGCGGCTGAGCAACAGTACGCGCCACGTACGGACTAAATCTTTGAGGACTGAACCCCGCTGGCCGGCCAACTACATGCGGCGCCACCGCTGCGCTGGTGTTCGGTCTTCCAGCGATCGGCGGCCCGCTGTGAGTCGTGGCCACGCGCGGAACAGCAGTTTGCATAGTGGCGTTGACTATTTGTCCGACGGCACTGTGGATACCTGGCAAAATCGCTGCGATTAGCAGAACCACCAAAAATTGAGTTCGTTTCATAACCCCCTCCGGCAATTAAACATCAAGAATACGTCCTGGTTGCAAGCTTTCGCTGAAACATTGCCCAAGGCAAACGAGTCTGCGCAGATGGGCGAGGTTGAAATCTGCAATCCGAGGATAGTTCATCGACTTTTGCCAAAGACGATTCTTGGCACTCCCAGGCATGACATAATTTAGCTTTACATCGAGCCCGGGTCCTGAAACGCTCAACATCCTTAAGATATTTTCGGAAAACTTTTCAGAATTCGTCCAACTTATGAGGGCCAACCTTCTGTGGTGAGACTATGGACTCATTCGTCGTCGAAACAAAGAACGGTCAGGTTGAGTGGAACCTCGATTCAGAATGCCGAAAAGTAGTGATTCGAATCGCAGACGAGTTCGATATGTCGGCCGAGCAATTCCTTGAACTTTACAGCCGCCATGGGTTACCGGCCCAATTAGTTCGCGGCGACCGCCTGTGTGGCGAGAAAGCGCCCGCCGGTTTTGGCGTTACATTGTGTGAAAAGCGTTCAACCCGAAAGCGTATCCGTCGAGCCGCGCAATTCGCGGGGCTCAGCGTCAAAGATTTTGTTTGGCGCGCCTTGGCCGCCGCTGTGAATTGCTGTGAGGAGGACATGATTCTCAATCCCAAAAATGGCCGTCCCGTCGCGAATAATGTCGAACTTGAAAGCTTCATGGTGAAGCACGAGTTCGATGTGTGAAATTCTAAATCAGGCTTCTAATCCGCGCGAAAAAGCCAACTCTCGCTTCCGATCGCTGTTACTAAGCTGCCTGAGCGCGGTAACCGGCAACGATGCGTTGCAACTCGCGTCGTACAAAACTTGAACGACTGCGATCCTGTTTGGCGGCGAGCTCATCGATCGCTTCCAACATATCGTTTGGAACATTGCTAATCGTCAGAATCTGAACAGCCGGACTTTTCGCCACTGGAGTAACGGTTCGAGTCCGTTTTCCAGTTTTTGTTTTGAGACTTGCCTTAGTCTGCCGTCTCCGCCGACGAGCGCCACCCGGCCTGGGATTGCTTTGCGTATGTTTATTGATTCGAGCCATCTCTCACCTGCTTCTCCGGGAATGCCCAGGCGAAGTGTCGAAAAAAAATAAAGAAAATTTCATAACCACGATCTTCGCCCGGAAGCACGTTTTGATCCGCTAAAGCACCGTTACTCAAAAATCGTGCTCGATTTGATTCGGTCGCGCTAATGTGAAGTCGGAGAGATTCACAGATTGCCCGCTATAGATGGCGGGCAGGAGTGGGTCGAAGCCTGGGGGACGGCCTGGTTCTAGGCGTCGGAGTGGCGCGCGGCGTCATCGTCGCACTCGGAGTTGGTGTTAAGCTCGGTGTAGGAGTCGCCGGAGGTGTGGCAGTGGCAGTCGCTGTTGCCGTAGCTGTGGCTGTGACGCTGGGAGTCAATGTCGCAGTCGGAGTCGGCGTAAAAGTTGCCGTCGGCGTTGGCGTGAACGTTGCCGTTGCCGTAGGAGTAGGTGATGAGACACCACCAGTCATTGTCCGAAGAATAATACCGCCCTCACCGACTACGATACCTGTCAATGCGTCACTTTCGAAGGAGACATCGTTCAGATTTGCGAAGGTTCCGCTCGCTTGGTCGGTCCAGGTGATTCCTGCATCTGTTGTGTGCAGAATTCTGCCTCCAAAACCAACCGCAAATCCACTGGCGGTAGTTGGAAATGCAACACCTTCTAGTGCTTGATCGTAGAATGTCGTGAACCAATTCAGTCCGCCGTCTGTTGTTCTGGCAATAGCGCCGCGACCGTCAAAAACGCCTCCTGAGACGAGACCGGTGTTTTGATCAAAAAAGAACACGTCGTTACAGCCGCCTTCGTTGCCGTCGAAATAGAAGTCGTGAAAAGTCCAACTGACTCCACTGTCAGTCGTGTTGCCTACATAAGATTGAAAAATGGAATTTTGTCCTGCCACAAACCCGAGCGTTGCACTGAGCATCTGAGCGCCCAGAAAGCCACCGCCAAAAAAATGACCTTGGGCGATCTGCCACGAAGCTCCTGAATCGGTTGAATAAAGGATGGTTTGCGAATCGCCACCGCAAATTCCGTTTGCTCCGCTAAAAGAGACCGATCTAAGGACGTCGCGCACACCGCTAACGACGCTTTCCCATCCAATCCCTCCATCGGTTGTGCGAAGAATCAGTCCCCTGTCACCAACAGCAATTCCCTGCTCCGGATCAAAAAAGTAAACATCGTGCAAAGACCTTGTCGTTCCCGATGAAAGTGGCGCCCACGTCTCCCCGAAATCTGTGGTTTTCAGAACTGTACCGCTATCCCCGACAACGAAGCCCGTTTCTGAATCAAGAAGGTAAGCGCGATTCAAGTTGTTCGTTGTTCCTGATTCAACTGGGGACCACTGTCCCAAGGCACAAAGCTTTGACGAGAAGATAATAAAAAATGCAAGACAAAATCGTTTGGGGCCAGACATGAGTTACCTCCATTTCGTTTTTACACGACGCAATCGTCTGGAGTTCACGTCTTTGATTGTGGCTTCGTTGCTCACCACGCCGCAATGACAAAATGGAAGTTGATTTTTTGGAATGGAGCAGGCGAACATCAACTTTTACACCAAGAGTGACAGGAGCTCTAATCTGCAGACGGCGCGACCGCGTTTCACGCTGCTACCCCGCGGAGCTTCAGACGTCAGCCGAGACCTTGCCCTTGCGATCTTGTGTTTGAAAATGTTTCGACATTATCGAGCATGGCGCTTTATCCGGGAACTTGTCTCTGCGATTTCCGTAGAACGGATTGATAGATGAGAACCCCCCCCTGTTTGCAGCGTAATGTACCGCGCCACCAAGTCCAGGAACTGAATCGAAGAAAAAGGCGACCAACCAGAGCGAAAAGTTTCGATACTTTGGTCGACCGTCATTATGCCGCAGTTTACAGCTTCGCCTGCCGATTCACTGATGATCCTCGGGAAGCACGTTTGCTAACGCGCGAGGCATTCAATACCACGCGAAAGCAACTGGAGACTTGTGGTGATGAAAACGTGCTCGCGTCAATCCTGATAGCCAATGTGATCCGAGCAGGTTTGTCGCTGGAATCGAACCTCACGCAGACTGCCGAACTTACTAAAAGGACCAATTTCGGGCGGCGTTATGGTGTTCACGGGAGAACCGTGACCGGGTCATTTTCAAACAGCTGTGCGAGCAGCTGTGCGATTCGGTGACCCCATGAAACAAAGTCGCCCGAACAAATTTGAATCACCCATTTTTCGAGTCCCGAATCCATTACAGTGAGGTGTTCAAGAGTCGCCATCTGCTAGGGCATGACGGCTGATTGCCTGGCTTGAACTGACGATTTGCGCATTCCACACCTCGCTGCTGTTCCGGTTTCCTAAGTGGGCCAGGCGCTGACTCCTGCTTTCTGACCGTTGCGGTCTTATGCGCGCCTGGTTGCAATCCCGCGTCTGGAAATCTACAATGCACCCTTAGCCGGGGTCTTAGCTCAGTTGGTAGAGCGCCTCAATGGCATTGAGGAGGTCACGGGTTCGAATCCCGTAGGCTCCATTTTCTTACACTTGTAGAGTTCGTAAGTTCTAACTTCTTTTTCGCAGCTTCTTCGTTCGCGGCGCCTGTTCAGTGGAAAAACTCTTTTTTTATTGCCAACCGCGTCTTGCTTCAGTGACCCATCGGGTCGCTTCCTGGCGGACGACTTTTAGCTTCTGATACTGAGGAGATGAAAAAATCGCCTTCAACCGTTGATCAGACTGCTGATGGATAGCGTTAACGCCTTGTATTTTTTGAACTTTCGATAGCGCATTGTTGTTTCTGATCGCTATTATCTTTCGTCCTTCATTGGCGAGAATTGGTGCGATTTGGCCAGCCTTTTGAGGCGCCACATTGTAGTATTGCTGCAAGGAGCTCTGATATTGGATCCATCCTTTACTTCCTGGGTTCGGTATACTCCCGGCACCCTGTGGGTTGAGATTCGTTGGGCAGCCATAAAACCACCATGTAGATGTTTGCGGTTGAGCGGACAGCGTAAGTGCCGGTAGTACAAACATGCCCCACGACAGAGTTGCTGCAATTTGTGAAACGTAGCTTTTCATTATGCACCTTCGGTTGTTTGGCCTGATCCTATGCAATTGAGCTATTGCCAGCAAGCCCGATTGGAAACTGGCTAACAAAGCTGCGCCAATAGTAGCTCCCTCAGAGCCGGAAATGTTTGCGCCGCATCGCACAAGTAACAAGCACGTAACTTTTCCCGTCCGTCGCGGATGATGGTTTGCTGCGATTCTACGGTCATGAAAACAATAAGTAATGCTAAAAACAACGGCTCTAGCAGGAGCGAGAGTGACTCTCTAGAGGATAACTTGGACGACGGAATTAAACCCCGGAAGCGGACCATCAGCCGTCGTTCCTTCCTCAGCAACACGATCGCCCTGGGAGCAGGAACCATGGGCGCTGGATTGTTAGCAAGCATCCAAAGCGCAGAAGCACAAGGCAATCTTTCCCCGGGAGACGCAGCACTGCTTCGCTTTCCAGCGGCGCTGGAGACACTCGAGGCCGACTTTTGGATCCAATACAACGAACTGGGCGGCATCCAGGACGACGAAGTACCAGGAGGCAGTGGCAACGAAGCTTACACGGACGCTTTGGAGCTTATCGAGGATGAAATGCAAGATTACATCCATGACAACACCGATGATGAGATCACTCATTGGAACTTCCTCAACGCCTACTTGGTGTCCAAAGGGGCAGCGCCGTCAAATCTTGAACCGTTCCGCACGCTGATGGGCAGCACGGCCAGCGGCGTTAATCAGAACAAAATCGGCAAGCGGTTAACGAATTTAACGCAGCTTACGCTGGATACCAGCTGGTGGACGCGTTATCGCGCCGACGGTAATAACCCGGATCTTGATCCAAGCCATGTCTTCCCGCAGGCGCAGCCGACTTTGTTTGTGGGTCAACACACGGCTATTCCTCGAACCGATGCCGATACAAGCGATCCCAATTTCCTGCAAGCGATTGCAAATACTGCAGCATATCACTTCCCAACCATTGAACAGGGTGGCAGCAGCCTTTACCCGTCGCTGGCGCAAAGAGCTACCGACGTGGAAGTGCTGCGTATCCTGATAAGCATTGGCCCGACTGAGACCATGCACTTCCAAACCTGGTCGGATGTGGCAGGTAATGCGCCTCCTCTGGCAGCCATCGATCCGGTGACCGGAGTTAGGGTGAGGTTTCAGGATCTGGAAGTCGAAAATGAGCTATTCGACAAAGCCCTGATCATGCCTGAGCCATGTCCGTTCCTCAGTCGAAGCCTTCCCATTGTTTCGATCATTCGGCCAACGAACACCCAGGGCGCTGCTATGGGGGCTCTCAGCTTCTTGACCGACATGGGGCTTTTCATTGGCCAATCGCAGGCGTTTTTTGCGTACATGCAGCAGCTTGCACAAGACGCAGACAGCGCGGTGCGCGGGCAAATTTGATAAGCGAACGTTAAATTAACTATAGAACCGAATTCCGCGAGCGGTCGCACGCAAGATGCGACCGCTTGGCGGTTAATGGGCTTATTTAAAAGAGGCCGCGCACGACGATTTTCCTCTTTAACCAAAATGGTTTTCGAGGAAGGATGCTGTGCTCGATAGAAACCGCGTTAGGTTGCAGAACTGCGCGGTTTCAATCTGCTGATGCATAAGGTCAATTCCATTATCATGCGCGCGCCGAAGATGGCGATCTTCGAGACAGCTGCCAACCTGGAGCTGTGGCCGAGAATTCTCCCGCATTATCGTTACATTCAATTTCTTGAGCGCGCGCCTGATCGCAACATCGTGGTGATGGCCGCGCGGCGATCCGGCATTCCGATCTCGTGGACGTCCGAGCAAATAATCGACCGCGAACTGCTTGAAATCCGTTTTCTTCATTTGAAGGCTTGGACGAAAGGAATGCATGTCGCGTGGACTTTTTCCGATGCATCCGAAGGCGTGTGCGTGACGATCTCCCACGATTTGCGGTTTCGTATTCCTGTCTTATCGCCGATTGCAGATCCGATCATCGGCGACTTTTTTACCCACAATATCGCCAACAAAACCTTGCACTGCATGAAAGCCTATGTGGAAGGACGAGCGGATAAGGTAAGCGCATGAAACGACGACGCGCGGTCATTACCGGTATTGGCCCGATTACATGCATTGGGACCGGTGTTGATAATTTCTGGAACGCAATAAAGGCGGAAAAGAGTGGGATCCGAAGCATCACCAGTTTCGATCCGAGCGTGTTCCGTGTGCGTTGCGCGGGCGAGATCCGCGATTGGAATGCGGAGGAGTATTTTTCGCCACACCGTCTGAAACGCCTGGATCGCTACGCGCAGTTCGCGGTCGTATCTGCAAAGCTTGCCCTGGAAGATGCGCGTATGGAACACGCGCGCGAGAAGCCGCAAGATCGCGTTGGCGTCAGTTTCGGAACCGCGCTGGGCGGCGTTTGCAAAGCAGAGGAACAATATATCAGGTATTTGAAAAAAGGGGCGCGCGGGGTCCAGCCTACTCTGGCCGTGCAGGTCTTCGGTGGGTCGGCTCATTCGAATATTGCAATAGAATTTGGTTTTCGCGGAGCTGGCACGACGAATTCAAATAGTTGCGCGAGTGGTACGGTCTCTGTTGGCGAAGCACTCCGCTATATTCGCGACGACTTCGCGGATGTAGTCGTCGCCGGTGGAGCGGAAGCGCCGCTGACGGCGATTACGATTGGCGCGTTCGATATTATCAAAACAATGAGCAGATGGGCAGGCGACCCAATGTTAGCCTGCCGTCCTTTTGATGCGTTGCGCGATGGATTTGTCATGGGCGAAGGTGGGGCTTCACTCGTAATTGAGGACTTTGAACACGCGCGGAGCCGAGGTGCCCGCATGTATGCCGAGGTGCTTGGATACAGCATAAACAACGATGGTTTCCATATGACAACACCGCTTCCGAGCGGCGAATCCTCCATTCGCGCGATGCGCGAAGCTCTTGCAGATGCGGAACTGGCGCCTGAACAGATCGACTATATCAACGCCCACGCCAGTTCCACTCAACTTAATGACAGCGCGGAAACAGCGTCGATCAAACAAGTCTTCGGCGAACGCGCTCGGCGCATTCCTGTTAGCGGGACAAAAGGCTACTACGCGCATCCGCTCGGCGCGACTGGCGCGGTTGAGGCGGCGCTTTGCGCGCTCGCGTTGGACCGACAATGGATTCCGCCAACAATTAATTATCGAAATCCTGATCCGGCATGTGATCTCGACGTCGTGCCGAATCACGGACGGCAAGCCGACCTGAATTACGTGATGAGCAATTCATTCGGATTTGGCGGAATCAATGCCTGCATCGTACTGGGGCGCGTCAGGCAGGGCGGTTCACCCGAACTCTCGCAGGTGATTGGGGTCGATCGCCCTACCTCAATAAATCCGGGCGATTCTTGCCTGTGCGCTTGATCGCCTGTTCTTTGCGCCAGGTGGCGATCTCCGAGTGATTTCCCGAAACCAAAACGTCTGGAACTTTCCAACCACGGAACTCGGCCGGTCGCGTGTACTGTGGTGCTTCCAAGAGTACATCGCTGAAGCTGTCGTCGGCGGCGGATTGTTCGTGGCCGAGCGTCCCTGGCAACAACCGCACAATTGCATCAACAAGGATAACCGCAGCAATGGCGCCGTTGGTCAACACGTAGTCGCCGATTGAAATCTCGAGATCAGCCAGATGTTCGATCACGCGGTGATCGACGCCTTCGTAATGGCCGCAAACAATTATTAGGTTCGATTCCTGTGAAAGTTGCTTTGCCAATTTCTGATTGAACCGACGACCTGCAGGCGATGTGAGGATCACCTTCGGCGTTGGCCTTTGGGTATTCGATCTTCGCTGTTTGAGATCCTCCACCGCCGCAAAAATCGGCTCCGGTTTCATCACCATCCCCTGCCCTCCACCAAATGGCGCATCATCAACAACGTGATGCTTGTCCGTCGTCCAGTCGCGCAGGTTATGAATCTGCAGCTCGACGATTCCCTTTTCCTGCGCGCGTTTCATCATGCTTTCACCCAAAGGTGCTCGGCAGATTTCAGGAAATAACGTGACAATGTCGATTCTCATGCGTAGAGACGATTCACCTGAATCGCCTGTGGGATCACGCAACAATGGGCAATGGGCGATTGAGGTCAATCGCCTCTACCTCATTCCACAATTTCAAGTACAGCGCGCTGGCCGTGACGCGCAGCAGAGCTGGCCAGCAAGGCTCGAATAGCGTGAATAGTCTGGCCGGACCGGCCAATCACCCGACCCACATCTCCGCGTCGAAGCTGTAATTTAAAGATGAGTGTTCGGCCGCTGGGAATTTCGGTGAGCACCAGGTCATCAGGAAATTCGACCAGCTGCCGAATGACGAACTCGAGAAATTCTCGCATGCATCAGAAACTAGCCACGAATAACTGCGAATAAACACGAATTTGATTGCTGCCGATTGGCCTTCAATGGAAGCGCTCAACACAGCCAGTGATTTTAGAGAAGAAAAGGTCGGCCTGCCGGACGAGCCGCATACTCACCAAAATCTACTACCAACAGTTCTCCGTTGCCGGTTGCCGTGACCTCCAGATCAGGATCGGATTGAAAAATCAGAAGACTCTGCGGAAAGTTACATTCGCAGCTCGTAGAGGGAGTCGGCGCATAAATCACGGCCTTGTCACAGCGACTCTAGCTGGCACACTGGGCTCCGGTGCGACTAACCATCATTCAGTGTTGTTTGCTCGCGACATTCAGCTCGCACTTGATAGTTGCTGTTGAGGCACAGGGACCAGCGCCATCACCGCTAACATCAGCGCCTTTGCCTCCTGCGGAGAAACCTCCAGCGGTCGCACCGCAGCCATATCTGGCAGCACCATTGACAAAAGCCGACTTCGAAGCGTTTCTCGATGGGCTGATTCCATCGCAATTGCGGAACCGAAGCATCTCGGGCGCAGTGCTCTCAGTCGTGAAGGATGGTCAGCTCTTATTCCAAAAGGGCTACGGCTACGCTGATTTTGAAGCGAAGAAGCCGATAGTTCCAGACCAGACCTTGTTCCGTCCGGGGTCGATTTCAAAACTATTCACGGCTACAGCGGTGATGCAGTTAGTCGAGCAAGGCAAACTCGATCTTGACCGAGACGTCAATGATTACCTCGATTTCGCGGTTCCCAAGACATATTCGCAACCGGTCACACTGCGACAATTGCTGACCCATACGGCCGGATTCGAAGAGACCTTAAAGAATTTATTCGTGGTAGACGAAACCGACATGAAACCGCTGCGCACGTACCTTGTGAATCAAATGCCCGCTCGCATTTTCCCGCCGGGCAAAGTCCCATCCTATTCCAATTATGGATTCACTCTCGCAGGATACATCGTCGAGCGTGTAAGTGGCGAAAAGTTTGAGCGTTACGTCGAAAATCACATTTTGAAGCCACTGCGAATGACTAATTCGACGTTCGATCAGCCACTGCCGCCGCGACTCGCGCCTCAAATGTCCAAGGCTTATCTCAACACTTCGAAAAAACCGTGCGATTTTGAACTCGTTCAAGCGGCGCCGGCCGGCGCTCTTTCAACCACCGCCGCCGATATGACGCGGTTCATGCTCGCATTTCTTCAAGATGGAAGCGTCGACGGAGTCGCTATCTTGAAGCCTGAAACGGTTCGACAAATGGAATCGCGCCGGTTCGAACTTGATCCGATGATTTGCGGGATGGGCATTACTTTCATGGAATATCGGATGGACCCGGTGCGCGCCATCGGTCACGGTGGCGACACAGTATATTTCCACAGCGACATGGTTCTCATACCTGATGCAAACGTGGGCTATTTCATTTCCTATAATAGTCTCGGCAAAAACATCGGCGGCGGCCGCGGTGAACTCCTGCGAGCTTTCATGAATCGGTATTTTGCGAATTTGGGTGAACCGAAAAGCAAAGTCGATGCGACCACCCAGAAATCCGATGGTCGCAAAGTCAGTGGCACTTATGATGGCACCCGTCGCGGAGACACAACCGTCCTGAAGCTCGTCGCATTGCTCGACCAGTTTCGGGTCACTAGCGATAAGGAGGGCATTCTGACTGTGGAAGGAAATAAGAATCAGAGCGGCGAACTGAAAAAATGGAAAGAAATAGCTCCGCTCGTTTACAGCGAAGTAGACGGCCCGGAGAGAATTGCGTTTCGGCGTGACGCGTCCGGACGTGTGCGGGAAATGCTCCCCTTCCCCGCGATCTACGAAGGTCAGCGCGTTCCGTGGTATGCCACAAAAACATTCGTCGGGATGGTGATTGGTGGCAACTTGCTGCTCGCGTTTTTGACCGTGTTGCTATGGCCGGTCGCAGGTTTAATTCGAAAACGATATCAGCACCCACTCTTCACCAATGCAAGGGATCGCCTTTTGTATGTGTCCTCGCGAATCCTATGCCTCGGAGAATTGGTTTTCATTCTGGTGCCAGTTATTGCTTTTAGCCAAGGATTGGAACACATCGTGATCTTCGGTGACGCGGTCAATCCATGGCTGCAGGCGATGCATTTTTTGGGATGGTTGTTAGTGGCAGGCGTCGTTGTTTTGATCATTGCTGCCGTTCGATTCGTTAGACTTCCGGGGTGCGGCTTTTGGTTTCGCGCTCACGCAATTCTTCTGGCAATTGGGGGATTTGCATTTGGAGTATTCGCCTGGCAATACCATTTGCTCGATTCGTCGCTGAAGTTCTAATTGGCGCGGCACATTCAATGAATTTCGCGAATCGTGGAATTATGGCTGCCTTGGCCCTCATTGCGGTCCGTGCTTCTACTGATGCGTACGCCCCGTTGGGACATGAAATTGTTGGCGCGATCGCGGATGAGCGGCTGGCAAACACGCCGACTGCTGCAAAAGTCGATTCGTTGCTCGAAGGGCTTAACCTTGAAAAAGCCGCTGTCATTGCAGATGAGATCAAAGGCTGGGACAGGAAGGGAGTAGACGATCCGCGCTCGTTCCATTACTCGGCGCGTCGCAACATTGACCGGCAACTGCGCGATTTTTGGCGCGCTAATCAACCAACACAGGATCTCAATTCTCCCGCGCCTTCACACCATTGGTTTCACTACGCCGACGTTCCAGTAATTCCGCCGCAGACGTATCACGCAGGCGTGATCGGCCGCAGCAAATGGGACATTGTCCACATGATTCCGTTCTGCATCGATGTTTTGCAGGGGCGAGTGCCTGAACAAAATGAGCGGAAGATCACGAAGACTGTTGCGCTCATTTTGCTTTCTCACTATGTCGCTGACATTCACCAGCCTCTGCATGTCGGCGCACAATATTTCGACCAGCGGGGGTACCCCACCGACCCAGACAAGGACAAATCGGCCCTTGCCGATGAAGGTGGAAATACATTTACGCTCGAACTAAGCGATGAACCGCCACGTCGTCGTGGTATTCGCAAGAAGAAATTCCACGGCTTTTGGGATTACGATGTAGTCATTGCGCTTTTTCCCCAGATACCCACAACAGAGAGAAAAAACGTAATGGAAGCGGAGATTGAACCGTTGAAAAAGGACCTGATCCACAACATGGCAACGCGCGAACCGCACAATTGGCAAATGCCCGCGAATATTCCGATAGATGCTTATGCAGAACTGTGGGCGGACGAAATCCTTCCGATTGCAGGTCAGGCGCACGCGCGTCTGGAATTTCGAAATGTAAAGCCGTTCCTGGATGGCGACCGCATCGTTGCAGCGGGTACGGCAATCGAGAAACCGGCGCCGGATCATACGTTGTATCGTGCTTGGGCAACCAATGTCGTTCGCGACGAATTACACAAAGCGGGGTGGCGCCTGGCCGATTTGCTGGAGAAAATTCTTTAGTATTTCATGCGGGCTGTTGTTCAGCGTGTAAGTCGGGCGCGTGTCAGTGTTGGTGGTGGCATCAGGGGCGAGATCGCCTATGGGCTCCTGATTTTGCTCGGCGTCGGCGGGAACGATAACTCTGAGGTGGCTAACAGTATGGCGGAAAAAATCGCGAACCTGCGGATCTTTGAAGATGAGCAACGAAAGATGAATCGCTCGCTGCTGGACGTACAGGGGAGCGCGCTGGTGGTGTCACAATTTACTCTTTACGGTGACGCGCGCGGTCAACGCAGGCCAAGCTTTACTGCCGCGGCGCCGCCCGAACACGCAAGAAAACTGTACGAAGAATTTAACGAAGCGTTGCGCACGTTGGGAGTAACCGTTACGACAGGAATTTTCGGCGCAATGATGGCAGTTGAACTAGTCAACGAAGGCCCGGTGACGATCCTTCTCGATTCTGATAAAATCTTCTAGAGACTAACCTCACAGCCGCTTGGGACAGCGCCCAATCGTTAGGCCGATGACGCATTGTCGGCAGCAAGTGTCGATAATAAGCTCAAACCCTGTGCTCGCCTTGCGAAAACACGATGCGACGCCGTCACTTCACGTGATTTCAAGGGCTAACGGGACTGCCTAAGGCTTACAAGGGGTGTCTGTGTCCTGCGCAGCCACGATTTGCCATTTCCCGGCGCGTTTGAGCCACGTGTCGGTCCAGATCAGACAACGCTTTGTCTCCTTTCCATCTTTAGCTTTGGAGACCGCGCTTTCCGCTCCGTACGCGATCGCGATCGAGTCGCCGAAAAATCGCACCTTTACCTCGCCGAGTTGGCAGTCGCGCGACAGCGACTTGGTATCTGTAGTGATCGCTTGATTCTTACCGTAACGCTTTCCGCTTGGCGATGTCCCCAGGAAATCGTCCGCAATCACATCCTTCAGATCCGGCTGCGGGCTACATGCTGAGTTGGCCCACTTCGCCTCGGCCGCGATGATGAACTTCACCGTCTCCTCCTCAGGCGATCCCCATCGGGATTCCTGCGCATAGCTGGATGAAACAAATCCACCGAGAAACAACAGAAGACATGTTGGGATTACTGATGCGAATTTCATTCTTTTCGTTTGTATTTCACCGGCATCACTGCACAAGCCTTTTCTTCCCTTCGAACCAAGAGCGTACCGCAGACGCTGGCAGCAGTATCAGCATTTCAGCTTTTTAGAGTTTTAGCGTCGCCAATTACCGGGCGGCGCCTACTCATTTATGCCTGTTGAATATAACAGCCACAATCCGGAGTAGAAAAGTTCCTGCGATGCAAACCGTCACGGCGAAGCGGTCGCAGATAATGTGAATCTGGTATTCGCGTCCCGCTTTGGAGCACGGCTCTTACTTTTGTTACCGCCACCTTGAGCCACAACTGTGATCTGGGATGAGCTACGATTGCTGCCGTTGGGTGTGATCAATTTCAGCTTAATCGGCGTGGCTGTGAGGTCGAACTGCACCGCCTCACCAGAACCTAAATCGCCTCCGCTAATAACCAACTGAAAAGCGCCTTTGTCTGCAGTCCGATTACCGCCATTGATGCCAATCACGGTGAAAACTATGGGAGGAAGATTGGCATCTGATTTTACGATTATGTCTCTGGTGGAAACCTTGTTGCCGCCGCCTTGAGCGACGATGGTCAGGCGCGCGTTTCGAACTGGTCGCTTAGCTACTTTCTCAATATTGAGGCCGCCCTGGGCCACAATTTCAAACCAAGCACCGGAGCGGGCGCTACCGTTGTGACCGACGAAACCCAAAGGCACGCAGTGTTTCATGAGGTCAAAGTGAATCACTTCGCGGCTGCCAAGGTCCCCGCCGGACAGGAGCAACTCCAAAGAGGCGCGCGTGCCGCTACTAGGACCAACCAGACTGCATGTAATGGGTGCGCCCGGGCCACCTTTAACGATTGTATTATCTTCCTTAGCCTTTAATACGACACTAAATTTCTTCATCGGTTCTTCGTACTGATTTCTGGCGGCCGTGTCGATCTTAATTACGCGCGAATACATAAGTTTGGTGAGTTCCGAGTTCGGGCGCCTGCTCGCAAAAGCATCCGGCGTTCAGCGCTTTTCTTCGGAGTTGCTCACTCGTCACTCGCCACTCGTCGCTTCCGCTAATTTGCGTCTGGTCTCAGGCAGTCCCATGTGTTCTCGTTTCCCGGATACAAAATGAGATCGAAGCTGGTGACATCTCCTTCGCTCCGATGACAACGAGCCATTCCTCCGCTGATTACCCGCTGGGCAACACTGACGCCGAGCACGAGCGCCTGATCCGGCAAGCCGGGCTTGTCGCTCCCATGACCGAAAGGTTCTTTCGTGAGGCGGGTATCGAAGCCGGGCAGCGTGTTTTGGATATCGGGTCGGGAGTAGGAGACGTGGCTATGCTGGTAGCCCGGCTGGTCACTTCTTCGGGCGAGGTTGTGGGAATCGAGAGGGACCCGAAATCCATTGCCAGGGCTCGTGCGCGCGTGAACGAGGCCGGCCTTCACAACGTAAGCTTCAACGAGTCGGATGTAAGTAATATCCGGGACGCGAAACCCTTTGATGCGGCGGTGGGCCGTTTTATTCTGATGTACCTTCCCGATCCGGTTGCAGCGTTGCGCTCAGTTTCAAAATTAGTGCGGCCGGGAGGGGTGCTGGTTTTTCAGGAGCCTTCCTGGGTCCCGGCCCTTGCGCATTTGGCACGACTGCCTCTTTGGTTCGCAACGGTCTCTCTTATTGACAAGACAATGCGCGCTTTTGCCAATCAGGAGATGGGAATGGAGCTTTACCGCGTATTTGTAGAGGCTGGGATGCCCCCGCCTGCAATGCGCATGGAATTATCGTTGGGGAAGGAACCCGACCTGGCACAATGGTATTACGATCTCTTATGCACGTTGCGACCGCGGATCGAGCAGTTGCATCTATCCACCAAATCGCTGGGGAGCCTTGATACCCTGGTGCAGAGGCTGCAAGCCGAGGTCGCAGAATCGAACACTGTCGCGTGCTGGTTCGGATCTGTCGGCGCGTGGTGCCGCAAAGTCTAGCCTGATTGGAGTGAACGTGGTCGCGAGAAGCGAACGTTAAATTTAGATCTCACCGCGGTTCGGTTTTGGGACCTTCCGGGTCTACGCCATTGTGTAAGTAATCGTGGCCGCGATCTTTCCCGAACCATCTTCTTTGTCCAAAACTTCCAGTACCGCCTTAATTACGTAAGGCGGACTCTTGCGCACCCACCAAGTCATGCGCCCGTAAAATTTGGTCGGCGTCTCGACCACCCAAGTTTCAACTTTTTTTCCAAGACCAGCTTCCACTGTCTCGCGTCCTTTCACTCGGACTGGCACCCAATCAATTGCCATCTTGGTCGTGTCGAACGCGGGAATTTCCGCGCTGTAACCGTCCGCCAAAGGGAGAGTTGAAATCAGCATCCCGTACATGCCGCCATAAAAATCGAACACGCGGCGGTCGAGTTTTACCCTCGCTTCCTCCGGCTTGGCTCCCGTCGATTCGGTGTGTTTGTAGGTGACCGCAGTGTCATTGAAATCCACGTGCCGAACGTTTCCGTTGTCGCTTCGCGAATAATCGAACGTAAACGGTTCCAGTGTCGCTGGGTCGAACACACTGACGAACTTCAGTTGGATTTTTTTCTTATCGTAATTAGCGACCTGTGTTCGCTTCATTGCGGGCTTGCCTTGAAATGTTGTGATCTCGAGGGCATCGCTCCAACTGCCAACCTTCTCGGCTGGTCCGGATCCTCCCTTTTGCTGATTCATGATCCAAAGGTTGGTGCACGGCTGCAGATTCGAACCGCTCACCGTTCCGTCGCCCACTGCGACCCTGGGAACATGGACGCTTGCCGACTCCGGATCGGCAGATGCAACTGTTGGACTCGCCAGCGTGCCAAAGACAAACGGTGCGATGGCAATGTGGCCCAGCGAAAGAAATTTCATAAACAACCTCCCGGCGCGTTTCCCGCCATCTACCGACTCTCAACTCTCAACCAGCAACTATCAACTTTGCTTCCGTCACATGTCACTCGTCACTTATTTTTCGGCCAGGCCGCGCGCAGCTTCGTAGCGATCTCGTTATATTGCGCCTCCGGCAGCTTTCTCCTTGGCGCCGCGCGGCGAGGGCGCACAAGGCAGAAGAATGCAGAAGGAAGAATGGAGCGAAGGGCATAAGCGACATGGCCGGTCAAACCGCGAGCATCGCGGGAGCGATCGAGAGAGAACGCGTGCAGTTCGGCGGAAGCGCAGAAAGAACTTACCCTGGCAACTTTTGCATCACTTCTCCAGAACGACGCGAGTGACCGCGCCGCTGGAATCAAATTCCAGATGTGCATTAGCGCCGGAAGGGATGTTGCTCCGATCAATTGTTCTACCGGATTGATCGAGAAAGGTAGCGCTCTCGCTAACGGGATAGGATCTGGACTTGCCGTCCGCCCCAACCGCATCAATCACCGTTACCCTCTCTACTATCGACTGGTGATGGCTACCGCCGGACCGGTGATGGCCCCCGCCCGACCGGGCGGGACCACCGCCCGAAATCCCGTTTGCGTTGATGCGGATGTTGGTAATCCGATAGACGTTTGCATGTTTCACGCCAGCGGATTTCGTCTGGGAAAACGAAAGAGACGCAAGGCTCGCGCACAGGAGGCCGATAATCAATGGTTTCATAGGGCTATGTTTCATCGGAATGGCTATGTCTTAGCTTCAACGCTAACAAGTGTTGACGGCGCAGTGCAAGACCTTCTTTCTCCTGTCGTCTGAGCGACTGCCTTTAAGCGGAATTTAGATGAATTCCTAATTCTTAATTGAAACTCGCTCGCCTCCCCACTTTGACTCATGTGCTCCCGCACATCTCGACCTTTCGGTTTGCCCTTCTATGTCGCAGGCGTCCCCGCTGCTCCATTCTCACTCCTAGCCTCGTCACTTTACCTTCTATGTCACACGTCCCCGCGCTCCATTCTGCCTTCTTACTTTCTTCAACAGCGGTCAGCGAGGAAGAGACAAATCGCGGGCCAGCTACCTGACGCCCGTTCTCAGGATTTCGTGACAGCCAAACAAACCGCTAATAGAAGCTAATTCACACGAATTGGTTCCGAACCGAAGATCGGCTGTGTGGAGAGACTGCTTAGAGATTCCCCATCTCTATTCCCGTCTATTAGCGCTTAACTAAGCCACCATGTTGATGCTTTAGAATCGGGAAATGTGCGACTGCCTTTCACCGGTTCGGCCACCCGAAACATAAAATGTTTGAATTGATGCCGGTTCCCTCGTTTCTGGATTGACATTTTAGACCCTGCGCTTCTGAATACGCGTCTCATGAAAACTTCGCGAATAGGTGTGCTGCTCTTTGGTTGTGTTTTCGCCGGAATGATCCTCCTGGGTTCGTCGGCGCACGCTGCCCTGATGTTCTCCGATAGCTTTGATTATTCCGTCGGATCGCTCAGTGGTGACGGGCCTCCGCCTGGCTCTCCTCCGGGCCAGACAGGATGGAGCGCGAGCAGTGGCAATCCACTCGTTAGCGCGCCCGGCCTTCGTTTTCGCGGTCTGACTTCAACGGGCAACGCGACAACTATTACCGGAGTGCTCGCGGCCAACGGTGACGTTGTGACAGCGGGACTGTCGAATCTGAACCACGGGAAGGTTTGGATCGGATTCCTCGCGCGCCTCGCACACGGCAGCGCGGCGCAGGGGTTCTCGGTTCTGTTCCTCGATGGCCCCGGCGGCGGCCCTTCCTTCGGCCTCCTGTTCAATTCGGGTGTGTATGGCATCGATAATAACACCGGTGGAGCCGGCTTCCCGACGACCGTCGCCCCGAGTCGGACAACAGTCTGGCTCGTCGTAGAACTCGATTTTACCTCCGGAATGGAACTGCTCTTTATTGATCCTACCAGGAACAGCCCGCCCGCGGCGCAAGCGATGATGACCCCTTCGTTTCAGGCCAGCGGTTTTGATTCGATCGGTCTCGCCGGCGGCTACAACACTGCTTCATTTAACTTCGACGAAGTGCGCGTTGGCAGGTCGCTCAATGATATTATGCAATAAGCGACGGAAAAAAGTGTTGGTCTGTGATTCTCGCTGTCTTTCTAGTTCACGATTCCGGAGCTGGATTTGTGACAGCCAAACAAACCGCTAATAGACGCTAATTCACACGAATTGATGGAGATTGGCTGTGTGGCGAGATTAATTGGAGATTCCCCTCCCTGTCCGCGTCTATTCGCGTTCATTCGTGGTTAGTCTTTCAGTTGACGCCGTTCTTCGGATTCCAGGAACCTTGTAACTTGCGGACATAAAGAATCTGCCCTGTGTGATAGGCGTTGTGCGTGCTGATATGGGAAATCAACGGCGCTTTCAGGGCTAGTTTCTCCTCCGGCATTTTCTCCACTACTGCTTCCAGGTCTTTCATCACGCGATCGAGCCGCTGCACGATCTCGTCCCAACGCGCCGCGTCGAAGTCGTTAAACGTCTCGTCGTTGTTTGCCGGACTCGCAGGCTTTTCGCCGCGCAGACGGGCCAGCGCATTCTCGTTCCAGAAAACCAGATGATAAGAGAGCATCCCGACGGAATGAATCGCGCTCGGATCGATTTTGCCTTGCGCGTTTGTCGGAACCCATTTCGCCTGCTCAGCTGTTAGTCCCGCCACCGCGGCTTGGATTGGAGTAAACCACTCCGCTTTGTCGTGCGTGCTATGAAGCTCCGACAACAGAAGGGAACGGAGCGTAACCGGTGTAGGCGCGGGCGTGGGAGATGACTGCGCGATCGCGCTATGGAGGTTTACTGCGATGATCAGTGAAATGCCGAAAGTAAGAGACGGATGCATACGCCGAATCCTAGCAACAGGCTCGACATGGGTAAAGGTTGCGTACACTTCAAATCGTTGGAGAACC
>DASTMV010000199.1:0-45921 GCA_035713885.1 Candidatus Udaeobacter sp. | reverse complement strand
CGCCGGAATTCCCGCGGCCGCGAACATCGACCAGAGCAAACGCATAACCATGCGAGGCGAAGTAGGCGCCACGCGCGTAGTAAGTGTCGGAAATGTACGGAGTAAGGCTGAAGATCACTGGTCTCTTTGATGGCGAGCCGTCAAGCGTCTTTGGCAAATACAACGTGGCGTTGAGTTCAACCTTGTCGCGCATTGGAATTTTGACGCCCCAGCGCAGCTCGTAATCGGCAGACGGTTGCACTGGAGATGGTGCCGGAGTCGGAGACTGAGCAGCGAGGCTGGCGCCGAAACCAAGGCACACTATCCAAGCGCCGATCCATGTTTTCATATGGCGGGTATTGAAGATGAAGAGCCCGGGCGAAACAAGGGTTCTTTAATGCAGCAAAAAGAACCCGAGAAAGCACAGGATGTGTTCTCGAATCGCTTTCGTAGTTTGCGCCAGCGCAAGTTTGCGAGACGATAAGGAATGACTCGCGGACTGATAAAACCGCCACAATCTAAGAAAAGAATTGGTGGATCTGCCCAGTTCGACCGCGAGAGCAATTCAGAACAACCTTTCTGGTCCCGAGCGGAGTTGCTTTGCGGCGTTGCCGTGTTTCTTACCGCGTTGGTTGTTTACAGCTGTACCCTTGCGCCAACAGTTACACTGGTTGATAGCGGCGAATTGATCCTCGCCGCTCGGGGGTTGGGAGTCGCGCATCCGCCAGGTTTTCCTTTCTGGGTCATGCTTGCTCATCTCGCCTCCCTCGTCCCATTCGGAAATGTTGCCGCTCGGATCAATTTTTCATCGGCGCTGTTCGGCGCCGTCGCCTGCGCAATGCTCAGCGCGGTTGTGGCGGAGTTAACGATCACACCTGCCCGTTTCGCGAAGCAAAAACGAATAAAGCGATCAACGCAGCAGGCCAAAAATACTGAAGAATCAAATCGGACCAGTTTTTTGCAGTTCGCACCCGCCGTCGCTGCGGGATTGCTGATGGCATTCTCCCGCACGCTGTGGTCCTACGCAACGATCACCGAGGTTTATGCTCTTAACGCGCTGTTAATTCTTATCGTTTTGTTTCTGCTGATTGGGTGGCGGCGACGGGTGGTTGCAAGTCAAGAAGACGCCAGCGAGCAAATCACAATTCACGACCGTTGGCTCTACGCCGCCGCGCTGGTATTTGGCATAGCAATGGGGGTTCATCACGTCACGGTGGCGTTCACACTTCCCGCCATAGCCCTGGTCGTTTACAGAACACAGGGCATGACATTGTTTACGAGCCGGCGATTTTTGTATGCCGCGCTGGTTTCCATCGGTGCTCTGCTCGCTGTCTACGCTTACTTGCCGTTCGCAGCGTCGCGTTCACCCATAATGAACTGGGGCAATCCGCGTTCGTTGCAAGAAATCTGGTGGCATGTCACCGGGCGGCAGTATCGCGTGTTCTTTTCTTTTTCGACAGCGATAATGGGAGCGCAGTTTGTTGAATTCTGCCGAATGGCATTACGTGAATTTGGTTTTCCGTGGCTGCCTGTGACACTGCTACTGGCATTCGCAGGATTCGTCAGCGCGTTTAAACGTGATCGGACAGCCTTTTGGTTTCTCATTTTAATCGTGATTGTCGATCTCGCCTACTGCCTGACCTACGAGATCGCTGAAGACAAGGACGCCTATTATTTGCCTCTATTCATTTCAATAACTATTGCCGCAGCATTCGGTATCCGTTGGTTAATCCAGCTCGCTGGATCTAAAGGTGCGCCTCTGTGGAAACCGCGTTTGGCGGGTGCCCTTGCGATCGTGCTCACCGCGACGACGGCGTTCGCTGCAAACTGGCCGTTCAATAATCGCAGACATTACTTCATCGCGGATGATTACGTTGAGAATCTGTTCGACACGATTGCGCCCGATGGACTGTTGCTAACTCAAGATTGGCAGGTCGTATCCCCAATGTTTTATGCCCAAGAAATCCAACAACACCGTCCTGACGTGAAGGTGGTGGACATCAATCTGCTGCGTCGCTCATGGTATTTTGATTATCTGGAACATTCGCATCCAGCTCTAATTGATCGATCGCGCGAAAAAATCGATCCATACGTTCAGCTCCTTAAACAATGGGAGCGCGATCCTAGAGTCTTTGATAGGAACCAAGAGCTTACTCAAAGAATTAGCATCGCTTTCCTGGAGATGATTCAATCAATGGTCAGGAATGAAATTACGGTCGGACCGGTTTACATCACGAACGACGTGTTGTCAGGCGACAAAACAAACGGCTACTTGACACGCTGGATCCCGCAGGCGTATCAACTTGTTCCGCAAGGCCTGGTCTTTAATCTCACGACCGACCAAAGCTTTCACGATTCCCCAGACCCGCACCTGCGGACTCGTGGATTAGCTGACGGAACAACGCGATTTGAGAGCGATGATGTAGTCAGGCTTAAAGTCTTGCCGGTCTACGCGAGAATGCTGACCAATCGCGGGCGGTATCTCGCCTCGTTCAACCAACATGAGCGCGCCAGTCGCGCTTTCAAGCAAGCATTGGAGCTGGATCCCGATTTCGCAGCGGCTCGACAGGGCCTCGCCGAGAGCAGCGTCAAACTCCAAGTTCCGTAGCCGCTGCGTGAAGTTTTCATTCCTGCCTTGTCAGGTTCGCGCGTTGCCTCTGAACGGCCGGAATGAACCAGTTACGTTGCAATTTATTGACATGCGACTTTGACAAACCAAAGATCGCCGTTACGTTCGGTGCCCCGCGCTCCTAAATAGCGGGACAAATTTTAAGCAGGAGCCTCACTGTACCCCGGCGGAAGGCATTTGAACTGCACGAGCAATGCAAATAAATCGAAGCAAACGTTATCGCGCCGCGGCGCAGCAGGTGGATCGAACGAAGAATTACAGCCTTGCCGATGCTGTCTCAACGCTGAAGAAATTTTTCCCCACGAAGTTTGATCAAACCGTAACTCTCTCTTTTAGGCTTGGAGTTGATCCCAAACAATCCGACCAGATGGTGCGCGGGACCTGCCCGCTACCGCATGGCAGCGGGAAACAGGTTCGCGTGCTGGTTTTTGCGGAAGGTGAAGCGGCAAGAGCGGCCAAAGATGCAGGCGCTGAATTTGTCGGAATGAAGGACTTGATCGAAAAGTGTCAGCAGGGATTTCAGGATTTTGATGTGGCGATCGCCACGCCTGCAGCGATGTCGGAAGTGCGGAAACTTGGGAAAGTGCTCGGACCGCGTGGGTTGATGCCTAATCCTAGAACGGGAACGGTGACTGAAGATACCGCAAAGGCTGTGCAGGAGGTGAAGGCCGGTCGCGTGGAATTCAAGCTGGACAAAAATGGCAATGTTGCCGTGCCTGTTGGAAAATTTTCATTTGAAGAAAGTGCGCTGGTCGAAAATTCGAATGCGGTGATTGAAGCTGTCGTTCGAGCCCGACCGCCAACAGCCAAAGGCCGTTATCTTGAAGGCGTGACAATGAGTGCAACAATGTCCCCAGGGCTGCGCGTCGATCCTGCGCCGTACCTCAGCGGGATGCAAAACCAGTAACAATTATCTCGCCGATATGAGACCAGAAAAAACCGGGATTGTTTCAGAGTTATCAGAGGCGTTAAAACGTTCTCCATTCGTACTTGTCACCGACTATCGGGGAATGAAGGTGATTGATTTCAGTGAATTGCGGAGCAGGCTGGCGCCGGCAGGCGCGGAAGTGCACGTCGTGAAGAACAATTTTCTGAAGCGTGCAATGGCGAACTCCGGCTTTCCAGACGTTGGTGACCAGTTCGCAGGCCAAACCGCAGTTGTTACAGGAGACGCCGATCTCGCGCCCGTGGCCAAGATTTTCAAGCGGTTCGCAAGCGAGTTTAAACTGGCGGCACTGAAGATTGGTTTTGTGGATCGTACAGTGCTTTCCGTGGCGGAGTTGGAAACATTGGCGGAATTGCCGGGACGGGAAGTCTTGCAGGCGCAATTACTAGGACTACTTCTGTCCCCTGCAATGCGTCTGGTGCGGCTGCTGAACGAGCCGGGTACAGCCTTGGCGCGGTTGTTGAAGGCGAAAGCCGAAAAGGAGGGCGTTCAAGCGTAAAGGTTTTGCAGGGCAGGTGGATCGCCTGCCGTTGGCAACCGAAGCGGTTGCCCTGCGAAAGAAAAACGAAATTGTCCGAGCCAGTAGCTATTGGCTTTAATTCTCTGAATGCTTTCGGAGGCGGCAAATGGAGGAAAAAACAAAATGGCAGATACAGAAAAATTAGTGGAGCAGCTCAGTGCCCTATCGGTGCTTGAGATTGCTGGATTGGTGAAACAGCTCGAAGAAAAATGGGGTGTCAGCGCCGCCGCGCCCGTTGCAGTCGCAGCAGCTCCCGCAGGTGGCGGTCCTGCTGGAGCCGCGCCAGCAGCTGAGGAGAAAACGACCTTTGATGTCATCCTCACCGAAATGGGAGCAAACAAGATCGCTGTGATCAAAGAAGTCCGGAGCGCAGTCCCAGGGCTAGGTTTGGCAGAGGCGAAGGCGCTCGTCGAAGGCGCGCCCAAAACCATCAAAGAAGGTGTTACCAAGCAGGAGGCGGAGGAGATCAAGAAAAAGGTCGAGGCTGCTGGTGCAAAGGTGGAAATCAAATAGTCGAATTTTTATGTGTTGCTATAAACACTTGTTGCGCAGCGCAAGATTCGCGATAAACTTAAAGCCGATTACAGCAACGCCAGACGTATTTTTAAACCGGCGCTAACAAGGCAATCACATTACCGGCTACGAAACGGAGGTCGTGCATTTGACACGTCGCCGTTTTAGTGGCATTTTTTTGCTCTTCGCCCATCCCAGAACCGGTAAATCTTGGGCGCGTCGGCGCTGATTGGTCTGGTCGGTGTGAGGTTTAGCTCTTGAGCTTAATGACTATGTCAGAACGCATTTACTTCGGAAGTATCAAGGAAGCCATCGAACCGCCGAATCTCATTGAGGTTCAGGCTAATTCATACGTCGATTTTCTGCAAAAAGATGTGCCCTATTCCAAGCGGAAGAATCAGGGTCTACAAGCTGTTTTCAAGGAAGTCTTTCCGATTGAAAGCTACGATGAGAAGGCAGTTCTCGACTTCAGCCATTACGACATCGGTGAGCCAAAACTGAGCCCGCTCGAGGCGCAGCGGGAAGGACAAACCTACAGCGCGCCACTGCACGTTACATTTCAGTTGCGAGAAGAAAAAGGCACCAAAGAAGAAAAGGTGTACATGGGGGAAATTCCGTTGATGACGCCGCAGGGCACATTCGTCATCAACGGTGCCGAACGCGTAGTAGTGAGTCAGTTGCACCGGTCGCCCGGAATCGCATTCGAATCCACCGTCCACGTTAACGGAAAGGTGCTCTACAGTTTTCGGATTATCCCCGACCGTGGTTCTTGGATCGAAGTGCAGTTCGACACCGCTGATCTTCTTTACATTTACCTCGATCGCCGTAAACGGCGGAGAAAGTTTCTCGCCACTACGTTCCTGCGTGCCCTCGGCTACGGCTCTGACGAGGAGGTCATCAAGCTTTTTTACACCATCGACCACCTTAAGCTAAGTGATAAACTGGACGAAGAAGAACTTGCCAGCAAGGTACTCACCGAAGACATCCGCGATGGTGAAGTGACTGTCGCACGTGCTTTTGAGCCGTTAACTCTCGCGACCATCCGTCAGATCATGGCCCTCAACATTCACGAAGTGAAAGTCATCGATATTTCTAGTGACGACACCATCGTCAAGGCGCTTAGAAAAGACCCCGCGCACGATCAGGAGGAAGCCTTGAAAGACATTTACCGACGTCTTCGCCCGGGCGATCCGCCGACTGTCGCTAACGCGCGTGCGTTGCTCAAGCGACTCTTCTTCGATCCAAAGAAATATGATCTTGGCCGGGTCGGCCGTTACAAAATAAACCAGAAACTGGGTATCAATGTTGATCCCTCAGAACGTATTTTGACCGATAAAGATTTTATCGCTGCGATTAAATATTTAATCAACCTGCGCCGGGGCGAAGGCTCGCTTGACGACATTGATCATCTTGGAAGTCGACGCGTGCGCACAGTGGGCGAATTGCTGGCGAATCAGTGTCGGGTCGGCCTTGCTCGCACGGAGCGTCTTGTGAAAGAACGGATGACTCTGTTTGACATCAATGTCGATGGGATGACACCACAAAAGCTCATCAACCCTAAAGCCCTTAGCGCCGTGATCAGGGATTTCTTTGGCCGCTCACAGTTGTCGCAGTTCATGGACCAAACGAATCCTCTTGCGGAATTGACACATAAGCGGCGTTTATCCGCTCTCGGACCTGGCGGTCTTAGCCGCGAGCGTGCCGGCTTTGAAGTGCGCGACGTTCATCCGTCGCACTACGGCCGTATCTGCCCGATCGAGACGCCGGAAGGACCAAACATCGGATTGATCAGTTCGATGAGCACGTTCGCGCGCATAAATGAATTCGGTTTCATTGAAACCCCCTATCGTAAAGTGCTGAACGGTCGAGTGACCGACGAGATTGAGTATTTGACTGCTGATCGCGAAGAGAACTTCCTGGTCGCGCAGGCGAATGCCCCTGTTGATGGACGGGGCCATTTCAGCGGCGAAAAAGTTTCGGTACGATATCGAGGCGATTTTCTCGAAGTCGATCCGTCGAAGGTGAATTACATGGACGTTTCGCCGAAGCAGCTCGTTTCCGTAGCAGCGGGTCTCATTCCGTTTTTGGAGCATGATGACGCGAATCGCGCTCTGATGGGTTCCAATATGCAGCGTCAGGGCGTACCGCTGATCGTTTCAGAGATGCCGCTGGTCGGCACCGGCCTTGAGGAAAAAGTGGCACGGGACTCGCACGCAGTCGTTCTTGCGGTCGAGAGTGGCAAGGTCGCTTCCGTTACAGCCGATCAAATTATTGTTACGAAGGATGGACATTTGCCGGAGAGCAAAAAGAAACTCAAAAGCGACCCCGAGGCTGGCATTCACGTTTATGAATTGCGCAAATTCATGCGATCAAATGCCGGCACGTGCGTCAATCAGAAGCCGATCGTTCGCAAAAACCAGCACGTCAAACGCGGACAAGCCATCGCTGATGGGCCGAACACCGATCGCGGCGAGCTCGCGCTAGGACGCAATGTGCTCGTCGCATTTATGCCTTGGAACGGCTACAACTTCGAGGACGCGATCATGATTTCGGAAAAATGCGTCAAGGAAGATGTTTACACTTCCATTCACATTGATGAGTTCGAGATCGGCGCGCGCGATACCAAGCTCGGCCCGGAGGAAATCACGCGTGACATTCCCAATGTGAGCGAGGAAGCCTTGCGTAATTTGGGGCCGGATGGCGTGGTGCGTGTCGGCGCAGAAGTTAAGCCCGGCGACATCTTAGTTGGAAAAATCACGCCAAAGAGTGAGACGGAATTGGCTCCGGAAGAGCGCCTGCTTCGCGCGATTTTTGGGGAGAAAGCCGCGGACGTAAAAGACACATCGCTGACAGTCCCCTCCGGCACCTACGGAATTGTAATGGACGTGAAAGTGTCATCCCGCCGCGAAATTTCACGGGAGAAACTTACTCCAGCGGAAACTAAACGGCAGCTGAAAACAATCGGCGAAGAACATAAGCGGAAGAAAGAGGGGCTGATTGAACAGCTGACGGATTCACTTTCGAACGTTTTGCTGGGCGAAAAAATTCCTCTCGACGTAGTCAATGCCAAAACCGGTGAGATCATCATTCCGGCAAATCGCAAAATCACCAAAACGCTGCTGCGAAAGTTGGCCACGGCGCATGATCACATTGAGATCGACCCAAGCCCGATTCGCAACCGGATTCGAGAAATCATCGGAACGTACGAGCACAAGTTTGCGGAGCTTGAGCTAGAGCGGGATCGGGCGACCGACCGCGTCGAAAGCGGCGAAGAGGTGGAACCCGGAATCATCAAGCAGGTGAAAGTTTACATCGCCAGCAAGCGTAAACTGAGCGTCGGCGACAAAATGGCCGGCCGCCACGGCAACAAAGGGGTTGTTGCGCGTATTGTTCCCGAGGAAGATATGCCATTCCTGGCTGACGGTACACCGGTGGACATCGTGCTAAACCCGTTGGGCGTTCCAAGCCGTATGAATGTGGGACAAGTTTTGGAAACTCACCTGGGAGTTGCCGCCCGAGCGCTGGGCTTCAAAGTGGCCACGCCGGTGTTCGACGGCATAAAGGAAAAACAGATCCGCGAATATCTGCATGAGGCCAAAAAGAAGGACGGTTTCACCTGGGTCCAGGAAAACGGAAAGGCGCGCCTGTTCGATGGTCGCACCGGCGATCCGTTCGATCAGGAAGTGGTAGTTGGCTACATCTATATGATGAAGCTCGGCCACTTAGTGGCGGACAAAATCCACGCTCGAGCCGTCGGACCATATTCCCTTGTGACTCAACAGCCGCTGGGCGGCAAGGCCCAATACGGTGGACAACGCTTCGGCGAAATGGAGGTCTGGGCACTCGAGGCCTACGGCGCTGCCTACACGTTGCAGGAATTGTTGACAGTTAAATCGGACGACGTGCAGGGACGAACCCGCATCTACGAGTCGATTGTCAAAGGTGACAACTCACTCGAAGCTGGAACGCCCGAATCATTCAACGTCTTAATCAAGGAGATGCAGAGCCTGGGTCTTGACGTGAAGGTCGGCAGTCAGGCGCCGACGTTTATGGAGACGGTGGCATAATTTCGGTTCGTCGCCTTCTTAAGGCTACGGCGGGCAAGCAATTAATATTGAGAAACAACAGATGAACGAACATTCCTGGCGTGAGTTAGTGGGCGAAGAACGTCCCGTAGGTTTCGATCAAGTGGCAATTGGCATCGCCTCCAGCGATACGATGCGCTCATGGAGTAAAGGCGAAGTAAAAAATCCGGAGACGATCAATTACCGCACATTCAAACCGGAGAAAGGCGGCCTTTTCTGTGAACGCATTTTCGGGCCGACTCGGGACTGGGAGTGTTCGTGCGGGAAGTACAAGCGGATTAAACACAAAGGTGTAATTTGTGACCGCTGTGGTGTAGAGGTCACTCTGGCGCGCGTCCGGCGAGAGCGCATGGGCCATATCGAATTAGCCGTTCCAGTTTCGCACATCTGGTTTTACAAATGCATGCCTTCGCGCATTGGGCTCGTGCTCGACATGAGCGCGCGCCAGCTTGAGCGCGTAATTTACTACGAGGATTACATCGTCATTGATCCCGGTAAGACACCGTTGCAGAAAACACAGCTACTGAACGAAGTCGAATACCGTGAGGCACAGGAACAATATGGCGAAGATTTCATTGCAGGTATGGGGGCTGAAGCCATTAAGAAGCTGCTCTCCGAGATCGACCTCAATAAACTCAACAAAGAACTAGAAAAGGCGATGGGGGCGACGAAAAGCAAACAGATTCGCAAGAAATTGGCGAAACGTCTTAAGCTTGTGCAAGGCTTCCAAAGTTCACGGGCCCGTCCTGAATGGATGATCCTCGAAGTGCTTCCGGTAATTCCCCCGGATTTGCGTCCTTTGGTTCCATTGGAAGGCGGCCGTTTCGCGACGTCCGACCTGAATGATCTTTATCGTCGCGTCATCAATCGCAACAACCGGCTCAAGAATCTGCTCCTGCTGAAGACTCCAGACGTGATCATTCGCAATGAGAAACGCATGTTACAGGAGGCTGTAGACGCTTTGTTTGACAACGGCAGGCACGGACGCGCCGTAACCGGCGCCGGCAATCGTCCGTTGAAATCCCTGAGCGACATGCTTAAAGGCAAAGGCGGCCGGTTCCGCCAAAATTTGTTAGGCAAACGCGTCGACTACTCAGGTCGTTCGGTGATTGTCATCGGTCCCGAGCTAAAGCTGAATCAGTGCGGGCTGCCGAAGAAGATGGCATTGGTCCTTTTCGAGCCATTCATTATTCGCCGGCTGAAAGACCTGGGCTATGTGCACACTGTGCGCAGTGCAAAGAAGATGATTGAACGCCAAACCCCCGAAGTGTGGGATATTCTTGACGAAGTAACGAAGGGTCATCCCGTGCTGCTCAACCGCGCGCCGACTTTGCATCGTCTATCGATTCAAGCGTTTGAGCCGCAGTTGATCGAGGGCGAAGCCATTCGTATTCACCCGTTAGTCTGTACTGCTTACAACGCTGACTTTGACGGTGACCAAATGGCCGTGCACGTCCCGCTGTCTGTCGAGGCGCAATTGGAAGCACGCATGCTGATGCTGGCGCCAAACAACATTTTCTCCCCGTCGAGTGGCAAGCCGATTACCACGCCGAGTCAGGATATTACTCTCGGGTGCTACTACATTACTCAAAACCCGCGGGCAGCAAAGAAGGACGGGCATCACCTCCCGCTATTTGGGGAAGCTTCCGAAGTAGAATTTGCAATGGTCGAGAACACGATCAAAACCCACGACCGGATTTTATTTAAGAATCCTGATCGCGGACGGCAAACCAATTTTGGGAATCCAGATGCGAGCGTGATCGAAACGACTGCTGGTCGCGTCATCTTTAATCAGATTTGGCCCAAGGAACTTGGTTTCTTCAATAAGGCGGCAGGTAAGAAACAGCTTAGCGAGATCATCTGGCGTTGTTATCAAATTGCTGGACCAGCGGTTACCGTTACAACGCTGGACAAGCTCAAGGAACTTGGATTCAAGGAAGCTACCCGCGCCGGTATTTCTATTGGAATCGAGGACATGATCATTCCAAAACGGAAAGAGTCGGAGCTCGAGAACGCTTACAAGCAGGTCAAACAGGTAGATCAGCAATATCGTCGCGGTATCATCACTGACGGGGAGCGTTACAACAAGATTATCGATATCTGGACGCATGCCGGCGACCAGATCTCAAATGTGATGTTTCGTGAGATCGAGGAAAACGAGGACCGCAAGGAGTACAATCCGATTCACTTGATGGTCGATTCCGGCGCGCGCGGTAATCGCCAGCAGGTGCGCCAACTCGCGGGCATGCGGGGCTTGATGGCCAAACCAAGCGGCGAAATCATTGAGCGTCCGATTACCTCAAACTTCCGCGAAGGTTTGACCGTGCTAGAATATTTCATTTCCACTCACGGCGCGCGCAAAGGTCTCGCCGACACGGCACTGAAAACTGCAGACTCCGGTTATCTCACACGTAAACTCGTCGATGCGGCACAGGACGTGATCATCGTAGCAGAGGATTGCGGAACCGTGAACGGCATCGTTGTGCGCTCAATCTATGAAGGCGACGAGGAAGTAGTCGATCTTGGGCAGCGCATCATTGGTCGCGTGAGCTGCGAAACCATCGGCGATCCGGTTGACAAGAAGAAAAAAGTTGTCAAGGCGAACCAGTACATCGACGAGAAGATCGCGGCCGATCTGCAACGCATAGGGGTCGAGCAACTCAAGATTCGTTCGGTGCTAACGTGCGAGTGCGGTCGGGGTGTATGTGCGATGTGTTACGGCCGCAACCTGGCTACCGGCGATTTTGTGAAACTGGGTGAAGCGGTCGGCATCATTGCAGCGCAATCCATTGGTGAACCGGGCACGCAATTGACGATGCGGACTTTCCATATCGGCGGCACGGCCAGTCAAACGTTCAAGCAGCCGATCATCAAGGCGAAGAATGACGGCACAGTGCAGTTTAACGATTTGCGAACCGTTCAGGCGCTCGATGGCAGTTGGATCGTGCTCAACAAGAACGGCTCTATCGGTGTGCACAACGAAGAAGGGCGCGAACTGGAACGTTATAACGTCGTCATTGGTTCAGTGATTTCCCGAGAAGATGGCGCGGCTGTGAAGAAGGGCGAAACGTTCGTTCAATGGGATCCGTATAATGTGCCGATTCTCACTGACAAGGGCGGTAAGATCGAGTTCCGCGACATGATTGCGGGAGTAACCATCAAACGCGAAGTCGATGAAGCGACCGGTCTTATGGGCACAATGGTCATTGAGCACAAGGAAGATCTGCATCCGCAAGTCGTGATAGTGGATGACAAGAAGGAAGTGCTCGCCAGCTATTCAATTCCCGCTGGAGCTCACGTCATCGTCGAGGAAGGCCAGAAGGTGCGTGCCGGCGCGTTACTGGCGAAAACACCACGGAAAGTCGCAAAGACAAAGGATATAACCGGAGGTCTACCGCGTGTCGCTGAGTTGTTCGAAGCGCGCCGTCCGAAGGACGCAGCAGAGATCGCCAAAATTGACGGCATTGTCGAGTTCGGTGGAACCGTACGCGGCAAACGAAGCTTGATTTTGAAGGATCCCGACACCGCCACTGAGGAAGAGCACCTGATTCCGCTCACCAAGCACATTATCGTGTTCAAAGGTGATTACGTGAAAAAAGGTCAACAACTAACTGAAGGACCAATTGTGCCCCATGAGATTCTGGAAGTCTGCGGTCCGCAGGAATTGCAGGAGCATTTGGTGAACGAGGTGCAGGAGGTCTATCGGTTACAGGGTGTGGAGATCAACGATAAACACATTGAGATCATTGTACGGCAGATGTTGCGCAAGGTGAAAATCACCGATCCCGGCGACACATCACTGCTATGGGGTGATCAGGTGGATAAGCTGGACTTCGAGGAAGAGAACAAGAAAGTCGTAGAAAAAGGCGGCAAACCGGCGGAGGCTGTTCCCGTCCTGCTGGGCATTACTAAGGCATCACTGGAAACCGACAGCTTCATTTCTGCGGCTTCATTCCAGGATACGACGCGTGTTCTGACCGAAGCCGCGACACTCGGCAAAATCGATAGACTCCGTGGTTTCAAGGAAAACGTCATTATGGGTCACCTGATTCCTGCGGGAACCGGTTTCCCAGACCATCGGCAGCTCAAACTAATCGAAAAAGGAGAGCCAGTTGGCGCACCGGTGATGGAAGAAGCCGAAGCGCAACCGGCCATCGGGTGATCACGCCAGGTTGAGGAATTGGCGTTTCGCGGAAACGCCCTAGAATTGGGTTCGTGTCGATCGTCACAAAAACCGGCGATAAAGGCGAAACGTCATTAATGTATGGCCGACGCCTCTCGAAAGGCGATCGTCGTGTGGATGCTTATGGTTGCGTCGACGAGCTGACTGCTGCGCTCGGACTCGCCCGCTCCATTTCGCCTGACAAATTCGTATCAGACCAAATCTTCGCGGTACAAAATGATTTGATTGTTCTCATGGGCGAACTGGCAATGGCGCCAGTCGATCGCGAGCGTTACCTCAAAGACGGGTTTCGTCTCACCACAACGGAAATGGTGGATAGGATCACCGGGGCGATTTTTGATCTTGAGAAAGATAAGTCGCTTTATCCGAAAAATTGGGTAATCCCTGGCGAGACAGTCGTCTCTTCCGCTCTCGATTTCGCGCGCGCAACGTGCCGCCGTGCAGAGCGGCAGATCGTTTCATTCGTCGCCGAGGAAAAAGATCTTAATCCCGAGATATTGCGTTACCTCAATCGGGTTTCAGACCTCTGCTGGGTGCTCGCAAGATACGTCGAGAAACGGCTGCAAACGTCCGCTTAACGGCACGTTGCTCTGAACGCCCCGGATTGCGCTGCAATCCGACATCAAAAATTGGCAACGTTCCGGCAGCGGACTTCATCGCTTGTTGGTAGAAATGCCGCCGATGAAAATCAGAATTGCGTTAATCCTAGTAATTTCATTCTGTGTATCGATTGTCCACGCCGACGAAGCAATCTTCGCTTGGACTTACACCACGGATCTACTCCCTAAAGGCCGATGGGAATTTGAGCAATGGATGACTGCGCGCTGGGAAAAAGAACACGGCATCTACAATGTCTTCGATTTCCGCGAAGAACTCGAGTATGGCCTAACCGACAATTTCCAAATCGCGCTTTACTTGAATCATCATTACGTCAACGCGGATGACGATTTTCCCGTGGCAGATCCGGCGCATCCGAAGAAACGACTACCCGGTATTTACGAAACCGGCGGCGAGGATGTCCACGCCGGCCACGATCCAGCAACACCATTCGACAGCTATCACTTCGAATCGGTTTCCTTCGAAGCCATTTACCGACTCTTAAGTCCTTATAAGGATCCGATTGGTCTCGCACTTTATTTCGAGCCGGCGGTTGGCGATCAGGAAACGGAGCTGGAATGGAAAATTCTGCTGCAAAAGAACTGGCTCGAAGACCGGCTCGTTTGGGCATTAAACGTTAATTACGAACTCGAATACGAAAAGGAGGATGACAGCGGTTACGAACGCGACGGCATGTTCGAATGGTTCACCGGACTTTCCTACCGCTTTATAAGTAATTGGTCAGGAGGTTTGGAGTTTTGGAATCATCACGAATTTGCCGATGCCACTGTTCACGAACATTCAGCTTACTTTATTGGACCCACGATTCATTATGGCGGCGAACGCTGGTGGGCCACCGTCGGATTCCTTCACCAGTTGCCGGTCGGTGAGGCGTTCAGCCAGGATAATAAAGAGTTTGCCGCGCATGACGGTTACATTTTTGGCGATGAACACGAGAAATATTACGTGCGGGTCCGGATAGGATTTAACTTTTGAGCGCATCGCAATATGACATCAAAAAATAGCAACGCTCCGGCAGCGTACCGGTTGAGTCGGTGTTAGTGATCGGAATGGGCCAGTAGGCTCCGCTTTCCAGATGAAATCCGAATTGCTATTCGTAGCGTTTCCAATATCCGCAATTGTAGCACAGTCGGCTTTTGCCGTTCAATACCTCAGCATCGAGCAAGCGCAAAAGGCTATCTTTCCTGGCAAATCACTAACACCCGCGCCTGTTAGGCTGACCGCTGCGCAGCGCCGTGCGATCGAACAGGCAAGCGGTGTTCGCGTGTTGAAAGAGGAGCAACCGGTGTGGCGAATAGGAGGTGGCGGCTGGTTCGTTGTCGATGAAGTGGTCGGAAAACATGAATTCATCACGTATGCGGTTGGCTTGGACTCAAATGGATCGGTCAAGCAGATTGAAATAATGGATTATCGTGAAACCTATGGGGGACAGATTCGCGATCAAAAATGGCGCAGCCAATTTGTGGGTAAAACCAGCAAATCGACTCTGAAACTCGATAGCGACATCAAGAACATCAGTGGAGCAACGTTGAGTTGCCGGCACATTACTGACGGCGTGAAACGCCTGTTGGCATTTTATGAGATTGCCCTCAGGCACTAAAACTCGCCGGTGTCGCCCACTGCTCGGCACCCTTGTCGATATTGCATCCGACGGATCGCCTGAGGTTGTCAATCGCGCTTTCGCTGCGATCGAAGAAGTACACCAGCTAATGAGCTTTCACGACCCCACCAGCGATGTCGCCCGGATCAATCGCGATGCCTCGCATCAGCCTGTGAAAATTCATTCGTTAACGTGGCATGTTTTGAAATATGCGGAGGAGCTTTCATTCAACAGTAACGGCGTTTTCGACATCACGATTGGCCGGGAACTTGTGAAATTGGGCTATCTCCCAGAACCTAACAAACGCTCTGTACGTGGTGGAAATTGGAAGGACATCATTCTCGACAATAAATGTGAGGTGCGATTCCGCCGGCCCTTGATTATCGATCTTGGAGGCATAGCCAAAGGTTTTGCCGTTGATCGTGCTGTTAAAGCATTAAAGGATAACGGCGTCACGAGCGGAATCGTAAATGCTGGGGGCGATTTGCGAGTATTTGGACCATCTTCGCAACTTGTTTGCGTCCGCCATCCCGCCGCGCCGATCCAAATGGCGGCAGGCGTGCGATTGCGCGAGCGTGCTGTGGCAACTTCGGGAATCTACTTCGAGCGCCGGAGGTTTCGTGGCAAATATATTGGTCCGTTGCTCGATGGTTGTACCCGAAGAGCCAGTCGAGCATTTGTTAGCGCAACCGTGGGCGCCGCCGAATGCATGACGGCTGATGCATTAACCAAAATTGTGTTTGCCTTGCGTGAACGGGCCGTTCCTTTACTAGCGCGATACAACGCGGATGCCTTGCTGCTGGAAGGCGACGGCGCGCCTTCCTGGATGTTTCACCCACCGTGCGACACGTCTCTAACGAGTTAATTCGGGTGAAGCCGTTGCACAGACGCTTTCTGTACTTCGTCGTCGCGCTGCTTTTTTTGAGCGGCGCTGCATGGACGTATTGGAATTACTTTGTTGCGTCGCACGCTGATTCCGAGATGACGGCCAAGGCATGGGCGATGAAAATTCATGGCGGCGCGGCGATGACGATTTTGGTGCTCATAGGCATGCTACTTACTGGACATGTGCGCTCCGCGTGGCGCGCGCGACGAAATCGTGGGAATGGGTTAACGTTGCTCAGCGCGTTAGCCGTTCTGACGATCACCGGATATGGCCTCTACTATGCTGGCGATGAGAAGCTGCGTGCATGGGCGAGTTGGATACACCTGGGAGCAGGACTGATGCTGCCGTTTCTGTTGATTCTTCATATTTGGCACGGCAGACGGACAAGTAATGTAGTTCTACCCAAAAAGCGGACTCGCTCAGACGTTAAAATCGGCGCAGTATGAAAGGCGAATTTCAGGTTGCGCACCCGCAAGTGATATAGCATCTTTTGCATCCCGCGCGGGAAGTTCCCTCTCTTGGATTTCGCTATGGCAGACATAACAGAATTAGTGCCTGAATTATTGGAAGCTGGTGTTCATTTTGGACACCAGACGAAGCGTTGGAATCCAAAGATGAGGCCCTTCATCTTTGAGCAGCGCAATCAAATTTACATCATCAACCTTGATGAAACCGTGCGGCAGCTCCAGCGAGCGACAGAGTTTCTTCAGGAAATCGCGCGACGCGGCGGCCGGATTTTGTTCGTCGGCTGCAAGAAACAGGCGCAGGAGGCGATAAAAGAAGCCGCTCTGGCATGCGGCCAATTCTTCGTGAACCAACGCTGGCTAGGCGGCACGCTGACTAATCTTACTACTATTCGGAAGAGCATCGGACGCCTGAAATACATCGAGCAGATCGAGCAGTCCCCCGAATACAAGAAAATGGGAAAACAGGAATTGGCTGCGCTGAACCGGGAAGCCGCAAAGCTCCGACGCAACCTTGAGGGAATCATCGATATGTCCGAATTGCCGGATGCCTTGATAATAATCGATACCATCCGGGAGCAAAACGCCGTTAATGAAGCGCGGCGGCTCGGAATTCCAGTAGTCGCCATCGTGGACACGAACGCGGACCCTGAACTTATCGAATACCCCATTGCTGGTAATGACGATGCCATCCGAGCTATCCGCGTGATTTTGCAGAAGCTCGTTGATGCGATCGTTTCGGCGAGCAGCGAAGCGCGCATCCGTGAGCAGGTCGAAATGGCCGGCGTCTCGGCGTGAGATTAGTCGCTACTTAATCGTTCTGGTTGCTATCCAGCTGAGGCGGATCCCTTTAACCTATTTGCACTTCAAAGGTCAACCACATAATGAACACCACGACTGATATTGATCCGAAACTCGTTAAGCAACTGCGCGAAAAAACCAACGCCGGGTTCATGGATTGCAAGCGTGCTCTCGTCGAGAGCGGTGGTCACCTTGAAAAGGCCGAAACCATTTTGCGCACCAAAGGCATCGCGAGCGCTGCAAAAAAGATTACGCGGGCAACAAAGGAAGGCGTTGTAGCGTCTTATATTCATCTGCAAGGAAAAGTCGGTGTACTTGTCGAGGTAAATTGCGAAACTGATTTCGTCGCAAGAAATGAGAATTTCCGCGAGTTCGTGAAAGACATCACCCTGCATATCGCAGCGGCACAACCACTTTATGTCAGCCGTGCCGAGGTTCCCGGAAATCTTGTAGAAGCCGAACGCGAGATTTACAAGGCGCAGACGCAAGGCAAGCCAGCGAACGTTGCGGACAAAATCATTACTGGAAAACTCGAGAAATACTATAATAGCGTTTGCCTGCTCGAGCAGGGTTTCATCAAGAATCCCGATGTGACCATTGGCGATTTGCTTAACGCTAAGATTGCGGAGCTCGGGGAAAATATTGTCATCCGCCGTTTTGTCCGCTATCTCGTCGGCGAGCCGTTAACAAATGACGGGTAAACGGAAACTTTGTTGCTCGTAAGTAGAATAAGGCGGCTCAACGTGGTTGCGTAAGTAACGGCGAGTTCACTGGCCGGATTTTCTGCGCTTTCGGGCTGGATTTTATTTAATCGTCAAACGGCGTTCGCGGTCCGATCCACTGGCGTTCATTTACGTTTTGATCCGTGCTATCGGCGTGATCAGTGGTTAATTTTGACATGATGGGATTAGCCGAATACAAGCGAAAACGCGACTTCAAAAAAACTGCGGAGCCATCAGGCAAACCGCTGCCGAAAAGAATCAAAGGGGCGTCTCGTTTTGTTATTCAAAAACATGCCGCGCGGCGTTTGCATTACGATTTTCGCCTGGAAATGGAGGGCGTGCTCAAGTCGTGGGCTCTGCCAAAGGGACTTCCTTGGAAACGCGGCGAGAAACATTTGGCTGTCGAGGTCGAAGACCACCCGATCGAATACGAAGATTTCGAAGGGGTCATTCCAGAAGGCCAATACGGTGGCGGCACAGTCATGCTCTGGGACAGCGGCAGCTACCGTGTTTACGGCGAGGAACCGGTGAAATCGCTGCAGGAAGGAAAGCTTCACCTCGTCCTCGATGGAAAGAAAGCAAGAAGCGAATGGACGCTTGTGCGGATTCGGGGCCGCGACGGCGAAAAGAACCAATGGCTCATCTTGAAGACAGGAGCCGACGTCAAACCGATTTCAAAAAAGTTAGAGGATCAATCCGTAAAGACCGGCCGCACGATGAAGCAAATCGCCGACGCTCGGGATGCAGAGTGGGAGTCCAATCGCGAAGTGGGCGAAAGCCCGACGTTGCAATTCAAGGCGCGAATCCGGGCAGCGATGGCCAAAGAATCGGTCTCCTCGAGCCAAGTTGAGGAAGCTCATCGCAAGAGCCCCAAGATAAGGCAGAACGCTTCGATCTCGCCGGGTTCCGCTCAAGACGCCAGGCTATCAAAACTGCCGTCCGCAAAGCCTCGTTTCATCGAACCGATGAAAGCCAAGTTGGTCGCCAACCCGCCAGCCACCGGCGATTGGATTTATGAACTTAAATTTGATGGGATTCGACTGATTGTGATCAAAGACAATGAAAAAGTTTCGTTGCTGTCGCGAAACCAGAACGATCTCACCGCACGTTTTCCGGAAATCATCGATGCCATAAAATCTTTTCCGACAGACCAATGCGTGCTGGATGGCGAAGTGGTTGCCCTTGATGAAAACGGCCGCTCATCGTTTCAGCTTTTGCAAGCGCGCGACATGGAAAGGCGAAAGGCACGCGTTTATCTTTATACGTTTGATCTTCTTCAGCTCGAGGGCAAAAGCTTGATCGGGCTGCCACTGGAGGCGCGAAAGAACGTGCTTGAGAAACTCTGCGCCATTTCAATCGATCCGATTCGCTACTCCGGCACGATCGGCAATGATCCCAGACGGCTCCTCGAAGAAGTGACGCGGCGCAAACTCGAGGGGATTATTGGCAAACAACGGCACTCCGTTTACGAACCCGGCCGCAGGAGCGGTGCCTGGATCAAGCTAAAGTGCGTCAACGAACAGGAATTCGTCATTGGCGGATACACGCCACCACAGGGCGCGCGCAAGCATTTTGGCGCAATTCTGGTTGGGTATTACCAAAACCAAAAGCTTGTTTTCGCCGGCAAGGTCGGCACCGGTTTTACAAGCAAATCACTCGCTGCGTTACACAAGAAATTCCAAAACCAACAACGCAGCGATTGCCCGTTTGTCGATCTGCCCTCGAAGCAAAATGGACAATGGGTGCTGGGAATCACTCCTTCCATGATGAAAAAGATGCATTGGATCAATCCAAAGTTCGTTGCACAAATCAAATTCGCGGAGTGGACGCGCGATGGGAAGCTGCGCGCTCCTGTGTTTCTCGGGATCCGTGAAGATAAAAAACCAAATGATGTTCTGCGAGAAGGCTAGCATCGATGAAAGACCTGATCCTGACCGCACGTGCGCCCATTTTCTCTCCTTCATGCGAAAATAAAAAGCCAAGCGAACGGTCCGCGAGGGTTCGGGAAGATTTGACAGCGCCCCGGCGTCACGGCGTGATAGTCAGCATACATGATTTGAGGAGATCGAAATTTTTTAGGCAGAGGGAAAGGAGGGTTGAATATGCGAATTGCGCAGGTAGCGCCGCTTTTTGAGAGTGTTCCGCCAAAATGTTACGGTGGAACCGAGCGCGTAGTATCGTACCTCACCGAAGAGCTTGTGCGGCAGGGACACCAAGTAAGCCTTTTTGCCAGCGCAGATTCCGTGACCAAAGCGCATCTGGTGCCCGTCTGTGGGCGCTCGTTGCGCATGGACAAGTACTGTGTGGATCCCTTTGCTCACCACGTTTTGATGCTCGAACGGGTATTTCAGCACGCACCCGACTTCGACATCGTTCATTTTCATACTGATTACATGCATTTTCCCCTCAGTCGTCGTTATCCAATAACGCATGTGACGACCTTGCACGGGCGGCTCGATATCCCCGATCTCGTTCCTGTTTTTCGAGAATTTCAAGAAATGCCCGTGATATCGATTTCGAACAAACAAAGAGAGTCTCTAGCGTGGGCGAACTGGCAGGCGACTGTCTATCACGGTGTTCCGGCCGAAATGTACCGGCTCCGGGAAAAGCCGGGAACTTATTTGGCTTTTCTGGGGCGCATTTCGCCGGAAAAACGGGTGGACCACGCAATCGAAATTGCAAAGCGGGTGGAAATGCCGCTCAAAATTGCCGCGAAGGTCGATCGCGCGGATAAAGATTACTTTGAAGCGGTAATCGCGCCGCTGCTGTGCGATCCGCTCGTGGAATTCGTCGGCGAGATCGGCGAGACCGAAAAGGATGAGTTTCTGGGCAATGCATATGCGTTGCTATTTCCGGTAGACTGGCCGGAGCCATTTGGGCTAGTGATGATTGAGGCGATGGCCTGTGGCACGCCAGTCATTGCCTGCCCGAGGGGCGCGGTGCCGGAGGTGATCGAACATGGTCAAACCGGCTTCTTGATAGAGGGGTTGCAAGACGCCGTAGAAGCTATCCGGTGTGTCCAACAGTTGAGCAGAAAAGGGTGTCGCGAAGTGTTTGAAAAACGCTTCACAGCCGCACGGATGGCACATCACTACGTTGCTGTATTTCAAGGTTTGATCAAGAAAGGTGAAGACCAGATTTGGGAGGCTGCGTAATGGCCAGGGGAGAAATTATCCGCGTCCGCGATCAGTTTTACATCCGTTCGTCATCAGCGCGTGTGGACGTCCGCACACGGGCATTGAAACAGGGAGACACCTTCGCTGTTTTCGATCGCTTTGGTGACATCGAGACGTTCGGTAGTGGCGAACTCGGCCTGTACCACCAAGACACCCGGTTTTTATCCCGGCTAACCTTGAAAATCGGAAAAGAACGGCCTCTGCTGCTCAGTTCCACAGTGAGAGAAGATAATACGGTTCTGGCAGTGGACGCCACTAACCCCGATTTCTCCCGCGACGGCGATGTGACAATTGCCCGGGGAACGCTGCATGTTTTTCGGTCGAAAGTTTTATGGGACAGGACATGTCACGAGCGGCTTCGGATTCATAACTACGGACGGACGTCTCTGGATTTTTCGTTCTCAGTCGAGTTTGATGGAGATTTTGCCGACATATTCGAGTTGCGTGGCACAAGACGCGACTGCCGCGGCCAACGCCTCAACACAGAGGTAATAGAAAATGCTGTGGTACTCGTCTACAGGGGATTGGACGATTGCATTCGGCGCACCCGCGTCGTGTTCGAGCCGACGCCAGATCGTTTAAGCGAGTCGCTTGCGATGTTTCGCGTTCGGCTTGAGGCGGGCCAGGAAGCCAGCTTCAGGTGGGCTGTTGCGTGTGAAGTCGGGAACAATTCACCGATTGAAATTAATCCTTGTTACGAAAAGGTCGTGCAGGAGGTATCCGGAGCGCTCGAGCGGGTGCACGCGCAAGAACCTCACGTCTTCACCGGAAACGAACAATTCAATGACTGGCTGAACCGGTCACTGGCGGATCTGCACATGTTGCGAACCGAAACGCGATACGGTCCGTATCCGTATGCTGGAATTCCGTGGTACACCACAGTATTCGGGCGCGATGGAATTCTCACTGCGCTCGAGTTCCTTTGGTTCGATCCCTCACTCGCACGCGGTGTTCTGGCTTATTTGGCCGCTAACCAGGCCGACGCCGAGAAGCCTCAGCAGGACGCACAGCCGGGAAAGATCCTGCATGAATTCCGCGAAGATGAAATGGCCGTTTTGGGAGAGGTGCCGTTCAGGCGCTACTATGGTACCATTGATGCGACGCCGCTTTTTATCATGCTGGCCGGCGCTTACTACAAGCGCACGGGCGATCGAGCATTTGTGGAATCCATCTGGCCAAATGTACACCGCGCCCTGAAGTGGATCGATCATTATGGCGATTCAGACGGCGACGGTTTCGTTGAGTATTCGCGCCAGTCTAAACAAGGTTTGATCCAACAGGGGTGGAAAGATTCTCAGGACTCAATTTTTCACCAGGACGGAAGTCTCGCCGAAGGCCCAATCGCCCTGTGTGAGGTGCAGGGTTATGTTTTTGCGGCAAAACTCGCAGCCGGCGAGTTGGCAAAAGTTCTTGGCAATACAGGAGAGTCGGCAGAACTATTTCAACAGGCAACGGCGCTCGCGCGCCGATTCGAAAAAGCCTTTTGGTGTGAGGACCTTTCGAGCTATGCCATTGCGCTAGACGGTCGCAAAAAACCTTGCCGCGTACGGACGTCAAACGCCGGTCAGTGTCTTTTCACCGGAATCGCCAGTGAAGAACACGCGCGCCGGGTGACGGCGACTCTCACCGACGAATCATCCTTCTCTGGCTGGGGAGTTCGTACGCTCGCGGCAAGCGAAGCACGCTACAATCCAATGTCCTATCACAACGGTTCCGTGTGGCCGCATGACAATGCTTTGATCGCGGAAGGATTTTCTCGATACGATCTCAAATCATCGGCGGCCATGGTGCTGGCTGGTTTGTTGGACGCGAGTCTCTTCTTCGATCTGCATCGGCTGCCGGAACTCTTTTGCGGTTTCCCGCGGCGCCCCGGGGAATCCCCGACGTTGTATCCGGTTGCGTGCGCTCCGCAAGCGTGGGCCTCGGGTGCAGTGTTTCTCTTGCTCCAAGCATGTCTGGGCCTGAACGTATTTGCTCCGGAACGAAGGCTCGAATTTTCAAAGCCGTTCTTGCCGCCGTTCCTTCCGCAAGTGAGTATTCGTGACCTAAAGATCGGGGATGCAAGCGTTGATCTCCTGCTCACGAGACACGACGAAGGCGACGTAGGTGTTAATGTCCTTCGTCGGAACGGCTCGCTGGATGTTGTCGTTCTAAAGTAACGACAGGGATTGCACTTGTCGCCACAGATCGCCGCAATACTGTTCCCTGGTGAATGCGAAGGTCATTGTAATGCCGAAGGCAGCGGTGCTCGACCCGCAGGGAAATGCTGTTCGTGATGCTATGCGGCACCTGGGAATGCCAGAAGTGCGCAGCGTGCGGATCGGCAAGTACATGGAGATCGATATTGAAGGACAAGACGACAAGATTGAATCGCGTCTTCATCAGCTTTGTCGCGATTTACTATCGAATCCAGTGATTGAAGATTACGAACTGCACCCGGAGAAAAGGAAGACAAACGCGAACTCAAAACTCCAGAGGAAGAAGGAAAGGTCGGAATGAAGGCGCTGCGATATTTTTTTTGTGTCGTTTTTCCACCGCTCGCCGTACTCATGACAGGGCGTATCGCGAGTTTCTTCCTCAGCATCATTTTGACGTTGCTCGGCTGGATTCCTGGCGTCATTCACGCCTGTCTCGTGGTGAACGATTATCACGCCGAACGGCGTGCTGCGGCAGGCGCGCGTTAATACCATGAAATTTGCTGTGATCCAGTTTCCCGGCTCGAACTGCGACCAAGATTGCATCGCGGCTATCAATGGACTCGACGGATTAAGCGCGGAATATGTCTGGCACAAGCAAACTTCGCTGGAGGATTTCGACGCGATTGTGTTGCCGGGCGGATTTGCCTATGGCGATTATCTCCGGTGTGGCGCGATCGCTCGTTTTTCACCGATTATGAAAGCAGTCATTAGCGATGCGCGTTCCGGCAAGCTGGTGCTGGGCACATGCAACGGTTTCCAGGTTTTATGCGAAGCCGGTCTTTTGCCGGGCGCGTTGGTCCGAAACCGGTCTTTGCGTTTTGTGTGCGACATGGTTACTACGCGCGTGGAGGTCGATGATTCACCGTTCACACATTCATGTCCCAAAGGCACACTTCTGCGCCTCCCGGTTGCGCACGGCGAAGGCTGTTTTTTCGCTGATGCCAAAATCCTGCGTGAGCTTAATGCGAATGAGCAGGTAATTTTGCGTTACGCGGACAGAGAAGGCCGAGAGGTCGTGGAAGCCAATCCCAACGGGTCAGTCGAAAACATCGCCGGCATCTGCAACCGCGAACGAAATGTCTTCGGTCTCATGCCACATCCTGATCGTGCTTCGGACGCTCGGCTCGGCAGCAGAGATGGCGCGAAGATTTTCCTGTCAATGATGGAAACAATTCGCGCGCGCAGCTCGATAAGTAGACCCGAGGACGTTAAACAAGTTGCTTGAGCATCATTTCGCTCTACCCCTAGGCGAAAGTCTGATCAACTCCCTTGTGCCAGGGGTTTCGAACCGGCTCTGTCACGGTCGCTAACCGTGTTGACCATATACAGCATTGTTAAAAAAACGAACACCATTTAAGCATTCCTTCTTCCCATTGCCTCGGGAAAACAGCTGGCATCGGTATTGCTTAAAAAGCTTTCGAAATATTGAACTTCTATGCTCCTACAAAAAACCTTACACATGAGTCAACCTTTGGCGGAGTGCAAAGCACGTCTGGCCAGCATTCAATCGTACCGACGACAGTTTCTTATGGTTACACGTGCAACCGTGACATCATCGAAAACGGTCGATTTCAGTTTTCGCGGACCATTCGGTTTCGAGGCCCACACCGTCCTTTTGTCGGTGGACAGTGATTCGCGAGACCAATACGCCTTCGAATCCGTCGGCGGAAATATTTCCGTAATGGGCATCGTCGATTTCGCTGAGATCCGGCCGCAGTGCACCGAAGTGACTGTCGCGATCCACTACGAAATTAAGAACAAGTTTTTCGCCTGGTTGGACCGGCGCTTACAGTTTGTGGACGGGTTTATAACGGATGAGCTGCGCAGCATTCGCGCGCATTTCGAAGGTATCCGATCAAGCTACCTTGAGCGTGCGCGGGTCATGCCTCTGCTTCAAGCAGCCCCTGCCTGAAAACGAAGCGCTTCAAATTCCCACCAGTGCGCTTGAAGAAGAAGATTGGGGCGCTCGGGCTAGTGTGTGCGCACGGCATGTTTTCGGTCGAGGCGGAGAACCTGGCCCGGGCGAAGGGTAACTTTTGTCCTGGGATCGTGGATTTTTGTTCCATCGATCTCGACGCTTCCCTGCTTCACCAACCGTGAGATTTCGCTATGCGACTTTCTAAGACCGAATGCTTCGCTGTAAACGTCCGACATGAGCGCGACAAGTGGAACATTCTCTCGCCCCGCCGGTGAAAATGTCGGCAGGTCAGCGTGCTTCAAATCGCGTTTGCTAAAGCGAGTATTCCATTCATCGAGCGTTTTTTGTGCGACAGCTAACGAGTGATACGTTCGCACGATTTCGAATGCGAGCCGTTTCTTGGCTTCCACTGGCTGGATCTCTGGCGCCGATCCATCTAGAAGCAGGTTATAGTATCTTTGCATGGATGCGTCGGAAATGCTCATAAGCTTCCCAAACATGTCGGAAGGCGGCTCGTTGATTCCAACATAATTTCCCAGGCTTTTGCTCATTTTTCCCGAGCCATCGAGACCCTCGAGAATTGGCATCAGAAAAACGACCTGTTCCGGCTGGCCCTCTTCTCTTTGTAGGTCGCGTCCCATCAATATGTTGAAAAGTTGATCTGTGCCCCCGAGTTCTACGTCTGCTTGCACCATGACCGAATCCCAGCCCTGCATAATCGGATACAAGATTTCGTGAACACGAATAGGGTGGTTTTCACGGATTCGTTTCTTGAAATCTTCACGGTGCGATATTTGCTGAATCGTCACGTAGCTAGTGAGTCGTATTACCTTTTCAAAGCTCATTCGCGAGAACCACTCGCTGTTGTAGCGCACTTCTGTCCTGGTCACGTCGAGAATTTTAGACGCCTGTTCGAAATATGTCTTCGCGTTAGCGGCTACCTCGTCTCGAGTTAAGTTGGGCCGAGTGACAGAGCGACCACTTGGGTCACCGATCATGCCGGTAAAATCGCCGATGATAAGAATGGCTTGGTGACCGAGATCTTGAAATTGGCGGAGCTGTCGCAGGACAATTGAATGACCGAGATGCAGATCGCCAGTGCTCGGATCGACTCCCAGCTTTACCCGCAGCGGCTTTCTCTTGGCAAGCCTGGCCTCCAGTTCATCTCGACTGATTATCTGGGCAGCCCGTGCCGTGAGCGACTGCAGAGCTTCGTCCGGTTGCATAGTCCGGCCACAGAATAGCGCACCCGCATAGGCTGCACGAGTGCTACTTGTTCTTGTTCAGCAACTCGCGGACTTGATCGACCGTAAGCGGTGCGTTTTGTCTATTGAGAGATTTTTGACTCTTCCCCTCATCCACGAACGGTCGGTTGCCCGGGTACGCGCCGGAGACAACTTTTTTGCCAGATTGAGGCGCGTCGCGGATGCCGCGGGCGAACTGAGTCGGGTAAGCAGACTGGGAATTCGTCAGTGCAGGCGCTGATGAAATCTCATACGCCCCGTGTCGGCTGCGGTAAGCCTGAGAATTGAATTGAGTGGTGGAAAAGTTTCGGGTTCCAGAGAAGTTTTTCGATCGCGGTTCCTGATGAAGGTAGAACGTTCGCACTGGGGCACGTTTGCTGATTGGAGACGAGCCGTCCGCAATAAACTTTTTGTTCTGCGCATCATTTTGCAGGGCCATATCCGGCTTAAGGAGCCGATCCATGAGCTTTCGTTCCTGATCTTGCGCGCACACGCAGGAGAGGCCAACTAAGAGAAATATGCAGACCGGGGGGAATCTTTGCACAAACCAAGGCTGCCGGAAGGAGTATTCGTTTGTAAAGCGAATTTTGTGGCCGCAAGCAGGGCGCTTCCAGCATACGGTAAGGACAGCCTGCCGACTCTGCTCTAGCTAAGGGTTTTTATTGTATTCGCCGTTTCTCCCACGGACAATCGGTCATGGCTGAACATATTTATAAGAAGATTGAAATAGTTGGCTCTTCACCAAACGGGTTTGAGGAGGCAGTCCAGAATGCGCTGGCGCGAGCGAGCAAAACCATTCGCAACATGCGATGGTTTGAGGTGGGCGAAAGCCGCGGGTACATCGAAGAGGGCAAGATTACCCACTGGCAAGTGACGCTAAAAATCGGATTCACTTTGGAAAGCTAATTTCCAAAGCTTCATCCGCCCAGCCGTTACTGGCGACGTTGCAAAGGGCGTTCCTGCGCCATCTGGTACAGTTTGGCGACGCCATAAATCAATACAGCTGGCTTTAGCGCTGTGATGAGCAGGCGCAGAAATCCGCCGAGAACGCGGCCCACCGGCAGATGATTCAAAATGTAACCAGCCGCAAATGCATACAGGAGCGATTGCGTGGGCTTCTCGCGCACGTACTCTCCCGTCTCATTGACGGCCAACTCGACTCGATCTTTCACCCATTGGATTCCACGTTCCGGAAACTCAGCAGCGATGTCGGTAGATAATCTATCCATGTCCGTTATTGATTCGGATTCTAATCTCATCTTGCGCGCACCGAACTGTCAACGCAAAGCAAGCCAGATCGAGCTTGCACCTGCGCCAGATGGAAAATCGGGCAGCGGCAACGGTCGGTGGATCGTGGCGGCGCGGCGCGTCGTCTTTAGACAATAGCGGGCCATCACTTCCAGTGCATGATCGCCCAATGCGGAACAATTTGTCGATACCAAGATATATCCGTCACGCTCTGCAAGGGAAAGAGCGTTAAGGAGCAAAACCTCAAAATCGTGTTCGACCTGAAACGTTTTTCCTCCGGGCGAACGGGAGAAAGTAGGCGGGTCGAGAATAATCATGTCGAATTTTTCACCTCTCCGGGCGAGCCGCGGCAGGACTGAGCTGACATCGTCCGCAATGAAACGATGATCCATCGTCGGAACATTGTTCAGAACGAAATTGTCGCGACCCCATGCGAGATACTTCTTGGAAAGATCAACATTGAAGGTGATCGCTCCGCTGGATCCCGCACACACCGAAAAAGCACAGGTATAGGCAAAACAGTTCAGTAACCGCTTCGGAGCGATATGACGCACATAGCGGCGGTTCTCCCTCTGGTCCAGAAATAGACCCGGCGAATAGCCGGTGCCGAAGTCTATACCAAACCTCATGTACGATTCGTTGGCCACGTCCCGTAGAGATTCGCTGGGATTGCCTATTATTAAACGCGGTGGTTGGCGCTGTTCATTTTTTCGTGGAATGAATCGCGCAAACACGCGTCGAACGTGGAAGCGGGCAGAAGCTGCCCAGGATTGCAGTTCCTCGACCAGGTCTTCGCGAATCAGCACTCTTTTGAACGATATGAGAACGTCGGCGCCGAAACGTTCGACCCAACCATCGTCAACCGTGCACAGCCGGTGTGCGTCGGTCCCGTATAACCGAAAATCGCGCAGCAAACCTGGATCAATCCATCCAAAGCTCATTTTCTTCTTTGCGCTCCAACGGCATACTTCGAAATCGACCTGGCGCAATGGATGGGTTGCCGCCGATGCCCGCATTGCTACACTGGCGCTGCCGGTCAGCGAGCGGGCCTTCGTTGGAAGACGGTCCCGCAGGGGCCGTGGCTACGACGGGGCACGCGGCTGGCCAAAAGCGACTGCTCATCTTATGCAAGAAATTACCGTTCGCGTTCCGGCGAGCACCTCGAATCTTGGCCCAGGGTTCGATTGTCTCGGCGTCGCTCTGAGCATTTACAACACCTTCACGTTTCGTCGGTGTTCCACTCAGCGGTCTGCTCATCCGAAAATTGTATCCGAGGCAGCACAACTGTTTTTCAAGCGGGCACGGCGCCGAGCTTTCTTCTTTTCCTATTCGGTTGCGGAACAGATTCCACGCTCACGCGGTCTCGGCAGTAGTGCGACGATTCGCCTCGGCACCTTGCTTGCGCTTAATCGGCTCAGCGGTGATCCCGTCGAGCGACTAATCGTTTTCCGGATATGCGCAGAACTAGAAGGACATCCTGATAACGCCGCACCAGCAGCTTTTGGCGGTTTCACTGTCACCAGGAGTGACCGCTTTGCAGAGGCTATGTTTCGAAGACCAGCCATGTCGTCGCTCGCGGGTGCTACCGTTCAACGTTTTCGGGTTTCGCCCCGCTTATACTTTGTCCTTCTGATTCCTGATCTCGAAATCCAAACTTCGAGAGCACGGCGGATTCTACCGGCGAGAATTTCACACAACGCTGCTGTAAATAATTGCGCAAATGCTTGCGCTCTCACTGCTGCTTTCGCCTCCGAGGATTACGAAAAGCTGCATGATACGTTTGCTGATCATCTCCACCAACCGTTTCGCTCAAAATTGCTCCCGTTTCTTCCCACCGTCATCGCGGCTGCAGAAAAGGCCGGCGCGTACGGTGCCTTCCTCAGCGGAAGCGGATCGACAATCGCCGCGGTTACGATGCATACGCCGAAAAAAATTGCTGCGGCGATGGCGCGCTCTGCAAATGCGCCTGCGCGTACGATCATCACACATGCGGACAACCTTGGCGCGCAGCTTTTTCACCGAAACTTGAAATTCGCAATTCGCTGTTGAAATGGGTCGGCGCCTTGAAAGCCTAGAAGAATTTGGAATCGACGTTGTTCTCGGACGGCGGCACGGCGCACGAGCTTCCGCCCTGCGCGGCATTCTTCATGGGCTTTCGCTTCTCTACGATCGACTGGTGCAACTACGGCTTTATCTATATCGCAAAAGAGTTTTTCGCGAGCGCGCACTGGGTTGTCTGGTGATCAGCATTGGCAATCTTACGGTGGGCGGAACAGGTAAGACACCGATTGTTGAGAAGTTTGCGCGAGCATTACAGGCGGGTGGACGCCGCGTCGCAATCCTCAGTCGCGGTTACAAAAGTGTCCCTCGCAAACGAGATTGGCGCAACTGGTTCGGCGGAAACTCCGAGCCTCCGCGGGTCGTTTCCGACGGAAAATCGCTGCTCCTCGATTCAGCCACGGCCGGCGACGAGCCTTACATGCTGGCGCACAACTTGAAAAATGTGATTGTCCTGGTCGATAAAGACCGGGTGAAAAGTGGCCGGTTCGCCATCGACAAGTGGCATGTCGACACGCTGCTACTCGATGATGGATTTCAATATCTCCATCTGAAGCATCGTCTGGACATGGTGCTGGTGGATCGGCAGGCTCCGTTTGGGAACGAATTCCTCCTGCCCCGAGGAACGTTGCGCGAGAGGCCGCGCAACCTCCGCCGCGCGAGCTACATCTTTATCACAAAGAATACCGGCGATCAGAATTTCGACTTAATGCGACGGATTCGTCGCTATAATCGGACCGCCGAAGTTATCGAGTGCGCGCACAAGCCGCTTTATCTTCAAAACGTTTTTACGGGCGAACAACTGCCGCTCGACATTTTGCGAGACGCCTTTATCGGTTCGCTCTGCGCAATCGCCGCACCGGAAAGTTTTGAGCATGCCCTCTGTAAGCTTGGCGCCCACATCGATCTCGCCAAGCGTTACATCGATCATCATTACTATACCGAGGCGGAACTGATCAGTTTTATCAATCGTTGCATCCGCCGCGACCTTGCCATGGTCGTGACAACCGAGAAAGACTCGGTGCGCATGCCACGTCTGTCCGAAGCAGAACTAAAGGTGCCGATTTATTTCATGCGGGTGGAAATTGAAATATTGAGCGGGCACGAGAGCTGGGATCATTGCGTCGCCCGAATCTGCAAGCCCAAGCCGGTGCTCCCGCCCGAACGTTTCTTCGCCTGACGATTTGTCATTCTAAGCGAAGTCGAGGAATCTCTGGAATCAATGTCTCGAAAGGCACAGCTTGTTGTCGAGGGAAAGAAGCTCTCAGTTTCGAACTTGGATAAGGTTCTTTATCCAAAAGTCGGTTTCACAAAGGGACAGGTGATTGACTATTATATCCGTATTGCGCCAGTGCTCTTGCCGCACTTGAAAAATCGGCCCCTGACAATGAAGCGGTATCCGAATGGCGTGGAAGGCGAATTTTTCTATGAAAAAAACTGTCCATCTCATCGGCCGAATTGGGTCAAAACCGCAAAGATCTGGAGCGAAGGCAATCAGCGGATCATGGACTACTGCCTTTCGAACGATCTGCCTACGCTCGTATGGGCGGCAAACCTCGCGGATCTTGAGTTGCACACGTCGCTCTCGCGCAAAAAGAACATCGGGCGGCCAACAACGATGGTGTTCGACCTCGATCCCGGTGCCCCTGCGGATATCGTGCAATGCTGCGAAGTCGGTCTGTGGCTTCGAGAATTGTTAAATAGAATCAAACTGAAAAGCTGGGCGAAAACCAGCGGCTCAAAAGGTTTACAGGTCTATGTGCCGCTGAACAGCCCAGTGAGCTACGACGCCACAAAAAACATGTCCCGCTCGTTAGCGCAAAGTCTCGAGCAGGAGCATCCCGGCCTGGTCACATCCAATATGTCCAAGGCCTTGCGCAAAGGGAAGGTGTTCGTCGATTGGAGCCAGAATGATGAACACAAAACTACCATCTGCGTTTATTCACTCCGCGCAAAAGAAGAACCGACTGTTTCCACTCCGGTCACTTGGAATGAAGTGGAGAATTGTTTCAAAAAGAAGGACGCCGAGATACTGAAATTTCGCTCCGACCAAACGCTCGCCCGCGTTGAGAAAATGGGCGACCTCTTCGACCCAGTCGAAAAGCTAAAACAAAAGCTCCCGAAAAAATGCGATGTGTGATGTGATTGAGGCCACAAGGTGCAAAGATGTATGAACAATCAGTTTTGGTTTGATGCGGTTGGATGGATTGGAGCAGCAGCTCTGCTTGTGGCTTATGCCATGGTCTCCTCAAGAAGATTGGAAGGACACTCAGCCGCCTTTCAAATGTTGAATGTCGGCGGCAGCCTTCTCCTGGCCGCAAACACGATTTTTTACGGATCCTACCCATCCACGTTTGTGAACCTCATCTGGGCAGCGATAGCGGTTTTCTCGATCGCCACAAGAAAGCGAGTTTCCTCGCGTTAGTGATTTTGAAGGAAGACCAACGGATTTTCTCACATGCGCAAGGTCAATCTTAAAGACGTTCCCGAGCAGGAGCGAAAATCGCCAAGGGGAAAGTTTGGCCGGGTCGCTAAGAATATTTCGATTGCGCTTGGGCGAGAGCCGGAGTCGCTCGATCTGTCGAGGCGGCATCCATTTGACGTCGCGCTGGTGCGAATTCCGAAAGGCAAATCACTGTGTCCGTATCACGCGCACGCAGCAGAATCGGAGCTTTACCTCGTCATTTCCGGGCACGGCAATGTGCGCGATAGGAATGGAATAACGGAAGTTGGACCTGGTGATGCATTTCTGTTTCAACCTGGCGAGGCGCATCAGCTTACCAATGCCGCTAATGAAGACTTTGTTTATTATGTGATTGCTGATAATCCGCGGTGCGCTGGAGCAACGGGCGATTCCTGCTACTATCCCGACAGCGGAAAATGGGCCGTGACAAGAGAAGGACCGCAAGAGCTGATCGTTAAGGGAACGGAGACCGATTACTTCGATGGTGAAGAATAATCTTGGTAGAGCGACTGACTCAATCACCCGATGGCAGTTCGGTGAACGGCCGCTACCTGCAAAATGAAGAAGGTAAATCTAAGTGAAATCAAAGAGGATCCGTGGAAATCGCCGGGCGGAAAATACGCCGCTTCGTTTAAGGGAATTTCTGAAGCGTTAGGACGCCAGCCAACCTCGTACGATCTATCGAAGCGTCACGCCTTCGACTTGGAATGGACCCGCGTTCCGCCGGGAAAAGCAAATTTTCCTTATCACGCGCACTCCGCCCAGTGGGAATTTTATTTGGTCGTTGCCGGAAAAGGCACTGTCCGCCATAAGGACGGCAAAACTGAAGTTCTGCCCGGCGATGCGTTCATCTTCGTGCCGGATGAACCGCACCAAATTACAAATTCTGGTAAGGAAGACCTCATCTATTATGTCGTTGCCGACAACCCGATCGGCGAGTCAGGGTACTATCCCGACAGCGGCAAGTGGAAAGTGAATAAATCGTCAGCAGCTGATCGCGTCGTGATCAAAGGTCAGGAGACTGATTATTTTGACGGTGAAGAATGATACTGTCCGCTGAGTACGAATAGATTCCGGATGTAAATTCTTCTGGTTTTCCGCGCGACCTCCGTGGTCTCTATGGCTAGATTTCTCGCATGGATTCGCGACCGAGTAGCCATCAATTTCCTTACAAAACCTATCTCAACATTCTGTACAAGCCGCTTGAGGCGATTGATGTGCAGAAGCTGGCCGACGCATGCATAGACAAATGGTACAACCAGACACTTTGTAAAGTGAACGATTCAGTCGTTAGGATGGCTGTCGTTGAAGGCGAATATCATTGGCACGAACACAAAGACATTGATGAATTCTTTTTCGTGCTCGACGGCCGCTTGGTGATCGATCTTGAAGATCGGGTGATTACTCTTGCGCCGCGGCAGGGTTTCGTCGTGCCGAAAGGTGTACGCCATCGCACGCGCGCTCCGGAACGCACCGTTATCCTTATGGTGGAACGCGCAGACATTGTTCCGACCGGCGATTAAACCATTCACCAGGTGCTTTGAAGATAATTTCCGGTGGGCAAACAGGCGTTGATCGCGCAGCACTCGACGTCGCCCTCAAGTACGGAATCGAATGTGGCGGGTGGTGTCCCGCCGGACGGCGTGACGAATTTGGCGTGATTGCGCCTCAGTATCCGCTCCAGGAATTAAAAACCGGTGGTTTCACCGAACGCACATTCCAGAACGTGAAAAATTCTGATGGAATTATCGTGATTTACACCGGGACGCTTGCTGGTGGCACTGAGCAAACAGTCCGCTTCTGCGCTGAGCTAAATCGGCCATACCAACTCATCAATGCTGCAGAACTTTCGGCGGAAAACAGCGCGAACCTTATCGCTGACTTTGTCCGCAACAATAAAATCGGGATCCTCAACATTGCCGGTCCGCGCCAGAGCGAGTGGCCCGAAGGGTACGACTACGCGTCTCGCGCGATCGAATGTTTTCTTAAGGTCGCTCACGGATGATGCCGACACGCGTTCTGTATGCACGCTACTCGTAACGCAAAGCTTTGACGGGTTCGAGGCGGGCTGCGAAGTAAGCCGGGATCAGCGCAGCAAACGAACAGATCAGAAAAGCGCTGACACAAATGACCACGACGTCGCGCGGAACGACCTCGGCCGGGATCGAAGAAAACTGATATACTTCGCGCGGAAAAATCTCGATGTGCAACGTCGACGCGAGCCAATGACTGAACTCGTTCCGATAACGGATCAACGTCATCCCAAGGCCCAGGCCCGTGAGCGTTCCGAAAAGCCCGACAATTGTGCCCTGGCCGAGGAACACCCAGATGATTTGCATGATATTAGCCCCAAGCGCCTTCACGATTCCGATCTCGCGCCGCTTTTGCACGGTTACAGTGATCAGTGTGCTCATTATTCCAAACGCCGCCACGATTACGATGAAGAACAGCAGGAAGAACATCACTGTGCGCTCGAGCCGTACGGCTTCAAAATACTGCCGATTCATGTCGATCCATGTCTGCGCGTACTCAGGCGGTTCGAGAAATTGTTCGATTTTTTCTTTTACGCGTTCGGCGTCGTAAGGATTGTCCGTCTTGACAGTGATACCGTGTAAAGCGTCGCCTAGGCCGTACAACTCTTGGCCGACGTAAACTGGGACAAGCAGAAATTCTGAATCATGCAGGTAATGGCCTGTCTCAAAAATGCCGGTAACCGTGAGTTCCTTCGGGAGGATCACATCGCGTAGTTCGTCGATGGCTTTCTTTTCCTCGTCGCCCTTTGCGTTCTCGAGTTTCTTAATGCTGTCCAGCACCTGTCCAAGATTACCTGGTGAATAAATTGTCACTTTATCACCGACGCCGACTCCGAGTTTTCGTGCCAGCTCAATCCCCAGCACGGTCGAGTCGCCTTCGAGATCGAGCTTGCCAAATTTGATGAACTTGCGCAGCGGAATGACTTTCTCTTCCTGTTCGGGATCAATGCCGCGAATTACTGGCGCAAGCCGGCGATTGTGAAACTCCACTATCACAGGTCCTTGCACGTACGGCGCAGTGGCAACGACGCCCGGTGCTTTGTTGATTTTGGCCTTGAGCGGTCGCCAATCGTGCAACACGTCCTCGGAAGTCACCAGAATGTGCGCATCGAAGTCGATTACCTTCTGGCGCAGTTCCCGATCGAAGCCAGTCATCACCGAGATTACAAGAATCAACACCGTGACGCCGAGCATCACTCCAATGACAGAGATCAACGTGATGATCGATAGAAATGTGCGCTTTGGTTTCAAATACCGAAGCGCCAGGAACAAACTAAACGGCAGTTTCAATATCTTCTTAGCGTGGCGCCAAACTCAATCAGATTCAACCGCGACCGGTTCCCGCAGTGTGCGATGCCTACTAGAGGGCATGAGCCTTCAGTTCTTCCAAGGTAACGAATTCGAGCGCAGAAGCGTGAGTAGCTTCGAGATCCACAGGCGCGGCGCGATTGTGATCAAGCGCGCTTTTCCAACGCGTCACGCAGACGCACCATTTATCGCCGGGTTTGAGTCCCGGAAAGCCCCACTCGGGATGCGGTGTAATGAGATCGTTTCCATCGAGGACTGAGAAGTCCAGAAACTCCTCTGTGACTTCCACGCAGACCGTGTGTTGTCCCATATCCTCCGGGCCAGTCCGACAATAGCCGTCACGATAAAACCCCGTCATCGGGTCCCTACAGCAAGATTTCAATTCTGTTCCCAAAACATTCGTCGGCATAAATAAGTTCGTGTTACGGTTTGAAGTTACCGGAGGAATGGAGAATGCCAATTCGCGCCAAATACGTTCATACCAATCTAATTGCTAGAGATTGGAAACGGCTGGTTCGCTTCTATGTCGAAGTATTCGGATGCGAGCCCAAAGGGCCGGAACGCGACTTATCTGCTGCGTGGTTGGACAGAGTGAATGGGGTCCCCAATGCGCATCTCCGAGGCGTTCATCTCCGCTTACCGGGCTACGAGGCCGACGAACCGACGCTGGAGATCTTCAGCTACGACCGGTTGCCCGAGCGCGAATTGCCGAGAGCTAACGAATGCGGATTCGCACACATCGCGTTTGCGGTGGACGATGTTGATCAAGCACTTCAAGCGGTAATCGCCGCAGGCGGCGGAAAGGTGGGCGAAATTGCTACAGCGGAAGTAAAAGGGGTTGGTCATCTTCGCGTGGTTTATGCTCGAGACCCGGAAGGCAACATTGTCGAGTTGCAAAAGTGGACTTGAACCGCAGGTCGTCAGTTCTCGCGTGACCAGAAAAACCGTTATCGCTTACTGGCTAACACCGGCTGAACCAGCCTATAACTCTTTCGAACGGATCATTAACCATCTCGCACGCCGATACAAGGCGCCTGTTTTCGAGCCCCACATGACAATTCATATAGGAGTGGATCGAGCTGATTCCTCCACGCACGCTATCATTGAGGCGGCGCATGAATGCAAACGAATCATACTAAATCCCACAGGCATTGATCACTCAGACGAGTTCACAAAAACTCTGTTTGTGGAATTCGCAATGACCGCGGAACTGCGGCAAATGAATGAGCTTATTCTCAAGACTGCGCATGATTCTTCGCAATACAAATTAAGACCGCATCTTAGCTTGCTCTATAAGAACCTGTCAGCCGAAACCCGGCTGGATCTCGCAGCTTCCACCAAAATTCCAGTTCGCGAAGTGATTTTCGGCGCAATTAAAGCAGTGCGCTGCATTTCACCCACGCAATCCCCTGCTGACGTTGAATCGTGGCGTGTTATTGAAGCGTTATCTTTCTGTGACCGGTGATGCAGTAGGCCTTCTTACACAAACGCCCCGACTTCGATTATTCGATACGGCTTTCCGGTTTTGCCAAGGACTGGAGCCATATTGTAACCGGAATGCGCGTGGCCGTTTTACCTTCGAGCAGCCCATTGTGCGCGTGACCATGGAATACCGCCGTGGCGCGGAATCGATTGACGGTTCCTCAAGGCGGCTGGAACCGAGAAAAGCATAAATTTCAGGATCTTCCCCTTCCAACGTAGTGCGGATTGGAGAGTAGTGAAGAACCACGATGCGGTGCTCGGTCGGCAACTGCACTAGCGCTTGCTCTAGCCGGATCGTGTGACTGATCGATTCCTGCACGAATTGTTTGATCAGCGGCTCGCCCCATGCGTTCAGCATCCGCCAACCAAAACCGCCGCCGAACCCACAAATCCCGGCGAATCCAACGCCAGCGATTTCGACCGCTTCACCATTGAGCATGGTCACGCCGGTGCTCAGCTTCGCGACGAAGCAACGATGCAGGGTTCAGAGCGGTTATGTCGTGGCTGGGTGTACTTAGCGCATTGCCTTCAGCTATGGAGGCGTTCCTCGATTTTTTGGCGACGGAGCTGACGCCGCAGTAACCAAGCTGGTTTCGGCTTCCTTCAGCAACTTCTTTTCTTCGGGATACAGCTCTCCCTTGGCGGCAGCACCGATGTACTCCCTTGCCGCCTCTAGTTGGCCAGCTTCGACCAAGATCGGGGCGACGTAAACGGCGGTGTGCGGATCATGCAATTGATCAGCCGGCAAACTCTCGATAATGGTAAAAGCCTCTGCGTCGCGACCAAGACGATGTAGTGAAAAAGCGTACGTCACGGCACAATGGACATCGTCAGGCGCGCGATCGTACGCCTCCTTGGCCAGTTGATATGCGCGTTCAATACCTTGGTCAAGATTGAGGCCCAAGCGCACAAGCTCGGCTGTGATCGGTGCCTCGTTAGGCGAATCGTCATGAAGACGTTGGAGCACGCCGTACAGCTTGATAGTTTCATTATCCGCGCGAAACAGCTGACGAAGATTCTCGAGAGCCTCCCGGCGCGTTGCGGGACTCTCTTCGAGTCGTAACCAGAGCTCTTCGGCTTGACTCTCCAGTCGCCATTTCGTTGCGAACCGGGCAAGCTTAAGTGTGCCGTCCGTCCGTTCTGCCGCCCGTTGCTCGGCACTGTGCCAGAGCGTTTCGAATTCTGAGTTCGGTGTTGAACCGTTGCCGGATCGCAAGTGACGAACGGAAATTGCTTCGTATGCAAGCCTCAGATATTCGGCGTCGCCCCAATCTCCTGTTCGCGTCCATCGTCTGAGACGCGACCAGTTTTTTTCCGTCGCATATGCATCCGCAACAGCGACAGACACCGGCGGCAAACCCAGTTGTGCCGCTGGCAGTTTGTCGATCCATTTCACAACCTCTGCAGCAAGTCCCTTTTGATTCATCCATTCAATGAGCGCTGCGAGATCGGAAGCATTTCGTGCTGCAAATGGTTTCACTCTTTCGAGGAGCATCCGGAATTTTTTATCATCAAGCTTCCGGTAAAAATTCAGACAAAGCAGATAATCAGTGAATGTAACATCCGGCGACAATTGGAGCTGTTGCGCAAAGCTATCTGCGTCGGCAAGATCGTTGCGTTCTACGGCATCGTTGAGCAAAGCTCGCAATGCTCCTGTTCGGTAAAGCGCTACTCTGCTCAAGTGGTCGAGTATCCCCCTCGCATTCTTGCTCTTTTCCGCTTCTTTAGAGCGAATTTGCAGTGCGGCGAGGTTATATTGATAGAGATCATTCTTTGGTTCTTTGTTTACTGCAGCTGCAAATTGCTCTTCCTGCTCGGCAAAATTTTTATCCGCGCACGCCAGCCACCCTGCAACGACATGAAAAGCTGCGCTGTCACGATCTCTTGCAGCGATTCGATTGAGTGCTTGGCGCGCAAGATCGAGCCTCTCAAATCTCAGCGCAGCCGAAGCGTAATTGAGCTGGCTTTCGGTATCTTTTGGTTGCAATCGCGCTATGCGCTCACGCCACGAAACAGCATCTTCAAGATTTTGTCTTTCCGCTATGTTTGCAAGGATCGACAGCGTCGGCAGAGAATTTGGGTTTCGTGCCAACAACTCGCGCGCGTTTTGTGCTGCCTCGCCGAGTTTTCCTTCCTGCAGCAAGGCAGTCGCTCGATCCAGCAAGCGGTTTTCACGCCAGGTTTGATACGGTTTAAAACCGTAACTAACGAAAAAGGTGCCAATCAAAAAGCTGATTGCGAGTATAGCAATTGCAAATGCAACGCGGGCCCGCTGGAGTTCCCGCGCCCGACAGCCCCTCCTCCACCCCGCCCCCATCATCTTGCGCTGCCAAGGCGTGGAGTATTGCTTCATTTCAGGCCTCAACGTCGAGGCGCTCGTTAGGTCGGATTCGGTTTTGGCGGCAAGTCCTTCCCCAAGGTCTTCTTAGTAGTTTGGATCTTGTCCGCTAGATTTTTATTCTTTGGATCGAGCGCCAGGGCTTTCTGCCAGGCCGCCAAGGCCTCTTGGCTCCGGTTCAATTTCAAATAAGTATCGCCGATATGTTCAAACACCACGGGATCTTCGTGCTCTGCAGTCTTGGCCGCACGAAGCAGGTCACTGAGAGCTTGATCAAACTTGCCCTTTCGAAATTCGACCCAGCCAAGGCTATCCAGATATGAAGCATTATTGGATTCGCTTTCCAACGCGCGTCTGATCATTAACTCAGCCTCATCCAGATGCATATTGTGATCCGCCCACATATAGCCCAGATAATTACAGGACTCGGCCGAGTTCTCGGGATCGAGCGAAATCGATTTACGAAGCAAATCAGCCGCCTTGTCATACAAGCCGGCCTGTTCGGCAGCCGCTCCATAATTAAAGTAAAACTTCGCGTTCACGAAGTCATCCTCTTCATCGAGCTGCGCTTCGTGCAGCGCTTCCTCGAAAGTGGCCACCGCTTGCTGGCTTTGCTTGGCTTCGCGTTGAGCGATCGCCAAGTAATAAACGATCTCTGGTGCGCCGGGAAAACGGCGCCGCGCCTCACCCAGCAATTTCACTGCGCGATCGGGATCCTTTAAGGGACCAAGAAGCAATTCCGCCAGATGCACATATGTGCCAGCGTGGTTCGGATTAATCAAAAGACTTTGCTCATAATTGGCGGCTACCTTGGCAAACTTCATTTTTGCTTCCTCAATGCGATTCGCACGCTGCAGCGATCGCGCTTCCTCGTCTATCACCTGAGCAAGTAAATCGTACGGCTGATATTTTTCGGGATGGTCCTTGACGATTTGCTCAAGCATTTCGATCGCTTTGTCTCTCTGGTTTGTCAGTACAAAGCCTGTCGCTAGTTTCTCTCGCGCGTTTGCATCGTCCGGTTGCAACTCCAGAACTCGAAGATAGAGCGGGATTGCTTCCTTGAGTTGCTGCGAAGCTGCAAAATAATCAGCTACTTCCTTCAGGATATCCGGATCGTCGCCGGCATTTTCGGCCGCTTGTTTAAAAATTTCGTTAGTCTTTTTTAGCTCATCTGGCTTTGGCTGTGAATCAGATTTGAAAACGATAGCGACGTAAAGCTTCCCAAGTCGGAGCCAGAAATTCGGATCACTACTGCGAACCTTGATAGCTCGATCCAGAGCCTCGAGAGCCTTTCCCTCTTGTCCCGCTGCCAGTTCGATTTCGACAAGCCGCTGATAACCTTCGACATCTCCGGGATTTAGAGCAATGGCGCGATTAGCGTAATCAATCGCCTGGTCCGTTTTTTTCAGATACCTTGTGTATATGAAGGCGAGTTGCTGATATGGCTCGGCGTTGTTCGGGTTTGTCTTAATTGCATCTTTCAGCACGTCGATTGCCTGCGGAAAATCATCTTGCTGTATCAGCAAACCCGCCACGCGAGAAGCGAGCTCCGATTGACCCGGATCGACATTGAGCACTTTGCGATACGCTTCCAGCGCACGCTCCATCTCACCGTTTTCTTCGAACGCCATTCCCTGTACGAAATGCGCAAGCGCATCCGCTTTGTGCATCCCCTGCGAGCGCAACGCGAGGTCCGAAGGCGGCTTCGAGGTGACTGAATCATCCAGGCGCGCCGTCGGTTTTGCCGGATGGCCACGAGGAAGTCTTGTCACGGAAACTTTGGGCGTCTCGGCTTGTGCAACGACTGCCGCAGCCAAAAAGGCGGCGCCGAGAATCACGCTCCGGCAACCGCCATCAAGCCGGAATCTTTTCTGCTCCCTCACGCTTAATCTTATCTTTCTGACGCCTATTCGGCAAACCAACTGGCCTGCATGATGGCCTGATAAGGTACTTCCTCGCCGTCGATTCTTCAGCGAATCCAGCACTGCAGTGCTCGCGGCAACTAACCCGCAAATGTTCGCCAGCGAACGCATGCACGAAACCGCGATTTCGACAGCTTGCGGCTAGAGCTTGTAGCGCAGGCGCTTCTTATGCCTATGCGCCTTCATGCGTTTGCGGCGCTTGTGTTTGGCGATTTTTGCTTTCCTTCTTTTCTTAAGCGAGCCCATTCAGATTTTGACCTGCGAGTGCTGATTCAACCATCTAATTCGCCGCAGCGCAAGTGCACCTGGGAAATCATTCTCATTATACTCATCCAATCGTCGAACTGTTATCGCTTTTGCTGTGATGTTGCGGCAGGAGCTTTCTTTTTCTCCTGAGCTGCAACATGTTTCTGCGAAGTGCCAATGCCGATTTTATTTAGAAACGGCTCGATCGATTGTTTACGGCCCAGGAACTTTTCAATGGACTCGTTCACGTCGCGTGAATCACCCGGTTCGTAAATTTCGCGGCGCAATCTCATGCCGGCCTGTTTATCGAGATAGCCGTCCTTTGCCTGTTCGAAAACAGTAGCCATATCGGCGGCAATCGCGTCTGCCCAGGCGTAGCCGTAGTAGCCGGCATCGTATCCGTTGAGGTGTCCAAAATATGAAACAAACGTTGTGCTCGGGTCGATTGGTAAAAAAACCTTTTCCAAAATTGGGTTCGATATCGCGATGCAATCATACGGCATGTCTTCCGGATGGGGGTCGTGCAAAGCGAGATCTAACGAGGCAAACGCGAATTGGCGTCGGTAAAATATGCCAGCGTTTGCCAGCTTGGCCTCGTTCAGTTTTTTGACAATATCCGCCGGAATCTTTTTCAATGGATCGCGGTAATCAGCCGCGAAGGTGTCCAGCACTCTCTTGTCCCAAACCCAATTTTGCAGCATCTGCGACGGCGCTTCGACAAAATCACCCGGGACGTGCGTTCCGGCGAAACGGCCGTACCTGGCGCGAGTGACTATGGAATGCAGAGCATGTCCGAATTCGTGGAACAAAGTCTCCACGTCCTGATGCGTCATCAGCGAGGGAGCGTCGCCGACTGGAGGCGGAAAATTGCAGAGCAACGCAACAGTTGGCCGTTGGTATTTTCCATTCGGCAACAGTTTCCCGCTGATGATATCGAATTGCGCAAAGTGATTGAATTTCCCTTCGCGCGGAAACATATCGAGATAAAACATCCCGAGCGGCTCGCCCGTGGCGGAATCGGTAACCATGTAAAGCTGCAGATCGTTCACCCATTTGTAAGGGGCAGTGATCTTTTCGAATTTCAGGCCGAAAATGCTCTGATAAATGTTGAACATGCCTTCGAGCACTTTTTGGAACGGGAAATACGCACGCAACGCTTCCTTATCGACATCATACTTTTGTTTATCTCGTTGGTTGGCATAATAGCGCCAGTCCCATACCTCGATCTTGGCGCTCGGATCGTTCGTGTCGGCGGCCTTCAACTTTTGGAGTTCTGACACTTCACTGTCGAACTTCGGTTGAATTCCACTTACCAAATCATTGATATACTTTTCAGCGTTGGCACCCGCCTTGGCCATTTTGACCTCAGTCTGGTAATCGTCCCACGACTTGTAGCCCAACCGCAGCGCGATCTTATTCCGCAGGGCCAGCATTTGGTTCAGAACAGAAACATTGTCCTTGGCCAGCGTTTCGTGGACGAGATAGAGTTGTTTGCGGGTGCGTTCGCTCTTCGCGTTTTCCTCAACAGTATTGAACTGCCAGGTGACGTTCGCTAAGACGGTGTAAACGTCGTCACCGGTCTTAATGCCAGGCGAGGCGAAGAAACTTTCCGGAACGCCGTCGAGATCCGCTTTTGTGAACATAACCGGAGCGACGGCTTTAACGATGTTTGCGTCGAAATCGGTCCCGAGCTTTGACAATTCCTTACGCAGTTCTTCGACTTCCTTCCGTTGGTCAGGCATCAAGCCCAAGCCGGCTCGGCGATAATCACGCAATGTTTCTTTGAGGAGCTTTTCGTCTTCGCCGGTGAGCTTTGGGTGCACATCGGCAAAAGCTTTAACGACCCTGTAAACGTCTTCTCGATAGTCAATGCCTACTGCCCAGTCTTCGAACGCTTTTACAGCGTTTTCTGCTGCAGTGCGCATTGCCGGATTTGTGTTCGTTTCCTTGATGATAGTAGCCCTATTCGCCGCGAGACTCGCCTGATAAGTAACGTCATCCAACGCGAGCACGGTGCTTTTAAGACTAACCTTAGCGGGATCTTGAGCACCGATCTGGTCCAACGCAGCGTTGGCCGTCGCGATCGCCTTTTTCATTGAAGCTTCGACCGCTTCTGGCGTTTGCTCCCAGTCGGGAACGGTCAGTACGGCATTCGCCTTGGCCGCCCCACCGCGAAAATCGTCTATCGTTTTCAATTCAGCCGAAAAACCTGAATTCGAAACTGTGGACAGCAGTAATGGACAGGTGAATAGAACCTTCAAAATGTTTGACATAAAGAGCGAAAGACCTGAATCGGACAGAGATTTACACGAATTCTGAGACATCGCAGAAGGAATTTTGATGAATCTCTCTTTTATCTTTGTCCTGTGGCAAAGAGCGGAATTCCAGGGTGAGTAAAGTATGCTGCACAAATTTTTCGTCGCCTTTATTCCTGTTTTTGTTGCCATCGATGCTATCGGGCTCGTGGCAGTATTTATGGGTCTCGCGGGCCACGCTACGCCTGAACAGCGGCACCGCGAAGGCTGTATCGCAATCTTCACGGCGCTCTGCGTTTCCGTTGGTTTTGTGTTTCTAGGAAAAATTATTTTTGCTGCGCTCGGAATTACTGTTGCGGATTTTCAGGTCGCTGGCGGTCTGATTTTGCTTGGATTGGCAGGACGCGAACTACTCAATCTTGCTCCAACCGATCGTGAACCCACGCTTGACTTTGGCGTAGTCCCGCTTGGGATGCCCTTGATAGCAGGTCCTGCACTACTGACAGCACTCCTGATCCTGGTCGATACCGTGGGAGTGGTCTTTACTCTTGTAGCGCTTCTGGTCAACCTTGCGCTCGTCGTGATTGCGTTCTGGAATGCAGATCTTGTAGCGCGCTGGATGGGGAGGCAGGGATTGCGTGGTATATCAAAAATAGTGGCGCTGCTTCTGGCCGCGATCGCAGTCAGTTTGATTCGACGCGGCTGGCAGGGTGCATGACCGGCGCGAAACCAGTTCAATTGGAAAAAGATTTTTTCGCTGCGATGATTCCGCAGCACGCTCCTGCAAGGGTCACGTTCTCGGCTTACAGGCCCGTCTCTATGGGCGGGCCAGCCGCAATGTGTCGTCGCGTCGACGGCCAAAACTCTTTCAGCTCCGCGCTTTTATCCCCGTGCTGGGATCTCCAATTCAACTCAGTTTCAATAGCTTTGATCTCGTCCTGCTGTGGCAGCGCCATTCCGTTATAGATATAGGCAGGAACCTCATTCCGTGTCCTGGTAAACGGGACCGTGGCATACAGATCGAGGCGGCGCTGCTGCAACTGGGCCGTGGTCCAACTGCGGTAGGTCGGGTTACGATAACCCCATACGTCTGCTGTATAAGCATATCGGGAATAAGGATAACCGCCCGTCACTGCCGAACCAGGCGGGGGCGCGGGTTGATTTGCACAACCGATTAGCCCAATCGTAAAGGCGACGAAGAGTAATCGTTTCATAGTCGTTAATTCCTTGATTTAGTTTACAATCCCACTTGCGACTATTAAACCACGGAAACTCCTGCTAGTCGCGGGTTTATTTTGCTATTCAATGCTCACGACTCTGACGCGCGGCTCAAATCCAAATCTCCACTGGAGGCCGATTCACAATAACAAACGGCCTGCTGATTGACACTCCAAAAGCCGACCGTTAAAATCCTCGCTTTATGAGATTTCCTCTTCCGCTAACCGCGAGAATCGCTGCTTACGTGATTGGCCATAAGCTGCGCGGCACGAAGAAATTCGCCACAGTGCTTCAGCTTGAGCCGTTGCACACTTGTAACCTGACGTGCACAGGTTGCGGACGGATTCGTGAATACTCCACATCGCTCAAGGACATCATGACTCTGGAGGATTGTCTCGCTGCGGCGCAAGAGTGCAACGCGCCGATGGTCTCCATCTGCGGTGGCGAACCGCTGATTTATCCGCATATCGAGGCGCTGGTCGAAGGACTACTCGCGCAAAAGCGGATCGTCTACATCTGCACCAATGCCATGTTCATGCGGAAAAAAATGCGTGAATGGATGGCGTCTCAGCTTTCAACCCGAAGAGCATTTGTTGATGAAAAGATCGACAAACTGGCCAAGGCCGGCTTGTTGAGCGAGAAAGATGCAGCAGAAATCAGGAAGGGCCCCAAAGATCTCGCGAAGGCGACAATCTCGCCCAGCAGGTGGATGTATTGGAATGTGCACCTAGACGGCTTGGAGCGAACCCACGATCTAATCGTAGAGCGCGAGGGGGTTTTCAAAGAATGCGTTCTGGCAATTAAAATGGCTAAGCTGCTTGGCTATCAGATCGCGACGAACACAACGATTTATAAAGAAACCGACAT
>DASTMV010000198.1:0-27228 GCA_035713885.1 Candidatus Udaeobacter sp. | reverse complement strand
GATGTGCAGCACTGGTGGCATCCGGAGTCTGGTGCTGGCGTCCGCACTCGGATCAGTGACGATCTTCTCTGGCTTCCTTTCGTCACCGGGCATTACGTCCGAACGACCGGCGACGCAGCCATCCTCGATCAGATGATTCCGTTCCTCGAAGGCACACCACTAGAGGAACAACAGACCGAGAGCTTTTCTATTCCGGTTGCTTCCACCACGGAAGGCTCTCTGCTCGAACATTGCCGCCGTGCCGTGGCGCGCTCGGCGGCTTCTGGTCCGCATGGGCTCCCGCTGATCGGAGGTGGCGATTGGAACGACGGTCTGAACCGGGTTGGAGTGGGCGGCAAAGGCGAAAGCGTTTGGCTCGCCTGGTTTGAAATTTGCGTCCTTCGAGACTTCGCAGAATTGCTCGTCATGCGCGAGCTCTATGAGGAAGCGCAGGCCTGCCACACCCGCGCCACCCAAATGGCAGAAACCATCGAGGGCAAAGCTTGGGATGGAGCATGGTATCGCCGAGGCTATTTTGACGATGGGACACCGTTGGGGTCCAGCGAAAATGCTGAAGCGCGCATCGATTCACTGCCGCAAACGTGGGCTGCCATTTCCGGTGCAGGCGACTCGGAACGCGTAGACGTGGCGCTGCGATCGGTTCAGGAAAACCTTGTGCGCGAAGCGGACAATTTGATCTTGCTCTTCACTCCGCCGTTCGAGAAGACCGTCGCCGACGTCGGCTACATCAAAGGTTATCCACCTGGCGTGCGGGAAAACGGCGGCCAATACACGCATGCTGCCGCCTGGGTGGCCATGGCTTTTGCGCGCCAGGGCGATGGCGACAAAGCCGTCCGACTTTTACGGATGCTGAATCCGGTGGAGCACGCCCGGGATGAGAAGGACTGCGAGCGCTACAAGGTCGAACCGTATGTAATACCGGGAGATGTTTACTCGTTAGCCGACCATGTGGGGCGCGGTGGTTGGACGTGGTATACCGGCGCGGCGGCTTGGATTTATCGTGTGTGGCTAGAAGAAATTTTGGGATTCCAACGCCGCGGCGACAGACTCACGATCGATCCAGTCATACCCAAAGGTTGGCTTGGTTTCCGTTTGCAATACCTTTTCCAGAGCACGATTTATCGGATCAAAATTGAGAACCCAGAACACTGTTCCCGAGGTGTCAGCCTCGTAGAGCTGGATGGAATTGCCGTAGCTGACAAAATCGTGGTGTTGCGTAACGACACGTTATCTCACAACGTGCGTGTTGTTTTAGGGACCAAAACATCAACGTGAGAAATCATTCCAGTCATCGCAGCGCTTCCCGAGAAGCATTATTGAATAAGCGGTAAATTCTATCTCGAATCAGTTGTGTTTAATCGGTGTGTTTGTTCGCTGCGTCTGCCGGACTCCAAACAAGAAAACCATTACTGAAGTGTTTATCTGCATTCGTCTGGCGACTGCAAAGTGAAACACAATCAAAACATCGGTCGTTAATGCTGTTCCGACGATGTTGGTAATCCAGCAGTTCCTGCAAAACTTCGGCATGCAACGATGGTGCGCGCCGCGAAACCGCTGAGTGCTGCTATAGCTAGCATCGTTATTCTGCTTGCGGGGGACGCTCTATTCTTCCGATCACGATTGAATTTGTTCTCCGTCTCGCAGCGTTAGAATTTCTTGGCGACGTTCACGCCGAATAAGCCGCCCTGAAATCGATCTTTAGCGGGGTACTCGTAAAAGCCATGAACGTTGACCGACAAGACCCATGCGAGGTAGGTCAAGCCGAGTTGGCCTCCCCACAGTATGGACTTGATCGAGCGCACTGCTCGCAGCGCTAATTCTCCCATCGGCCATAACTGTCCGTTGAAACTACAGACCTGACCCGCCGTCGGTGAAATGAACGTCGGAAAAAGTTCGGCAGCGGCATCGCCAACCTCCGCAAGCATGGAGGAAATACGAGCAAAAGCGATCTAGAGAATCCAGCTGCGATTTTCATTGTTGTTCCTTCCTTTTATTAAAAACAATTGTAAACGCGAACAGATTTAGGCTAGGCTTGCCGTAGCGTTTCCCCCAGATGCAATACAACGAGGACTATATGCTCGGAGTTCTCCAAGACGGAGGACTTGTGACACGCCAGCAAATAGACGGCGCGCGATCGCGTCGGAACGGCGAGCCGAGCGTGATCGATATTCTCGTAAACGACGGAGCCTTGTCCGAGGTAGACGTCTCGCGAACTGTGGCCGCACAGGCGCAGATGGAATGGATCGACATCTCGACCATGATCATTCCGCCGCAGGTCATCAATGAGATCCGAGGAGAAGCCGCGCGGCGTTTCAAAGTAATCCCGGTCGCTTTTTCCGAGAGCGGACTCGTGGTGGCGGTGAGCAATCCGCTCGACATCGATACAATAGATAGTCTGAGTTTTCTTCTGCAACGCGAACTGGAATTGGTTTGCACAAGTCCAAAAAAAATCCGCGAAGCATTAATCAAATATTACGGCACCGCCGATGAAGCAGCGGACGTTTTGCAGAAAGAACTTGGCAATGACGTCGATCTTGGGCTGGAGCTGAGCGACAGCGCCGAGCCAGGTTCAATCCATGAAGCAGACGCACCGATTGTCCGACTCGTGTCGATGTTACTAATCGAGGCCCACCGCGCCGGAGCGAGCGATATTCACCTGGAACCCATGGACAAAAAATTTCGCGTCCGGTTTCGCATCGACGGAGTGCTGCAGGAAATGCAATCGCCTCCAAAACGTCTGCAATCGGCCATCATCAGTCGGCTCAAGATCATGACAGGCTCAATCAGCATAGCGGAGAAACGGCTGCCGCAGGATGGGCGTATTCAGGTAAAGATCAACAAAACGCCCATCGATCTTCGTGTGTCCACGATGCCCAGCAATCATGGTGAGAGCATGGTTTTGCGTATCCTGGACAAGTCGAATCTGAAGCTCGGAATGCCCGAGCTTGGATTTTTCACCGACGATCAGGAAACATTCGAACGTCTGATCAGATTGGCTGATGGGATCGTCCTTGTAACCGGCCCCACAGGTTCGGGAAAAACCACTACGCTTTACGCCTGCCTCAATTACATCAACAAACCTGACCGCAAGATTATCACCGTCGAAGAACCCATCGAATACCAGATGACTGGGATCAATCAGGTCCAGGTAAATAGCGAGATCGGCATGACGTTTCCCGCTGCATTGCGTTCGATCCTTCGCCAGGCACCGAACGTGATCATGATCGGAGAAATTCGCGATCTAGAGACTGCGAGCATTGCGACGAACGCGAGTCTGACGGGCCATCTTGTCTTCAGCACGTTGCACACAAATGATGCTCCCTCTGCCGTCGCGCGTTTGATCGACCTCGGTGTTCAGCCGTTCCTTGTCGCCTCGTCGGTCCGGGCGGTCATGGCACAACGACTCGTCCGCCGACTATGTAACAACTGCAAACAGCCGACCGAACTCACCGATACCGAGTTGCGTGCGCTGCATATTGAACCAAGCCAATTATCTGATGCGCAGGTGATGAAGCCAGTCGGATGCGGGTTCTGTCGCCAAATCGGCTACAAAGGGCGCATGGGAATATTCGAAATTTTTGTGATCGACGATGACGTCCGCCACATGATCCACAAACGCACTTCGAGTTTCATCCTCCGACAGAAGGCGCGCGAATTGGGCATGCGAACGATGCGAGAAGATGGAGTGCGTAAGGTGCTTGCTGGTCTAACTTCTGCCGATGAAGTCATCTCTACCACGGTTAGAGACGTGAGCTAGATCGTTAATTCGTAACTCCGTGAATACCCACATTTTCATCTTTTGAATGACTGAAAAGCAACTAGCTGAATTCTTTGTCGAGCAGCGCGTACTGCAGACTGGCCAGGCGGAGGACGTCCTAAGCGAAGTGGAGTTGAATGGGAAAACGGTGGCTCAGGCAATGATCGACGGCGGTTTCATCGACGAGCCGAGCTTTTACGAAACGATTGCGAACGGGCTGGGCACTGATTTCGTTGACTTGACAGGATACGACATCGCGCCGGAAATCGTACGTCTCATTCCAAGCGGACTTGCGCGGCTGCACGGAGCGTTACCGGTTGAAGTGACGGACGCAACTTTAAGAGTAGCGCTCGTCGATCCTTTTGATCTGAATATCGCGGAGGACCTCCGTTTCGCGCTCGGCAAAGACATTCAAATAGTGGTTTCGCCACCCGAGCAAATTGAAGATCTCATCAAGCAGTGTTACGGGACTGAGACGACGAGCATGGAGGAAGTCCTCAAGCAGCTCGGTGAAGCCGGGGAAGTGCTGCAATTACGGACCATCGACAGCGAAGTTGCCATTGAAGCCGAGGCGAACGCGACCCCAATCATTCGTTTTGTCGATTTAATTCTTTACCAGGCAATCCAGGACCGGGCGAGCGACATCCATTTTGAGCCGTTCGAAAATGAGTTCAAGATCCGTTACCGGGTAGACGGCGCCCTCTACGAAATGTCCCCGCCACCGCGGCATCTGGCGCTATCGGTGATTTCGCGAGTGAAAGTAATGGCAAATATGAACATCGCCGAACAGCGGCTGCCACAGGACGGGCGGATACAAAAACATATCGCCGGACGCAATGTTGATCTGCGAGTTTCGACTCTGCCTACGCAGTTTGGCGAGAGCCTGGTCCTGCGCGTGCTGGATCGCAGCATCGTCAATCTTGATCTCGAAGCCTTGGGAATGCCTGATTACATCTACAATTTTCTGCTCGAGACGATCGAGCGACCTAACGGAATTTTCATCGCCACAGGACCAACCGGCTCGGGGAAAACAACGACGCTTTACTCCTGCTTGCGTAAGATCAACACGATTGATTCGAAGCTGATCACCGCAGAGGAACCGGTCGAATACGATTTGGAAGGAATCGTGCAAGTCCCGGTGAACGAAGGGATCGGCCTCACCTTTGCGCGTGTGTTGCGCCACTTCCTGCGTCAGGATCCCGACCGCATAATGATCGGCGAAACGCGCGATTTGGAGACGGCGCAAATTGCGATCCAGGCATCCCTCACCGGACATCTCGTTTTTACTACGCTCCACACGAATGATGCGCCAGGCGCCATAACGCGCTTGATCGACATGGGTGCGGAGCCATTCCTTATTTCGTCAACTTTGGAGGCTGTCCTTGGACAACGGTTATTGCGCAGCATTTGTGCTCACTGCCGCACCTCTTACCGACCAACCGACAGCGTGCTAGCGGAGCTCGGTATCTCGCGGCGCGATGTTGGCGAGAAACAATTCTTCCACGGTAAAGGCTGCGAGGCTTGTAACAACACTGGTTACAAAGGACGAAAAGGAGTTTACGAGCTCCTGCAAGTTACAGATCCGATCCGCGAACTGATCAACGAGCGCGCGCCGACGATCACCATAAAGCAAAAAGCGATCGAGCTTGGAATGATCACACTGCGCCAGGATAGCCTGCGCAGCATTTTCGCCGGCGATACAACTGCCGAAGAAGTGCTGAGATATACATGAACCGCAACGAAATCGGAATGATAAATTACGAATTAACCACGCACAGCGAAGCACAAGGGCAAAGATCGTTCGTCCATTCTCTCTATCGTTTAGTCGTTGCGCTTTCTCGTTACTCGGATTTGGCAGCTTATCCTTTCATCGGCACTCGACACATTATCCCGAATCATCTAGTCTTATGGTGCATTAGCCCCCCAAATGCCACGATTCAATTATGTAGCTCTTGATGCCAGAGGACAGGAAGCCTCTGGGCTGCTCGAGGCTGTTTCGAGCAACGCAGCAATTAGCCAACTACGCCAGGCCGGTTATTTCCCGACCAGCGTCATTGAGCAGTCCATAAGCGGTCTTGCTAGCAACGACGGTCGAAGCGTTGCGACGTCCGCGCGCGCTGTTAAACCCCGCACGAAGAAAGGCATTGTGCTTTTTCAGCGCAGAAAAGTTAAGTCGAAAATTCTGATGATATTTACTCGTCAACTCGCGACGCTGATTGATTCCGGGTTGCCGTTACTGAGGAGTCTTAATGTTTTAGCAAAGCAGGAACGCGACAAGGTGTTGAAAAGAACCATCAACAAACTTGCCGACTCCGTACAGGGCGGCAGCACGTTTTCGGACGCGCTCGCGCTGCATCCGCGGATCTTCAATAATCTGTACATCAACATGGTGAAAGCTGGCGAGGTCGGTGGGGTTCTTGAGCTGGTATTGAATCGACTTTCAGAATTTCAAGAAAAAGCTGCAAAGATTAAGAACAAGGTGCTGTCGGCGATGGTCTATCCCATTATCGTCATGACGATGGCCGTGGGGATCATGAGTTTTCTGCTGGTGTTTATTGTTCCGCGCTTCGAAGCAATTTTTCACGACCTGCTCGGCGACAAGCCGCTGCCGCCGGTGACGCAGTTTGTTCTGGCCGTTAGCAACTTCATGAAAAATCATGGCCTGGTTTTGTTGGCTGCCGTGGTGGCGATCGTGTTCCTTTACAACTTCATTGGACGCACGCGTCGCGGTCGCTTTGCCATTGACACTTTCAAGCTGCGCATGCCGCTGTTCGGTAACTTGAACCGCAAAACGGCAGTCTCAAGGTTCGCTCGCACGCTCGGAACATTGATTACGAGCGGTGTTCCAATATTGCAGGCCTTAAACATCACCCGTGAAACAGCGGGCAATGCCGCCATAGCACGCGCAATTGCCCAGGTCCACGACAGTGTGAAAGAGGGCGAATCGATCGTGCAACCCATGGAGGCCAGCAAAGCGTTCCCGCCGATGGTCGCAAGCATGGTCGATGTCGGTGAAGAAACCGGCAAACTCCCGGAAATGCTATTAAAGATCGCCGACGTTTATGACGACGAAGTCGATAATGCGGTCGCTGCGCTCACATCGATGTTGGAGCCAATCATGATTGTCTTTCTGGCAGTGATCGTTGGCACAATTGTGCTCGCCCTCTTCACGCCACTGATCAGTATCATCACTGGCTTGCAACAACAAACGTGAACTCCTCAACTAAAAGGTCGAGGCTCGAATAGCGAATGCCGAACAAAAATCCCCCCGGAAATTGTAGAGGCATTTGCCGCGGCCGCAGCTTCCATACCGCTTACACGATCATCGAGCTGGTTTTGGTCGTCGGCATCATCACGGTTCTTACAGGATTGCTTTTAAGCACCGTTGGCTACGCGCGCAAGAAAGGCGCAATGGCCCGCGCCGAAGCCGAAATAGCCGTTATGTCTGCGGCGTGCGAAAATTACAAAGCTGATAATGGGGTTTATCCAACAGATTGCTTAACGACGAGCCAGCTTAATTCAATAAGTGATGGGAATCCTGCCGATTATGCGACCGCATCTCGTTATCTGTACGGAGAGCTCACCGGCGATCGCGATTTCGACGGAACTACTGATAGGGGGGCCAAGTCTTACATGACCTTTAAAGCTTCCTCGATGCTGCGGGCGAACATGTCGCAGCCGCCGAGTTCGTCGAATCAAGTTACGGCGATCGAAGATCCGTTTGGGTATAGCTATGGCTATTCCACCGCGTACGCCAACTCCGTGGATTACCAGGGTGGCCTGAGCAACTGTTCCCCCCCAAGTTCACCCAATGGATACAATCCAACATTCGATCTGTGGAGCACAGCCGGCCTAACGACTGCGGACCAGCCTGTTCCGCCAGACCAAAGACAGTGGATTAAGAACTGGTAAGCGTAGCGGCACTGTCGAAAAAATTTATCAAGTGGCGCCTCCACGACGAAACACTACCGCGACAGAAGTCAGTCCTTTGAACTGGCTATCCTTCGGTTGTGCGCACCACGACTTCGACTCGTCGGTTGGGACTTTGTTCTTCAATTGAGCCGTTCGGCTGGGCGCGGAATTTCGTAGGACCGAAACCGTGTGTTTGGATTTGAACGGGATTAATTCCCATCACTTCCACCAGATAACGCTTTACACTGTCAGCCCGTCGCTGGCTCAGGTTTAGATTGTATTCGAATGTTCCGAAGGAATCTGTATAACCTTCGACCGAAAATGTCGCTTTGGGATTACGCTGAATTAACGTGCCAAGCTTTTGGAGTTGAATAATGGCGCTCCCCTGCAGCACGTCACTGTCATACTCGAACAGCTGATCGTCCGGCAGGCGCAATTTTGTTCCCGACCCAAGCGGACCTTTTTGCGCCAGCAACTGATCCAGATCGCTGAAGCCTGGAGCGTGCCCTTTATTTGGACCGGCGCTATCTGCGGGGAGCTTACTGGTAAAAGTATTTGGCCGTTTAATAGCTGTGCTTGTGGCCAGCTCTGTTCCGCTGAGAGCAGGTTGCGGGCGGCCGGACACTGAGCTGTTGTTCAGTAATGACTGCTCATGCAACGCGTTTGGATCATTGGAAAGAGTTTGCGCCGTGGAACGCTCAATCTCGTTCAAAACAGAATTCACGTCTGGCTGATCCACCTTCGGTTGGTCCGGCAACACGTCCCGCATATCGTCAGGCAATGCCGTACTCGCCTGGACTTCCTGCAACATTTTGTCGAACGACTTCTTCTCGTCCGGCAGTTGCACGTCGGTGTTGTCAGGATTCGGTTTTGTGGCCGGATTGATTTGATCGGCACTGCTCTTGTCCAGGTTTGAATCCAAAACGCGCTTTACTTTGAACGTTGCCGTCTGGTCAGGCGGAGTGAATACCGAGTCCGCAGATGCAAAACGAGTCCTATAAAAATAGGTGCACAACCCGAAATGTATGACGACCGAAATGATTAATCCGAGCCAGAGCCAGTTGCGCTCTTTGCTGCCGGTAAGCAAGCCTTCGGTCGCGAAACGCTCGAGATCGTCAAAATCGGAAACCTTCATTTTCCCGCTCCAACATATCACATTTCATTTTTGCAAGCATTCGTCCATCGCTCGCCAATTCTCAGTAACACCTACATCAGCCCTGCGTTGCGCGCGGTTATCTTAAGTCGTTTCAACCTTAAGAGGAATGGAAGCGGACCGTTAAAATGGTTAACCCTAATCCTTCAGAGAGCAGTCAGAACCTTGACCGCTGCTCTTAGTTCGCTCGATGAACGCGCGTGTAGCGCGGCGTATTTCCTCCGCCACACGCGCCTCAGGCGAGACAAATTTCGGCGTGAACCACGGAAACAAGCCGATCAGATCGTGCGTGACAAGAATTTGTCCGTCGCAATGCTCGCCTGACCCGATTCCAATCGTTGGGATAGTGATCGCATCCGTAATTTGTCTCGCGACTTCGGAAACGACAATCTCCAGCACAACGGAGAATGCTCCCGCTTGTTCCACGGCATGGGAGTCGGCCAGCAACGCATCAGCCTCTACTTGCGTCCGCCCTTTGATCCTGTAGCCGCCCTGCTCCCGGACACTTTGTGGAAGCATTCCAATGTGCGCCATCAGCGGTATTCCGGCCTGCCTGATCGCCCCAATCTGAGCGAGACAACTCACGCCGCCTTCGAGCTTCACAGCCTGCGCACCGGCATCAACGAGTCTTTTGGCCGTTTCCTCGGCTTGTTTCGGTGTCTCGTAAGTGTGAATCGGCATGTCCGCAACGAGAAATGCCTGTTTCACTCCGCGCGCGACTGCGCGCGTGTGATGCAACATTTCATCGAGAGTGACATGGGTCGTGTCCTGATAACCCAGCACCACCATACCTACCGAATCGCCCACGAGGATTACGTCGACACCGCTCTCATCCAGCAAACGCGCCGTCGGATAATCGTAAGCCGTCAACGCAGTAATCTTGTCGCCGCGTTGTTTCATTTGGCAGAAGTCTTTCATTGCGAGCCGTCGCAAGATCAGCCGCCGATTTGAGAACGCAAGCTCGGCAAAACGTGCCATCGCCCAGCGCCCGCAGCAGTTCGAGCAAAACTCAAGGTGAACGCGACCTCCGGACGTGCCCCCCCGGCCGATTAATCAACCAATACCTCCACTGCTTGGTGAAATCGCCATCGAGCTCGAGAGTCCGAGCCGCCTTAGCTTCTTCCCTACGCTTCAGACCACTTGTAAGCCTACCAGTCATCAGTGAGTCGATGGACCACGCCGGTCTTATCCAGTTGGCCGAGCAACTGCGCAATTTGTTTGGTCTGCCCAGGCAAAATCACATCGGGCCGAATGTCCGCCAAAGGCGTCAAAACGAACCTTCTCGAGTGAATCCGCGGATGCGGCAGTTGTAATCGTTCATTGTCAATTTGTTGATCGCCGCAGTAGAGGAGGTCGATATCAATCGTTCGCGAAACGTTCTTTGGGTGATTTCGTTTGCGGCCCAATACTTCTTCGATTCCAATGAGTTGCTCGAGCAGGGTTGCGGGATCGCCTTGATATTCAAATTCAACCGCTGCATTTAGAAATTTTTTGGCTTTAGCTTCGCAATCCACCGGTTCAGTCTCGTAAATCGCTGAGGAAAAAATCGGCGCCTGCACATTTGCCAGAGCAATGATCGCTTTTCGCGCGGCGCGCAAATTTTCGAGCCGGGCTCCGAGATTAGATCCAAGCGCGACCGCAGCTCTCATTCTACTCCTGTCGTGTCGAGCGAAGCCGAGACATCTCGCATTGTAATCTTAAAGTGAGCGGCGCGGGATTCCCGTCCTTCGCTCGGAAGGACGAAGAGCTATAGTCCGAGTACATCCTGCATCGAGTAAAGCCCCGGCCGCTTTCCTCTAATCCACTTAGCCGCCCGCAATGCGCCGCGCGCAAAAATTTCGCGACTTGCTGCCCGGTGTGTTAATCCCAGTCGCTCAGCCGGACCGCTGAAAATTACGCTGTGCTCACCGACCACGTCACCTTCACGAATTGACTGAATCGGTATTTCGCGTCCGGTCGTTTGCACCGCTTCCAAAATCTCGGAAAGAGTTTTGGCCGTTCCGCTGGGCGCGTCCTTCTTCATTTTGTGATGCGTTTCAAAAATCTCAGGATTGAAATCCGGGCCAACTAATTCTGCAGCTTTCCGCGTAAGCCAGAAAAGCACGTTGACGCCGATGCTGAAATTTGATGCCAAAACAATGGGCACCGCATTTGACGTCTCTTCGATTGTTCTGCGTTGTTGGTGAGAGTGCGCCGTCGTTCCGATGACAAGCGATTTACTTTCCTGCACCGCGACGCGACAAATTTCATCGATGGCGTCGGGGTGACTGAAATCAATTGCGACATCCCAATTTTTTGTAGGCGCATCGATCGCGTCCCCCACATCACATTGCCCGGCGATCTCGATTTCCGGATCGTTCGCGGAAAGCTCGAGAACGGTTTTACCCATCCGTCCGGCAGCTCCGATGAGTAACACACGTACAGGTGATTTCCTCATACCTGGTCTCAGCTTAGATGCTGTGGTGTCTGCTGTCCTCAGCGGACTTCACAGCTCCCGTCCCGAGTACTATGCGCTGAGGACAGCCCACACTACAGCCGGTTTGGGACTTATCTGCTCGATTCGAATTGTTCGAGAGTTTTGCGCAAGCGGGCCTGGTTTGCTTCGCTCATTTCGCATAAAGGCAAACGAACTTCGTCAGAGAATTCCCCACGCCAGCTGAGCGCGGTTTTCACCGGCACCGGGTTAGGCTCGATGAACAGGTCCTTAAATAATGGTAACAATTTTCGATGCAGTTTTTCAGCCGATTTCAAATCGCCCGCTTCGCAAGCGCGCACGAGCGCACACACTTCAGACGGAAACAAATTGGAAGCGACGCTTACCACACCCCCAGCGCCTACCGCCATAAATGGGAGAGTGAGCGAATCGTCGCCGCTTAAAATGGTAAATTCCTCAGGCAAACGTCGCCGCAACTCACTGACGCGCTCCACACTGCCGCTGGCTTCCTTAACCGAAACAATGTTGCGGCATTCCCTGGCCAAACGCACGACTGTTTCGGGCTGAATATCTACGCCACAACGGCCGGGAATATTGTACAGCATGATTGGCAACGACGTAGCTTGGGCGATTGTTCTGAAATGCCGGAACAGCCCTTCCTGGCTCGGCTTATTGTAATATGGTGCCACGAGCAGCGCGCCATCTACTCCGAGCTTCTCAGCTAGTTTCGTGTCCCCAACAGCGTGCTGTGTGGAGTTGGAGCCTGTTCCCGCAAGCACAACAGAACGTCTCTTTGCCTTTGCGACTGCAATCCGGAGCACTTGTTCCCGTTCTTGCTGGGACAGAGTCGGCGACTCACCAGTGGTTCCAATCGCCACGATCCCGGTGATACCTGCGGCTATTTGTGCTTCGATGAGCTTTTCGAAACCTGAAACGTCAATGCCGCCATCGCGAAATGGGGTTACGACCGCTGTGAACGTTCCCCGAAACATTGCTTGCTACTCAATTGCCATGTCGAGCGCAGTCGAGACATCTCGTGGCACAACTAAGTGTCGCGCTACAGGCTTCTTCGGCTGCGCTTTGCTCCGTTCGAAATGACGCTGATTAGATTTCAATCTCTCCTTCGAAGACAAATTCCGCCGGCCCGGTAAGTGTAACGTTACGGAAACCTTCCGCCACTTTCTCGAACCCGACCTGAAGTTCGTCACCGCCCCGCGCAATTATATCGATGGGACCCTTGGCACGTTCGGTCGCGGCGAAGATGAGCGCGCTGGCGACTATTCCAGTGCCGCACGCGAGCGTTTCGTCTTCGACGCCGCGTTCGTAGGTACGAATCGCGATTTTATTGGGCGCACGCTTCTCGATGAAGTTTACGTTCGCTCCGTTCGGCGAAAACATTTTGTGGCGACGAATCGCCGCGCCTTCGAGTTGCACGTTGACACTATCGATTTTCGGAACCGGAATCACGACATGCGGTACGCCGCTGTTGATAAAGTGAATGGTCTTCTCTTCCTCGCGGAGCAACAGCTTCACGTTCAGTCGCAGATCAGTGGGCTCGGTCATTCGAAGTGTGACCAGGTTGCTCGCCAATTCTGCGGAAATCACGCCTGCTTGCGTTTCAAAAGATATTTTACCCTCCGCTCCAGCGACCCTGTTGGCGAACCGCGCGAAACAACGCGCACCGTTGCCGCACATCTCAGCTTCTCCGCCATCTGCATTGAAGTAACGCATCCGAAAATCCGCCCGGTTTGCCGGCAATTCGAGTAAAAGAACGCCATCGGCACCTATGCCGCGGTGTCGATCGCACAGATGCGCGATTTGGCGGCGTTCCAAATCGGTCGTTCCTGCCCTGTTGTCTATCAGGATAAAATCGTTTCCAGCGCCATTCATTTTTGTGAAGCGCAGCATGATTGCTGATTGTAGCGACGCTTTGGTTCTTGTCATGTAACGGTCGGAGGCGTTGCCAGACAGGTTTTTGCTGTTTACTTATGCGCCGTGTACAAGCTTGGGGTGTGGATTGGGCTGGGGCTTCTTGGGCTTACCCTGCAACTCTCATTCGCCGGGGATTGCGACGACGTGGTTCTCGAGCAGGTCAATCGAATGCCACAAGGCGGACGTTACTCTGTTTCCCACTTCGCAAAGATTCGCCTGCAATCGTCCGCACATTTTGAATCTGGTAAATTTTTCATTGTTCCCTCTGGGCCGAGTTTCTGTTCAGGCGCGACCTATCTGGTTTTCATTAGGACGATCGAAGCTTTGCGTTCGCGCGGACAGCTTCGGCTCGACTACGGCACGCTTGAGCGCTTAATCATCCGGGATCAGCGCGACGGCGAAGGCATCTGGGGACGATGGAATGCCAATGGACCGGGCACCGCCCGTCTGTTCCATGAACTGGGGCTCGGTAGAAACTTCGACAATTTCGATCGGGCCAAGCCTGGCGATTTCATGAAGATCTTCTGGTCGCGCGCGGTAGGCAGAAACGAACACGGCCATTCCACGATTTTTCTGGGAACGGAGAACCGGCCAGATGGCCAGTATGTCCGCTATTGGTCGAGCAACGTGCCCTCGGGTTACGGTGAAAAGAGCGTGCCGCGAAGTAAGATCGCATACGCGATTTTCTCACGCCTTGAATCGCCGGATAATCTGGCGCGAATCAACAGCGCGCCTTTCGTCGACAAATACCTGGCTTCCCTTGTCCGAAGCCGCTCCAGTATTTCGGAGGCCGGCGCGAAATGCGGACTGTAATTATCGCTACGTAAAGAGAATGCCCACTTTTCGCGTTTGAAACTTCTGCGCGAAAGCTGGCCGGCAAGATGCCAGCCATGGCGAGCAAAAGCTCGCCCTCCCAGACTACGCCGCAACCAACACGCAATCGAGAATACAAAAACGGAAGGGCAGCGCGAGCATGTAGCTCGCTGAAGTCGGCATGTTGTCGTGTCCTCCCGAAATGACGCTTGCCATCGGTAGGCCATGTCGATAGAACGAAGCCATGCTTCTCGAAACCTTAAAACGTCATTGGTGGGTTCCGGTTCTACGGGGCGTCTGCGCAATCATCTTCGGAATAATGGCTCTCAAGTATCCCGGTCTAACTGTCGCGGTGCTGGTCTTGTTATTTGGGGCTTGGGTACTGGTGGACGGGATCTTTCGTGTCGTCGGTGCAATTGGACATCGTTCTACCGACTCAGATTGGGGGTGGCAACTTGTCATCGGAATTCTCGGGATCATTATCGGATTCCTCACATTCCATAAGCCGGGCATCACCGCCTTAGCGCTGGTCATCTATGTCGGGGCGTGGGCGCTGATCATTGGGGCAACAGAGATTGCTTTGGCAATCAAGCTGCGTCGCGAAATCAAAGGCGAGTGGTTGCTTATCCTTATGGGCCTGGTTTCAATTGTGTTCGCCATCATGCTTCTGTGGAACCCGCTTCCCGGTGCGCTCGCTCTGGTCTGGCTTATCGGGTCCTATGCAATCGTGTTTGGAATTTTGGGCGTTATTTTCGGCTTTCGCTTAAAGAGCTTGCCGGCCATGCGCACTTCCTGATTGTCAGCTAATTTGAGTGAGTCTGCGCTGCGCGGGAGATATCGGCCATGTAGCATTGTTAAGGCAAAGCTGTTTAAGACGCCTTTTTGTGCGACTAAATCCATGGCGGCGGGTTAATTGAACAAAATGCGGCCTGCAGCGAATGGTTGTCCGATTATTCTACGGCGCTGGAAAAATGATTCTCCCGATCTCATGCGTCGACTCGGCAACGGCGAAACAGAAGGCCGTGTTTCTGAGGACCACCTATGAAAAAAGCTTCCAGGATTGCGAAGCCGCGAACGCGCAACCGCTCGCAGGCCACCGAAGGCGAATTTGATACAAGCCAATTGCTTGCGGCTTTGGTGGCGTTCAAGCGCGGTGATTTTTCCGCGCGCCTTCCGGAAGATTGGACCGGCGTACCGGGAAAAATCGCAGACACGTTTAATGCGATAATTGAAACCAACCAGCGCATGACGCGCGAGTTGGAGCGAATTGGCCGCGTGGTAGGTGAGGAAGGCCGCATTACACAGCGCGCCTCGATCGGCGAACTAACTAATTCGTGGGCCGATGCCATTGACTCGATCAACAATTTAATTGGCGACCTTGTGCAGCCTACGAGCGAAATGGCGCGAGTAATCGGCGCTGTTGCAAAGGGAGATTTGTCTCAAGCGATGGCCACCGAAATCGAAGGGCGGCCACTCAAAGGCGAATTTTTGCAGACGGCCAGAATCGTAAACGCGATGGTCAGGCAGCTAGGCGCTTTTGCATCGGAAGTTACGCGCGTCGCGCGCGAGGTGGGCACCGACGGCAAGCTCGGCGGCCAGGCACGAGTCAGGGGGGTGGCCGGGACATGGAAAGATCTCACCGACAATGTGAACCTCATGGCATCCAATCTCACCTCGCAGGTCCGCAACATCGCCGCAGTCACTACAGCTGTAGCCAACGGCCATCTTGCAAAAAAAATCACCGTCGATGTTCGCGGGGAATTCCTCGAGTTAAAGGACACCATCAACAAAATGGTGGACCAGCTGCGTTCATTCGCGTCAGAGGTAACGCGCGTGGCGCGCGAGGTCGGAACAGAAGGCATCCTCGGTGGCCAAGCCAAAGTCGAAGGTGTTTCAGGTACGTGGAAAGATTTGACCGACTCAGTCAATTCGATGGCCTCGAATCTGACGTCGCAAGTTCGCAACATCGCGGCAGTGACAACCGCAGTAGCCAACGGCGATCTCTCGAAAAAGATAACTGTAAAGGTAAAAGGCGAAATCTTGGAACTGAAAAACACCGTGAACACGATGGTGGACCAGCTTTCGTCCTTTGCGGATGAAGTCACGCGCGTGGCGCGCGAGGTCGGCACGGAAGGAAAGCTCGGCGGGCAGGCCGATGTAAAAGGGGTTGCGGGAACTTGGAAAGACTTAACCGACAAAGTCAATCTCATGGCGTCCAATCTAACGGTCCAACTGCGCGACATGTCGAAAGTGGCAACAGCGATCGCCAGCGGTGACTTGACACAAAAGATCACGGTCGATGTGCGCGGTGAAATCCTTCAGATCAAGAACGTGATCAACACGACGGTAGACCAGCTCCGTTCGTTCGCGGCGGAAGTCACCCGCGTGGCGCGGGAGGTCGGCACGGAAGGACAGCTCGGCGGCCAGGCTGCCGTCCCCGGTGTCGCCGGCACATGGAAGGATTTGACAGAGTCTGTGAATTCTATGGCCTCGAATCTCACCACGCAGGTGCGGAACATTGCAGCGGTGACAACCGCCGTCGCCACAGGCGATCTCAGCAAAAAAATTACAGTGGACGTAAAAGGCGAAATTTTGGAAGTGAAAAACACCGTGAATACGATGGTGGACCAACTCTCGTCCTTTGCGGATGAAGTCACGCGTGTGGCGCGCGAGGTCGGTATGGAAGGCAAACTCGGCGGGCAAGCCGTCGTGAGAGGTGTTTCGGGAACATGGAAGGATCTTACCGACAACGTTAACTTCATGGCGTCCAATCTGACGGACCAGGTGCGCGGCATCGCCAAAGTAGTAACGGCGGTGGCAAATGGCGATCTGAAACGCAAGCTTTTCCTCGAAGCCAAAGGCGAAATCGCTGAGCTGGCGGAAACGATCAACAATATGATCGATACCCTGGCGATCTTTGCCGATCAGGTTACCACTGTCGCGCGCGCTGTCGGTGTGGAAGGAAAACTCGGCGGGCAGGCGAATGTACCCGGCGCTGCGGGCACATGGCGCGATTTGACCGATAACGTCAATCAATTGGCAGCGAATCTCACCACGCAGCTTCGTGCCATTGCTGATGTTGCAACCGCAGTCACCAAGGGAGACCTGACACGTTCAATTCAGGTGGGAGCTCAGGGCGAAGTCGCATTCGTCAAGGACAACATCAACGAAATGATCCGCAATCTGCGGGACACTACGTTGCGAAACGAAGAACAAGACTGGCTCAAAACCAATCTTGCCAGGTTTACGCGCATGTTACAAGGGCAGCGGGACTTTCTGACCGTTGGAAACCTTATTCTCTCCGAGCTAGCGCCATTGGTGTCTGCACAGCAAGGCGCTTTCTACATGATGGATGACTTAAATGGACAATCGGAGCTAAAGCTACTTGCGACCTATGCTCAACAGAAAGCCAATGGCGCGAAGAACTGTTTCAAGCTCGGAGAAGGCTTGATCGGGCAAGCCGCTTTGGAAAAGCAGCATTTTCTTCTGACCGAGATCCCAACCAACTACACGAAAGTAACCTCCGGCCTTGGCGACTTTTGCCCGGTGAACGTGGTCGTGCTGCCGATTCTTTTTGAAGGGCAGGTCAAAGCGGTCATGGAACTTTCGTCACTTGAGCGGTTCAGCCCGACCCACCAGGCGTTCCTCCAGCAATTGACCGAGAGCATCGGCATCGTGCTCAACACGATCGAAGCGAGCACGCGCACCGAAAACCTGCTCAAACAATCGCAATCGCTTGCCGCCGAGTTACAAAAAACGAACCTGGAGCTTGAGGAAAAGGCGCGTTCAAATCTGGCGAAAGACCAGTTCCTGGCAATGCTTAGCCATGAATTGCGCACCCCGCTGACCCCCGTGCTCGCCTCGGCTCTCGCCCTCGAAAGCGAGACAGAGTTGCCGAACGATATTCATGAGTCGCTGCAAATGATTCGTCGCAACGTGGAACTTGAGGCGAGACTAATCGACGACTTACTGGATTTGACGCGCATCGATCGCGGCAAGGTACAACTCAATTTTGAAATTGTGGATGCGCACACACTGTTGCAAAACGCGCTGGAAATTTGTCAGCCGGAAATTGATCGCAAACATCTCGCGTGTTCCCTGAACCTCGCTGCACACAAAGTACACATGCGCGCGGATCCCGCACGATTGCAGCAGATTTTTTGGAACCTGATAAACAACGCAGTGAAATTTACCCCGCGAAACGGGCAAATTACGATCATAACGAGGAACGATTCATTGGGACAACTCCGTGTAGAGATCGCTGACACGGGCATGGGAATTGAGGCTGACACCCTTCCGAAAATCTTCGATGCGTTCGAGCAAGGTGGCCGTACCCAATCGGGAGGCTTGGGCCTGGGTCTCGCAATCAGCAAGACTCTCGTCGAAGCGCACAAAGGAACAATCACTGCAGAAAGCCTTGGTCCAAACAAAGGCTCAACGTTCACCTTAGTTTTTCCCACGTGCGAAAAGGCAGAAGCTCAGATCGCCCCGGCTCTGTCGCCGAAATCCGCGGAACGGCAGCGCATGCGGATTCTACTCGTCGAAGATCACGAAGACACAAACCGCTCGTTGACTAATTTGCTTCGGCGACGCGGATATCACGTGCATTCAGCATCGACGTTTCAGTCGGCTCTTGACCTCGGCGCAAAGGAGTCATTTGATGTCCTCATCAGCGACTTGGGTTTGCCGGACGGGAACGGAATCGACCTGATCCAGAAACTCGCCTCAAAACCGCTCCTAGCAATTGCACTTACGGGTTTCGGAATGGAAGACGATGTCCGCAGAAGCCGCGACGTAGGTTTTCAGCATCATCTGGTAAAACCGATCGACCTGAACAAACTCGATTTACTCATTCAGGAAGGGGCCGCGTTGTTGCCGAGCGCGTAAGATTCGCGATACGATTCTGCTTCGGACATAGCTGGGCCCGCCAGGATTCGAACCTGGGACCAAGGGATTATGAGTCCCCTGCTCTAACCGCTGAGCTACAGGCCCGTTTTGCTGGGTAAATTGCGACGCCTCAACAAATTTTTCATTGGTTTTCAATTTGCTAGTCTACGGTCAGCCTTCTGAGGCGAAGCAATCAAAGAATTGGCAAAACGCGTTATCAAAACATTCCTCCGGCACAAGTAGGTAGCTAGTATGTCAGACCTTTTTTGCACAGCAAAGAACTTTGAAATCCGCCTGCAATAACTCATCTGAGGGTTGGATGGTGAAAAACTATGTCGGATTTCGGTGTTGCTTAATTTAAACTAAGTTGCTCGCCTCAATAACTCTTACTGCATTCCACTTTGCTTTTGCAGTTTCGAAACCCGCGGTTTTTCGTCAGCTCGTGAACATCGCGTTTACGGCATATAGGCCGTCATACGATTCGCGTTCCAAATTGTGAAGGGAAAGGCGCAGGGTGGTTCCGAGCTACTCAACTCGAAACCACCCCGGCAGCATTAATAACTACGTGCGTGAATCCTTGGTCAGTTTGATGAAACAAACACTTGCGGTTGGGTTCTACGGAACGTTAGCTTCCAGAGCGTCCCCCTGGCGGGCCAGGACAGGTTGATTGACCGGAGCATCGGCATCGCTTTGATACACCTCCACATATTCGCCGCCCAAAGCGACGCCAGCACTGAGCGCTTGGTCCAACGTGCCGCGCAATCGCTGAGGATCTTTGATGGAGGAGACTAGCATCTGGAATCCGACCGGCTGGGTATCACGATAGGTGTAAATAGCCTCATTAGGATAGTAGCCCGTATCGGAGAGTGCGTTGAGCGTTGTATTCATGATGCCGAATCGCCCTGGATAGGTGGCGACCGCCCATTCGATCACCGCCTTCAACGCGACTTGGTCATAATCATTCGTGAAAACCCTTGATGCCGTGATAAAGAAGGGAGTCGTCGGGAAGGCAGTAGCATAGACCGAAATAATTTGTTCGGCGGCCGTGATCCAGGCAGGAATGCCGCCGAGAGCGGTCAACGCAACGTCATCAGCCGCGCTTCCCGAGAGATTCGTCTCCAGGTTTTGACTCATGCCGCTCATTACGACGTATCTCAACGATGGATTGCCATCATATCGCCTGCCCATCTCGCGAACGAAAGGCAGCCATTTGTGTTGGAAGACAGGATCCCAGGGAAGCGTCATTGAGTTACCCTGTTCATCGCCACCGAGTATCGTATACTTGTAGGCTCCTGCATCGTAGACCCACTGCGGAGCATACAGACCTGCGGACACCGAGAGTCCAACGAACTTGCCGTGCTGGGCGGCAATGTCGAAAATTTTATCCACGGAACTCCAGTCGTAGACGCCTCTCGACGGTGCCAGATCACTCCAGATCGGTCGCAGTCGTACCCCGTCCAGATTCGCATTATTCCAAGATGGGTCGTCTTCCGGGCTTGACACCTTCGTGGAAAAAAACCTGACGATTCCAGCCGGATACGGTTTGGATTGACCCAATGCAAGGGGCCCAAGACTGAGGACCCCAAGCAAAAGGAAGAATCTGGTGAAGTTGTGGATTATGCGAGCGTTTTGCTTTGGTTGTAATGATTTCATGTTTTGGATGTAAGAAGTTCCCTTACAATGGTCAAGGATTTTTTCCTAAAAAGTAAATAAAAATGAACAAACAGATCACAAGTGTCACCGAACCGTGCACAGATAGTGGCACCTCCCAGTTCAACTACATGAAGGCACCGGCTGGTTCCGAGAGACCCAACACGGAACGACTCCGAATGCCGTCAATAACGCGGGGTGTGAACCGTTCTCGCCTTTAATTTTTCGGATAGCTTAAGGAAGATTGGCTTCCAGAGCGTCCCCTTCCAAGGCGAGCACAGTTTGATTGATGGGCGCATCGGCGTCGCTTTGATAGACCTCCACATACTCCGCACCAAGATTGACACCGGCAGTTAAAGCCTGAAGGAGCGTGCCACCCAACTGATGCGGGTTCTTGATGGATGAGCACAGCATCTGAAGACCGACTGGCTGAGTATTACCATACGTGACGATGGCTTCATTGGGGTAGTAACCTGTGGATGAGTCCGCGTTGAGTGTGCAATTCATAATGCCGAACCGGCCGGGATAAGTCGCAACTGCCCACGGAAGGATCTCTTTGAGAGCCGTCTGATCGGTATCACTTGTCAACACCCTCGCCGCAGTGATGAAGAAGGGCGTCGTCGGGAACGCCGTGGCATACACGGGAATGATTTGTTTCGCAGCAGCAATCCAGGCATCAAGCCCACCCAAAGCAGTTAACGCGGCATCGTCGGCAGAGCTTTTCGAGAGGCCGGTCTCTATGACCTGACCCATGCCGCCCATGACGATATAGTGTAATGTGGGATTACCTTCGTAACGCCTGCCCATCGCGCGAATGAATGGAAGATATTTACTTTGAAACACAGGATCCCAAGGCAGCGACATTGATTGACCGGTCCCGTCCAGCAGGTTGTATTTATATGCCCCAGCATCATACACCCATTGTGGCGTAGCGACTCCGGCCGCGACCGAGAGCCCGATGAACTTGCCATGCTCTGCGGCAATATCGAAAATCGCATCCACTGAGCTCCAATCATACACCCCTCGTGAAGGGGCTAAATCGCTCCAAACTGGCCGTAGCCGTACGCCATCCAGATTCGTGTTGTTCCACGAAGGATCGTCCTCCGGACTCGATACGTTCGTTGAAAAAAACCTGATAATCCCAGCCGGCCACGGTTTGGATTGAGCAGAAGCAATAGGCGCCACACCGAGGGCGGCAAGGATGATAAGGAATTCAATGAATTTGTGAACACTGCGAGCATTTTGATTCGGTTGTGGTGATTTCATGCGTTGGATGTAAGAAGTTCGCCTATGATCCGTCAAGGGTTTTTTCCTAAAAAATCGCAAATAACTAAGGAATGCGACGGAGGATGGCCGAAGAAATGAATATCGCAGAGCGGATTAGGAAGTAATGGAAAGGCTGATGATCCGCGCTACCAAGCCACTGCGGCGTGAAGCGACACCGGTGATTCCTCCCTGTCGATGTTAGTCCACAATAAATCGCCATTCACGCAAAGAGCTTCTACGCCTGTATCGCCTCGCGTGACAACATTTCCGCCCGATGAGCCCGTACACCCGCACCCGGATCTTCGACTGCGCACGTTCATTTCTCCAGCGATGACGCAACTACAAAGGAAGGCGAAGCCGACTCTTCACGCAGAGAAAATAAATCTCCACGAGGTCGTGGACTTTAGGATGAGGGCAATCTCGTCATCCCAAAACTCCAGTAAATATCCGCCACACGGATCAGCCCTGGCTTTGCCCGCCAACGACCGAGTGCCTGAAGCATCACTTCATCCAAGGCTGGAACAGGACTCCCTTTCGACTTAGAGAACCTATCATCGTAGACTGCTGTAACTATAAATCCTTTCAGGGTCGTGACCTTAGTAACGACACCTCGAGCGTCTATATTCAGACGATAGGTCCCTGTCCCGCCCATCTGGGAACCCTCATAACCTTGAAGTTCGCTAGGCACGGCCGGATATGGCGCATAAGTGAATATCTGCTTTATCTCCGCACGAGACCTCACGCTGAGATGAACAGCTTTTTCTTCCACACTACCCGCCTTTACCAGACCGCCCCTTTTTTGTTTTGAGAGCTCCGTACCGTGCCCTGTATCAAGCAAAGCGCCCGTTACGCTCACCGCAAGCAGCAATCTCATAACAAACGCCATCGCTGATCCCGGGTTACTCATCTTTTTAATGCGACGGAATTGGACGAGGCCCGGGAGTCGGACGCGCTCTCGGTGTGGGAGTCAATCTCGGAGTCGGACTTGAACTAGGCGTAGGCGTTATTGTAGGCGTTAAGGTCGAAGTAGCCGTAGGAGTTACGCTAGGCGTTGCCGTAGGGGTGGGAATTGCGAAGGCATATACTTTGTTATCTCCGGCGACATAAATGCGTCCACTAGCCGCAATCCCCGTGGTGCTGTAGTAGTGTGTCCCCGCCATCAACTCATTTGGTCCCCCGCCCTGGTAAACAACGGCTCCAGTGTTTCCATCATAACCATGTAACCGCTGGTCTCCTTGCGTTTGATGGTCCTCCGTACCGACGACCCACACAATCGTGTTACTAGTGCCATCAGTAGATGTTACAAACGGTGAGCCGCAACCGCCGGCACTGCGGTTCACATTCCAATCGGCGGCGAACGTCGGCGGATTGGTCGCAGTAATGCGCAACGCAGACAAAACAGTGTTGCCGTCGTTGTTCGCTCGTAGCACGACAAAGGTGCTCTGTTTGGTCCGATAAGTAACGGCCGCCTGAAGGATGGTACTGCTGGCAACCAGAGATACCGCTATGGGCGGACTGATTCCACCGAGATTGTCTCGATCAAGCAAATACGCATTCCGATCCTTGCCCATTGCAACCACTAAGTGCGAAGGTGTCGCATCTGGCATGTCCACCAACAGTGGGCCTGAACTACCGAGATCTTCGTCGAAGCCGTCCAGAGTGAGCCAGTCTTCAGGCACCCAGTAATCGGCGGGCGAGCCGCTAAAGACCGGGCCAGCTTGGAAGCGAATCACTGCTTCCCCATCCTGCCAATTTGGAGGACTGAAGGTGTTACCGGTGGTAACAAACGGGTTCTTGCCATCGCTGGCGATGCCGCCGACTCCCCATATCGCGCCGCCGTGGCCTTCGATCGCGGCAGCCCACGCTGTTACGCTGGCCGGGTTGTCTATTGGCACACCTATGAGCCAACCATGAAAAAGACTGCAATCTCTCATGCTGCCGTAGCCGACATAAACAATCTTACTCACGATGCCGAGTGCCGGTCGTTGCTGTTGAATGGATGCATCAAAGTGTATGCCATTATATTCAGCGACTGCTACATCAACAGGCCAGCCAGGATTGATGTCGCCTGTGTCCACATTCAAGGAAAGGATAAGATGCTTCTTGGTTGTGCCACCGTCGGGCGTGATCATCGCGTCAAAAAAGAGCGCGCGTGAAGCGAGATCGACAACCGGGGTGCCAGTGATGCCCATGGGATCAAGTTTCGTGCATATGAGATCATCTGCCGACACCGGTTCGCCTACATTGCGTTGCCAGATAATCGTGCCATCGACAGCGTCGAGCGCGTACACATTATTCGATTCCGTCGCCACAATGATCATCGCTTTGCCCTTTGGGCCGTCCTCGATGTAAAGCGGCTGCGCGTAAACGTTGCCAACAATTGTGCCGTTGAAAGTGAGATCGCGCGTCAGATTGACGGCTGCGCTCTGGGTAAACGCGGAATCAATGTAAAGGCCATCACGCGATTCATGGTTATGAAACTGCGTCACATTCACCTGCGCATTAGCCGCAGCCACGGCGCTGAAGAACACGGCGATCACGAGCCACAAAATGACAACGAGGGGCTTCAAATCCCCCGATAAGTTTGCACACTGCCTCTGATCACCACGCATTGTTTTCCCTTACGCTCCCATCGGGAAGGCACTTTTACTTTGAGCAGGTAACAGCTGTCGAGTTTTTTTTGTGAGGCGGTTTCGGCCGCAATGGAGACCGTCTCATCCTACGAGCAATACTCTGCTTGGATTATCCTATTGTGTTTCGATAGCGTTTAGCTCTCCATCAGCCTAACGAATAGCAGGGCACAGCGCCTGTGAGGGCAACGACGTTTTCACGGTCGTTTCCCAACAGTCCGGGAATTTTTGCTGCAAAACCAAGCAATTCCGCAAAACCTCGCCGTAACTAGGCCGTGTAGCGCTGGCTTCATAGATAAATGCTTGGAGCCCGTGAAAAGAGGGACGGAAGTTTTCTTCAATTATGATTTCCCTGCTCTGCCGCCACGCTGGTGAGCGGCATGCACTAACGCACGAACATTTAGCATTCATTCTTCGACGGAGACGATTTCTTTACAAAAGTTTCGGATTGCCGTCGGCGTTTGGCGAATTTATTCCGGAATGAATGCGGGATCGGGACAGAGTGGTAATTCGCGGAATCATCGGCACAATCGAGATCGCAATTCTTAGCGCGATGATTTTCGCGACGCGCTGTGCAAATTATCAGGACGTTTTTGTCGCCAGGAATATCTATTTTGTCGATGCTGATTGCTATGCGCGTATGACGCGCGTGCAGATGTGCGCAAAACAGCCTGGGTTAATCGTGCGGCATCATGATTTTGAGAATTGGCCGCGGGGCACGGCACCGCACACGACCGCACCGTTCGATTATCTCATTCTCGGCTTCTACGTTTTAATGAAGCCGTTCACGACACAGTCGGTGGATTTTGCCGGCGCATTTATATCTCCTTTGCTCGCGTTGATTGGGGGCTGGTTTCTCTGGTGGTGGTCGCTCGGAATGAAATTTCGCTATCGCTGGATGACACTAATTCTGTACGCGATCAGCCCCATTCTTGTGCATGCAACCGAGCTTGGCCGGCCCGACCATCAGTCGTTGCTGATCTTGCTGCTGGCGATCGCCGTGTGCGCCGAGTGGAGTTCGCAAGTCGCAGCGAACACAGTCGCCATGGGAGCGAATAGATGGACTGTGGTAAGCGGGGTCGCGTGGGGATCTGCGATTTGGGTCTCCGCGTACGAGCCGCTCCTTTTATTTCTCATTGTGACAACGACTCGCTTTGTGGTTAACGGGCCATCTTTCCGGCAAGATCGCTTGAGGTGGATCTTGTTCGCGGCAATTATTGTGATTGCGCTTCTGACTGAGCGACGTTTTCCGTCGATTACGTTTTTTCAGGCAAATCTTACCTTCAAACACTGGGCGCGAACAATTGGCGAACTTGCGTCCATCTCGCCATTAAATCCGGTGTGGTTCCACTGGTGCGGCTATCTGCTTTTGGTCGCGCCATTTCTGATTTGGATGAAAGTCAAAAATAACTTCAAAAACTTTCAATGGCTGCTGCCGTGGTTTGTGCTCGTGCTTTTTGCTGTCACCTTTGGTCTTACGATTTGGCAGGCGAGATGGGGCTATTTTTTTGTTTTGATTTTTGCGCTAGCTCTTCCGGCGTTGCTCGAGCCAATTAATTCGCGCGTGGCGGTCTGGATCGCGTTTGTGTTATCGATGTTTCCGATTTTGCGTTACTGGGATGAGAAGCTTTGGCCGGACGAAGAACAATTCACGGGTCGCGTGGAAAGGCGGCTTGAATCAGTGCAGATCCGCGATGCGGCGCTTAATCTGCGATCGTCCATGGTGCGTCCGTTTCTTGCACCGTGGTGGCTTTCACCTTCGATCGCTTACTGGTCCGGCCAGCCCGGCGTCGCAGGAAGCTCCCACGAAAGCCTGAACGGCATCGAGGATTGTGCGCGATTTTATATTTCCGAAGATCTGTCGGAGGCGCGTCAGATTCTGCAAAAGGACCAGGTGGCGTGCGTGTTTGCATACGATTCTGAACGCGTGATGCAAAGTTCCGCCGCCATCCTCAACCAACCGGTGCCTCCGCGTCCCTTGTGTCGCGTGTTAGATCGAATGCCGAGCCAAGTTCCGCCCTTTTTGATTTTTTCCGCACAAAACTCTGCATGCAAACTCTACCGCGTGGTAATTGAGCGATAAGCTCACAAAAAACTTCTCACTCGGAAAAGAGAATCCGTTGACAGGCATCGGTGAGTGTCACATTACTACAAGATGCTCAAGAGATTCGTCCCGCAAAGACCGGCGGTCCCGATTCGAGAAGAACCGCGGAGTCCGGTTCTAGATGACCACAGTCATCGTGCGAGTCGCGAAGAACCAGCACCAAAACCAACCATAATCGATAATTCAAATCCAAAATCTAATCCTATGGCAGACCACGGAGGCAAAGACATCCTCTCGAGCGATGTCGAAATCAAAGGCTCGATCAAGTTCCAAAAAGAACTGCTCATCGACGGCAAAGTCGAAGGCGACATCAACTCGGACGGCATTTTGACAGTCGGTGAAAACGCTGAGATCCGGGGTGAAGTAAAAACCAAGTCGATCACCGTTTATGGAAAGGTGTACGGTAACATTACGGTTGCTGAGCGCTGCGAGCTAAAATCCAAATGCGTGTTGCAGGGCGATCTCAAGGCAGCGCGTCTTGTAATTGAGGAAGGCGCAACATTTATTGGAAAATCGGAAGTCACAACGGGAGGTTTCTCCACAAAGGGCGCGACCCGTCCCGAAGTTGTGCGAGCCAGCGAGCCGATTAAGGCTGCATTCGGAGCGCGCGCGTAAAGGAAGGTTTCGGCAAAGTTCCAGTGGCCAATCCGTCGCCTGCAAAAGTCAGTGCGGAATGCCCGCACTGCGGCT
>DASTMV010000197.1:0-4728 GCA_035713885.1 Candidatus Udaeobacter sp. | reverse complement strand
GGGGCATGATTGGACTGAGGTTGGTCAGTTGCGCGTGATCGATACACAAAAGCGCGGCGACATTTTTGTTCATCGCGCGGAGGTGATACAGGGTCGTGCCCCCGAACCGGGTGAAGCCGTGCGCGTTTCGGTGGATGCTGATCGGCGCAAATTGATTCAGGCACATCACACAGTGACGCACTTGCTGCATTGGGCTCTGCACGAGGTTGTCTCCCGCGATGCTTCACAGAAGGGAAGTTACGTCGGCCCGGACAAGTTGACTTTCGACTTCTCAAGCGCGCCACTTACGCCGGAACAAAAGCGCAATGTGGAAAAATTAGTGAACGAAAAGATCGCTGAGAATGCACCGGTGTCGTGGACGGAAATTCCGTTCACCGAAGCGAAACAACGAAAAGACATCATTCAATTTTTCGGTGAGAAATACGGCGACACAGTGCGCGTGTTGCAGATTGGTGGAGCGGCGCATGAGCTTAATGGTTATTCGATGGAATTGTGCGGCGGAACACACGTCAGAGCGACGAGGGAAATCGGCCCATTCCGGATCGTAAGGGAGGAGGCAATCGCAGCAGGCACACGGCGCATAGAAGCGGTCGCAGGCGACGCAGCGCGGGCTTGGGCGAAGCAGGAATCCGCGCGCCAGGATGAAAGATTTGCGACGCTTGCGCGCAAAAGACCAGATATCGCTGCACTGTATCCTTTCAAAGAGAATACCTCGACGGCCGAGATGCTCGAGCAAATCGATGCACGCGGGGCACAGCTCGAAAAATTTGAAGCCCAGGTTCGCGAGTGGGAAAAGAAAGCGGCGAAATTCGCTGTGTCGGATCTGAGAAGCAGGGCCGCCAAAATTGCGAATGAGTTGGCCGAATCGCATGCGGGAAAGGGCTTCTGCGTTGCAGAAGTAGCGCACGCGGACGGGAAACTGCTTCAGGCAATTATGGATGGGCTAAAATCCAAATTCCAAGGCCCGATTGTTCTTGGCGGCACAAGAGAGGATTCGGTCGCTTTGATCGCCTATGTCCCTAACGAGCTCACCTCGAAAATACAGGCCAACACACTAATTCAGCAGATTGCCCCGGTCGTGAGTGGCAAGGGCGGTGGTCGGCCGGAAATGGCGCAGGGCGCGGGCAAAGACACGGGCAAAATCGAGGATGCGCTTGCCAAAGCGCGAGAGCTTCTAGCTTAAGAGCGTTTTTCACGGCAAGGCCAGTGTAGCGAAGAACGTCGCGGCCAGTGCGGATATGAGGACGATCAGATACACAAATCCACCGAACAAGAATTTGAAGATACTGAGGAACCAGCCCTGGCGATAGACGTAGCGGATGGATAGGAAAATCTGCGTCACAAATGCGATCCAGAGAAGCCCAATAAGCCAGCCTGCAACCGGACCCGGGGCGACACGATTGAGCCCAATTGTCGCGAGTACGATCAACATGAGACCAGTGTAGAAGAAGGTGTGGATGTGAAGCGCATAAACCAAATGGTCGATGTAAAGGATATGGCGGCGCACGTATAGAATCTTCAAAACCAGGGCGAAGAGCGGAATACAGCAGAGCATCATGTAAGGGAGATTGCTGAAAAGGGTTCGGACAAAAAGTGCCATTTTTGCCCCCTGCTCACCCATTTTCTCTTTCGCACGAGCTTCGATCCAACGCTCAAAAGGGGTCGTGGATTTCGCATCGTCAAAAGCGATGAATGGCCGTTCGCCGATTTTTCCATATTGCTTCTTCTGTTGATTGGTTTCGGCCGACGGAAGAGGCGAGGGGGATCCGCTTGTTAGGGGCGAAGGAGCAGGCGAAGCAGAAGGTTCCTGTAGCAATGCTTGCAACTTCTCACGTGCTTCTGGAGGAAGATCTGTGTTCTTCAAGTCGGCTTGAAGTTCCGCCCGATCCTTTGTGCCGAGCTTACTCGGGTCAACATGGATTCCTTTCGCTCCGTAGTTAACGGCGAAGAAAAACAAGATGCTTGCGAGTAGGTAAAGCCGAAGCGGGTTTGCATATCGGACTCGCTTGCCAGCCAGAAACTCGTTAGTCAATCGCCAAGGCTTGAAGATGAGGAGCGCGATTGTCGCGAAGAATTTCGAATCCCAATTCAGGAACTCGTCGAGAAGATCGGCAATGACATGGCGGAACGAACGGCGATAATCGACGGCAGGTTGGCCGCACTGCGCGCACCAATGGCCCTGTAATTTAGCGCCGCAATTCTCGCAGCTAGTGGGCGGTTTAGCTGCATCGTTTTTTCGGCCAAACCATCGCCGACCGGGGGTTCCTTCGATGGCAGAAATCGCTGTGTCGCCGAGAATAATTTTTATCGGCTCATCGGACATATAACCGCGAGCTTACAAAAATCTTTCGTCGGCGTCGATGAGCATCGATGCGCTCCCAATCGATTTGTGTCCGTTCAAAGCTTAGGATTGACCGAGGCAACTGCTTGATGAGACGATTTCGCGCGGTGGCACTTCAACTGTTCAGAACCAAAAGTCCGGATCATCTCATCGCCGAAGCAGCGGCCCCGGACCGGCAGATGAAACGGACTCTCGGGCCGCTCGCGTTGACTTGCATTGGCATTGGCGCGGTTATTGGCGCGGGAATCTTCTCGCTCACCGGGACCGCCGCGGCAGGTCAGACATTTACATCCGGCGTTGAGACGCCAGTCATTAACTTCATTCAAGGCTGGATCTCTGGTACTGGCGTCCTGCTCGGACGCGCAGGTGCAGGCCCCGCCATTGCTGCTTCGTTTATCATCGCAGGCATCGCTTGCGCGTTCGCAGCGTTTTGTTACGCCGAGCTGGCCTCGATGATCCCGGTGTCCGGCTCAGCCTACACATATTCCTACGCAACACTTGGCGAGATTGTGGCGTGGATCATCGGTTGGGATCTGATTTTGGAATACGCCGTTGGCAATATGGCCGTCGCCGTAAGCTGGTCGGGTTATTTCATCCAACTGTGCGGCAGTTTGTTTAACCTGAAGTTTCCACTATGGCTCGTGAACGATCATCAAACCGCCACGGATTTGATCGCCAAAGGCGGGGCACCTCTTGACGGTTATTCATCGACCATTTTACCAGTCATCGCGGGTCACTCGATCGCATTCAATCTGCCGGCTTTGATAATTGTCGCAGCCGTTACGGTCGTGCTGGTTTATGGAATTCGCGAGAGCGCCGGCACCAACACGATCATAGTGATCATTAAGACTGCGGTCGTCGTGTTCGTGATCGCTTTTGGCGCATTCATGGTGAACCCAACCAACTGGCATCCATTCATGCCGCATGGCTTTCCCGGCCTGATGAGTGGTGCGGCGATCGTTTTCTTCGCCTTCATCGGCTTCGACGCCGTTTCAACGACCGCGGAAGAAACCCGCAATCCGCAGCGTGATATGCCCATCGGCATCATTGGCAGCTTGATCATCTGCACGGTGCTTTATGTGCTAATGTCGGCGGTACTTACGGGAATAAAAAAATACACGATCTACACTGGCGACGCGGCGCCTGTCGCCACCGCCTTCGCCAGCAAACCCTGGGCGCAGGCACTGGTGAGCGCGGGCGCGCTTGCCGGGACAACTTCTGTGCTGCTCGTGTTTCAGCTTGGGCAACCACGAATTTTCATGGCGATGGCACGAGACGGTTTGTTGCCGCAGTATTTTGCCAGGATTCATCCGCGTTTCCGCACGCCGCACGTCACGACAATCTGGACTGGAATCGTCGTCGGCGTAGTCGCGATGGTGACAAACATCGGCGAGCTCGCCGATTTAACCAATATCGGAACGCTCTTCGCTTTCATTCTGGTTTGCCTCGGTGTGAACGTGCTGCGTCGCGTCAACCCGGAACGGCCGCGACCGTTTCGAGTGCCGTTCGTGCCGTTTTTCCCGATCGTCGGGGTCTTCATGTGCCTGGCCTTGATGTTAAGCTTGCCGGTGATGACCTGGATTCGGTTCGTGGTGTGGCTGGGAATCGGGCTGGTGATCTATTTCCTGTACAGCGTGCGGCACAGCAAACTCAGGAGAGGGATGGACGTCGGCGAGACGGAAGACATTCCTCCGCCGATCGTTAAGACGTAATCGTCTGGTTTTATTACTCATCCCACCAAGGTCGCTGCTTCCGGACGATTCTTATGCCATGACGGATGAGTCAGTAGAAGGTCAGCAGATTCCTGCAAACAAACTGAAAGCGGGATGGCAACTGATCAGGATCACGCTGGTTGAGTGGTGGAACGATAATCCCTTCGAGCTGGCCGCTGCGCTTGCGTTCTACACGATATCTTCGATCGCGCCTGTCCTGCTCATTGCGGTGGGCGTGGCCAGTTTTTTTCTTGCGCCGGAGGCGGCGACGAATCGGATCGTAAGTGAAATGCAAAATCTGGTTGGACCGCAGGGAGCACGAGCCGTGCGCCAGGTGATTGAATCCTCTCGCGGATTTGGAAAGGGAATCTGGGCTGTCAGCCTGGGAATCGTTATGGTCATTATTGGCGCAACCGCGGTTTTTGGACAGCTGCAATCCGCGTTGAACTACATTTGGGACGTCAAATCGAAACCCGACCGCAGTGTCCTCGGGTCCTTGCTCATCGATCGCTTGCGTTCGTTTTCGATTGCGATTTGCGTGGGATTTTTGTTGCTTGTTTCCCTCGTAATCAGCGCGGTCCTCGACGCCCTTAGAGACTATATGAACCTCTGGTTGCCTGGCATGCCGTGGTTTTGGCAAATGGGGAATGTGGTCGCCTCATTCGTGGTGATCGC
>DASTMV010000196.1:0-16465 GCA_035713885.1 Candidatus Udaeobacter sp. | reverse complement strand
TGACCGTCGATTTCTCCAGCTTGTCGATGTCGTTAAAAATTTGTTCCAGCGATTGAGTGTCCGTGGCCCTGAAAAATTTCCCGTCCGCAATTTTCGCGACCTCCCTTAAACCGCTCTCGTTAAATTCCACGTGCTGGTTTTCGTAGAGAATTTCTCCCAAAGCATTCGTCAACGGCCCGCGATTGGTAAAAATGGGCGCGGGAGCAATTCCATTTATGCCAGCGCCGATCGCGTATAGATGGATCTTTAGCGCTTTAACTGCTTCGGCGGCAGTGTTCGGCGGAATCTTACCGGCATTGTTTTCGCCATCGGTCAATAGAACCAACACACGGCTTTTGGAATGTTTATCATTCAAGCGATTAGCAGCCGACGCCATTGCTGAGCCAATTGCCGTGCCGTCTTCGACCAGCCCGATCTTCACGCGATCCAGATTTTGCAAAAGCCAATCGTGATCCAACGTCATAGGGCTCACCACATAGGGGCGGCCGGCAAAGGCAATGATCCCGATGCGGTCATTTGGCCGAGCTTCGATAAATTTCCGCGTGACTTCGCGAATCGCGTCCACGCGGGTTGCCTCCTGCCCGCCAATCGTAAAATCTTTTGTCAACATCGAACCGGAAACATCCAGCACAAGGATAATATCGATACCGCTGGCTTCGATTTGTGTAAGGCTTTTGCCGAGTTGCGGACGCGCGAGAGCAATCACAAAGATCGCGAGGCATAACATCAACAACGCGCGGAGGATTTTGCCGGCTCGGGCCGCGCTCTGTTTTCCGATCGCCCGCAGAGTAGCCGTCGATGAATAAGTCAGCGCCGCAGCCGGTCCGCGTTTGCCGCGTAACCACGCCAGCAAAGGTATCGCCAACAGCAGCAAAAGCAGCCAGGGATGAGCAAACGTCAAAGCGCTGCCAGGCAACGAATCGAGGAATTGTCTCATAGAGTAAAGGTTCCGTTCAAAAAAATAGCGCTAGCTTCTGTAGCCACGGCCCCGTGGGCCGTCGGTGGTAACATCAAAGGTGCTCCCCATCAGGACCGGCCACACGCCGGTGGCTACAACATTTATAAAATCGCTCACACAGCCAGGCATTAAACACTCGCAAGCTGAGCTCCTTTCACGAACCGAATCGCTTCCTCCAACAGTAATTCGCTGTCAGACACGGTCGCTTCGTACTTTGCGAATTTTATCAGGTCGCAACGATTCAAAAAATCCTCCAGCAACGACTTATCATCCGCGGAGAATGAGGGCGCCTTTGCAGTCGCCGTTAAAAATTCTATTGAAGTCTGTCGTGTTGCCGGGACACCGTACTGCTGTGTCACGTAGCGTCGCAAAATGTCGGAGACACGTATGCTGAACTGATATGGACTCATTTTCTCAATTTCGCATCGAATTTGTTCCAGCTCATCCAGTGCGATTTCGCGTGGAACCTTTGGTGGGAGTGCCGGTTTTCGCCGACGCGCAAACGACCACAGCAAAAAGCCGAGCAGTGACAGTGCGGCAAATGCGATCACGAACACGAGCCACGGAGGAAGCAGCGAATAATCGACCGGCGGCGTGATGTCGTGTAATTCTTCGGCAGCTAATAAATACATATTCACTCCCTAAAAGGCCTTATTCCGAGCGAAGTCGAGAAATTCCGTGAGGATGTCTTTGGGGCATTCCGCGGGGTCCTTCGTCTCCGCTGCGCTTCACTCGGATGACTTCGTGCTGCACTTCACCCTCCTTACCGAACCCCAAGCCGCCGCTCGCGTTGTTTAAAAAAAGAGCGTAGCGCCGGAAGATAATCTCTTCCGGTTTGCAGCGTGATGGAATCAATGTTGTTCCGACGAAGTGTGTGCGAAAGGTCGGTTTCGAATCCCATGGCCAGGTCCGCAAACACAGTGCGTGTTCTGCGGTCCGCCGTGTTGATTTCAATCTGTTCGCCAGTTTCGGCGTCCTCGAGCGTGATGATCCCTACGTTAGGCAGCGATTTTTCCCGTTCGTCCTGGATTTGAATTGCTATGAAGTCGTGCCTCCGTCCGCTCACGGCGAGCGCTCGCGAGAAATCCGCAGCTTGAAAATCCGAGATGAAAAACACAACGGCCCTGCGGGTCACAATCTTATTTAGGTAGTCGAGCGCCAATCCGGGCTCAGTGCCGCGTCCCTCTGGTTCAAAAAACAGAATCTCGCGGATAATACGCAGTGTATGCGAGCGACCTTTCTTGGGAGGTATGAAAAGCTCTACGCGATCGGTGAACAGCAGCAGGCCAACCTTGTCGTTGTTTCTGATCGCGCTGAATGCGAGGAGGCAGGCAACTTCGGCAGCCAGTTCGCGTTTGGATTGCGTTGTGCTGCCAAAATTTCCGGAGGCACTGACATCTACCACAAGCATCACGGTGAGCTCGCGTTCTTCCGTAAATTTTTTTACAAACGCGCTCCCCATGCGCGCAGTAACATTCCAATCGATCGTGCGAATCTCGTCGCCCGGTTGATACTCGCGCACGTCTTCAAAGTTCATTCCGCGCCCTTTGAAGACGCTGTGATAATCGCCGGCGAAAGCAGTTTCGACCAGGCCACGTGTTTTGATCTCAAGCGTTCTGATCTTCCTGAGAATCTCAGTTGTTTTCTCAGCGCGCTCGTCACGCTGAGCGGATCCGGCGGATGCGCGAGAAGTCGGACGGTCGGATGAAATCACGGTACAGGCAGCCCGGCGAAGATTCTCTCGATTATGGTCTCGCTTGTTACCGCTTCCGCCTCGGCTTCATAGCTAACAATGATGCGATGTCGCAACACGTCAGGGCCAATGCTTTTTACGTCCTGCGGCGTCACGTAACCGCGCCCGTTCAGGAACGCGTGAGCACGCGCACTGAGAGCGAGATAAATAGTGGCGCGTGGCGAAGCGCCATAACGAATCAGACCTTCCAGTCGCAAATTGTACGCCCCTGGTTCCCGTGTGGCCCAAACAACGTCCACAATGTAGTCTTTCACACGATCATCGATGTAGATGTTGTTGACGACGGCGCGAGCAGCGATGATTTGCTTTGGCTCAACCACAGAATCCACTCGCAGGTCGGGAGCGGAGGTCGCCATCAAATCGAGAATGCTTCGTTCCTCGCGCTTTTGTGGGTAGCCGATGTTCAACTTGAACATGAAACGGTCCAACTGCGCCTCTGGCAGTTGGTATGTTCCTTCCTGTTCGATTGGGTTTTGCGTAGCAAGAACCAGAAAGGGGTCGGGCAGGGGATAGGTTTGCTCGCCAATGGTAACCTGCCGTTCCTGCATCGCTTCCAGCAACGCGCTTTGAACTTTGGCGGGCGCGCGATTGATTTCGTCAGCCAGTATCAGATTGGAAAAGATCGGCCCGAGCTTGGTTGTGAATTCGCCCGTCCTCGGATTGTAAATGAGCGTTCCGATCAGATCAGCCGGCAACAAGTCGGGCGTGAACTGTAATCGTTGGAAGCCGGTCTGAATGGCCGCCGCCATTGTTTTTACCGTCAGCGTCTTGGCCAGACCCGGGACGCCTTCGAGCAGAAGATGACCATTGGCCAGAAGTCCGAGCAAAAGACGATCTACCAAATACTTCTGCCCGACGACAACATGACCGACCTGTTGCCGAAGCACTGGAATCCACTGGCCGAGCTCTCGTACTTCCTGCGTAATTTCCTGCGTCGATTTCATACGGTCTCGTCAGACATTTTGCCGTCGAGAATGTTCGATCAAAACATGACACGCTTTGCTGGCAATCGCCTTGCGGAGTGCTGCCAATAACGTGGTAAAAGTAGTCCACAAATGTCGGCCTTCAAACCCTGGCAGCGGGCGATTCTTATTACGGTAATTGGCTGCGTGGCAGTATCGCTTCTCGCATGGATTGCCTGTACTGACCCATCCATCAGTTACTTACCGCAGGAGCAAAACGCAGACTGGATTGTTTTTCCTGCGGCTGTTGATGCGCGTGCTCATTGGTATGCAGATTTGGACGCAACCTTCCGGCGTGAATTTACTTTGCCGCAACGCCCAGTGTCGACGCGCTTGACCCTCCGTGCAATGCATCGTGCCGAGGTGAAGGTAAACGGCGTTCCCGTCCAGGTTCCCGAGAGTCATAACTGGAAAAATGCTATCAGCATTGATGTCGCGAAACAGTTGCAGAAGGGCGCGAATATTATCGAAGTGCGTGTGTTCAACAACAATGGACCGCCGGCGCTATGGCTCATCCTGCGTGGTGATCGATGGATTGTGCGGACCGACCAGAGTTGGGAGGTTTCATTTGTGGGTTCTTCATGGCTCCGAGCTGAGTTTGCTGCGTCGATGAAGATTCCCGGTCGCGGTAATCCGATCGCCGCCGGTGAAGGCACGTTTGGTGCCATAAGCAAACTCTGGCCATCCTGGATTCTGCTGATGGCGATTAGCTGCGCAGCAATCGTTTTGTGGCGAGTGGGTTCCCAGCAGTTCGCGTCTGTAACATGTGAACGAGTCGTTCTGCTCCTGTTTGCCGGTGTATGGCTACTGTTGTTCTGGAATAACACTCGACTCTTACCTTTCCATGCTGGCTTCGATGCTGGAGAACACCTGAAATACATCGATTACATCCAGAAAAACTGGTCGCTTCCGTTGCCGACCCAGGGCTGGGAAATGTATCAACCGCCGCTCTATTATTTCATCGCCGCTATAGCCCTTTCCCTATGCAAACTGTCGATTAACGATCCGGGATCGGTCTTTGTTCTCCGTGCGCTTGGTGCATTCTTTGGCATTGCGCAGTTCACATTGATTTTTTTCGCCTTGCGTTTGCTGCTTTCGACCAGAACAGCACTGGTCGGTCTTCTGTTGGCAGCTTTTCTGCCAATGCATCTGTATCTTGCGCATTACGTAACGAATGAAGTTCTCGCTGCCACGCTGGCGACGTTGACAATCTATTTCTGTTTAAGCCTCATCAAAAATGAGAAAGCGCACGCAGGACAATTTCTTTGTGTAGGATTGGCACTGGGCGCAACGATGCTGACGAAGGCGACCGGCATTCTCTTGTTCCCGGTAGTAGCCACGGCGATCCTGGCCACGCTTATTCGCGCGCGCACGCCTGTTTCGGTTTTGTTGCGTGATCTCGGTCTGGTTCTCGCCGCCAGTCTTGCAGTGTGCGGATGGTATTACGCGCGTATTTGGCTGAGGTTCGGAACACCACTGCTCGGAAACTGGGACGTGATGAGCGGGTTCACATGGTGGCAGGATCCCGGTTATCATACCGCCGCTGACTATCTCCGTTTCGGTCGGTCCTTAGTCGATCCACTCTTTAGCGGCTTCGCCGGATTCGCAGACGGCATTTATTCGACGTTGTGGGGCGACGGTTTGTCAGGCGGGGAGTCAAGCGTGAACATCGCCTGGAGCCACGGCCCCATGGCAGCCGGCTATTTGTGGGCACTGGTTCCGACGGTGTTGGTTCTTGTGGGCATCGCAGTCGCGATTGTTCGATTCCTTCGAGCCCCTTCAGCCGAGCTGTTCCTGCTGCTGGCGTTTTTCGTGGTTGTCGTGCTTGGGTTGATTTTCATGACGTTGAAAGTTGCCTCGTACGCACAGGCCAAAGCGTTTTACGGGTTACCGGCGCTTGCGTCATTTTGTTTCTTCGGCGCGTTCGGTTGGAAAACATTGACTAACAGCAGAATCTGGTTGCGATTCATTGTCGGTGGTCTCCTGCTCGTATGGGCAATGAATAGCCTGGCAACATTTTGGATTCTTCCTTCAGTACCGCATTACCTGTATGCCGTAAGAGTTCTAGGGCATGAGAATAAGAGTGAGCAAGCGGCCGCGGAAGTCGCCAAAGCAGTCGAAGCTGATCCATCGAACGCCTTGGCGCATGGCTATCGCGCATTGAGTTTGACTGAGCTCGGCGATGACGCGGGCGCGGTCAAAGAAGGTGAGCGCGCAGTGCAGTTAGCGCCCGCTGATTCGACAGCCCACCTTAATCTCGCGATTGCGGCGAAGCGCAGTGACATTAAACGCGCGATTGCAGAAGCGCGCCGAGCAATTGACCTTGGTCCGCAAAATTTTGCTGCCTACCAACTGTTAATGAATTGCCTTCTGGACTCGGGGCGGTACAACGAAGCAGCGGTGTTCGGACCGGAATGGCTGGCCGTATCGCCATTCGACGCGGCCGCTCATTCTTCTGTGGCTATGGCAATGACACAGATTGGCGACCTGGTCGCAGCCGCACCACAACTGGGTTATGTGATGATGCTGCAGCCCAACGCCGAGGAAGCGCTTGCCCAGCTGCATCAAATCGTGTTGTCGCTGGCGAAAGCACCTGATGGACTGCCACGACTTCGCGAGATTGCATCGAAAGCACCTGATGCACCGCGAATGCTCGACGAAGTTGCGTGGCTGCTTGCGACGTCCCCGGATTCGAATTCGCGCGACGGGGCCGAGGCTGTTCGTCTTGCCGAGCGCGCCTGCCTCCTCACCCAACGAGGGATTCCTGCTCTTCTCGCCACGCTGGCTGCGGCTTACGCCGAAACTGGAAATTTTTCGCGTGCCGTGGCTGTCGGGGAAGAAGCGCTGAAAAGGGCACAGGCCCTTGCCGATACTGACGCCGTGAAACTGAGTAAAAAGATTCTGATGTCGGTCCGCGCAGATCTTCCCTTTCGCCAGGAGCCGGAGCAGTAAAGAAGTCCCTTCACCCGTGATATGATTTTTGCTTCTTCTCTTTTGGGCGAGCACGAAGCAAAAAATTTATTGGCAGTCCGGGATACGGCTGCGCTTTACGCATGCAATTTTCGAGATAACGACGATACGTGTCGTTCAATAAATTCGGGTCGTTCACGAAAAGCACGAATTCTGGCGGTATGAGATCGGAAGATGGCGCTTTCCGCAGAGGCGCCGGATTGTCCGAACGTCCCTCGGCAGCCGAAGCATTACCACCCGCCGTCTGTGTGGCGTAAAAGATTTTTAAGCGGCGGCCTTTTATAAGCGGCGGCGGATTGGCTTCAAATGCTTGACGCAGCAAGCGATTCAGCACGCCGGTGCCGATGCCTTTGCTCGCTGCGCGTTGAAGCTTCTCGATGAGCGCAAATAGCCGATCGACGTTTTCGCCGGTTGACGCGGAAGCGATTAACACCGGTACGTAATCCAGAAAAAAAATACTGCTGCGCGCTTCATGGACAAGTCGCGTCATGACGTGTTTTTCTCTGTGCGCCGGCTTAAGCAAATCCCATTTGTTCAATACGACGATCGCTGGCTTTCGCGCTTTTTGGATCAATCCCGCGATTCGTTTGTCTTGGGCAGTGACGCCCATGCTCAAATCTATTGTGAGAATGCAAATATCAGCGCGACGAATACTGCGCTCGGCACGAATCACGCTGAAAACCTCAGCTGAGCTCGAGTGTTTCCCGCGCCGGCGAATTCCAGCCGTGTCGATAAAGACGAAGCTTCGGCCGTCGCGCTGGAAAAGAATATCGATGGCATCCCTTGTTGTGCCAGGCAGCTCACTTACAATCGCGCGTTCGCTCCGAACGATGGAATTGATCAGCGAAGATTTACCAACGTTCGGCCGACCGACTATGGCAATCGTGGTTGAATGTTGGATGTCTGATCGATCTTCGCCAGGTTTATGGCTGACAAGTCTCGGATTTTTGAACTCGAGTGGATGAAGAAGCGACTCGATCGCACCTAACAAGTCCGAAATCCCGCGGCCGTGTTCTGCGCTAATGGAGATAGTTTGCGCGAACCCTAACGAATCAAATTCCGACACCAGGGTCTCGTGCTTTTCAGTATCTACCTTGTTGATCACTAGCACGACTGGTTTTCCCGCTTTACGCACCATGCGTGCAAGCTGCTCGTCGACCGGCGACAAACCTTCCTTTGCGTCCACGACGAAAAGAATAAGATCGCTTTGGCGCACCGCCTCATCCGCAGCGCGGCGTACCTGCGCCCTCAACTCGGTTTCGCCCGAACCCACGATGCCGCCCGTATCCCAACATGTGAAATTAGGTTCAGCGCGGGTGCAGATTGCCGATAGGCGATCGCGCGTGATCCCTGGTTGGCCGTGCACAATTGAGATCTTTCGGCCGATGAGCCGATTGAACAGCGCGGATTTACCTACATTCGGTCGGCCGACGATGACGACGTTTGGCAGGGGCTTCGTATCCATTCACCGACGCGGTCGGACCTACGGTTTGGCGGGATGAGCGTGTCCCGCGGCCTGCAACTGGCGGACACCTTCTGTGACGTAAATAAATCCGGAGATTAAAGTGAAAGCACCGGCCACAACTACGACGTAGAGAAGGGGAATGAGGTATAGATGTAACATCACCCAACCGATGGCGACCATCTGCATGACGGTGGCCACTTTTCCGGTCCAATGCGGTTTCACGTGTACGTTGCCGTTGAGCAGGTATAACACAAGTGTGCCGACCAGAAGAATGGCATCGCGCGAGATCACGAGAACCGGGAACCAAACCGGAAATTGTCCGCTCTTCGGTTCGACTTCGCTCCAGCTTATAAGACTCAAAGTGATGATCCCACTCAACAACAATCCCTTGTCGGCAATCGGATCGAGAATGATTCCGAGTGAGCTGCGCTGGCCGTAATGCCGTGCAACATAACCATCGAGCCCGTCGCTCACCGCGGCGACGATAAAAATGGCAATCGCGGCAAAACGCTCCCATTCGAGCGGTTGCCCGCGTTTGATGCTTTCGCCATAATAAATCGCCATAGTGACGAAGGCTGGGATCATCAAGATCCGTACGACGGTGATTTTGTTGGCGGTCGTCATCAGGCGCGGTAGAGAAAATTGTAGGGCGTTTCCGCGAAACGCCAACGACTGATTGGCGTTCCACGAAAAGCCCTGCAAGTCTCGCCGCGCGGCGAATTTTGCCTTTGTGAATAAGCTATGCCGCAGCGGCTGTTCTATGCCGGCCTTCAGCAAATTCCTCAATCATTTTCCGGTTGAATGCCGGTATGTCATCGGGCTTGCGACTGGAAACCAATCCATTATCCACCACTACTTCCTCGTCGACCCATCGCGCCCCCGCGTTGCGCATGTCCAACTGAATCGCCGGCCAGGAAGTCATCCGTCTTCCTCGAACCAAATCGGCGTTAATCAAAAGCTGCGGGCCGTGGCATATGACGGCCACCGGTTTGCTCTCACGAAAGAAATGTCGCGCGAAGTTCCGTGCTTTCTCGTTTGTGCGCATCGCATCGGGATTGTAAAGGCCACCTGGAATTACCAGCGCGTCGAATTCCTCCGGACGCGCTTCATCCAAGGTAAGATCGACAGCGAACTTGTCGCCCTTATCCATGTGATTCATGCCTTGAATTTTTCCCGTTTTCAACGAAACGATTTTCGTTTCTGCACCCGCTTCATTGAGTGCTCCGCGCGGTTTTGTCATTTCCACCTGCTCAAAACCATCCGCCACAAGGATGGCTACCTTCTTTCCATCTAGTTTCCGTGCCATGATATTCCCCTTCGTTGATGTTGATTCGTGGGTCATGAAAATTGACCACCGTACTAAAGCTACGAACCACACGCGCCCGGCGGATGTAAGCGCCGGAAACTATGATTCATGAACCGCCTCTTATTCCCAAACGGTCAAAGGCGCCTACGGGAGTCCGAAGCGTTAGTGAGTATTTGATACCGCTTTCGTGGAAGGAATCTTAAATCCTTCAATTTGCTTCTTGACCTCGTTCGCAAACGCCGCTGCACCGGCGCCGTTAACAACCCGATGATCGAACGTAAGCGAGAGCGTGATGACTTCAGCACTTTCGTTTTTCTCTTTGTTGGCAATCAATTCGCGATGCGCTGTCCCTACGAACAACGTGCCCACTGACGGTGGCACCACGATCGGCGCGCCGACTTTCACTCCAAAAGCGCCGAGACTTGTGATAACCACCGGCGCGTTCATTGCGTCAACCCTGCCTGAACGTGTGGCAGCGACACTTTCCTTGTAACTACTGACGAATTCCGGCCAATTTTTTTGATTCGCATTTGTGATCACGGCAGTCGCGAGCCGATCGCCCTCAAGCGCAACCGCAACGCCCAAATCGAAATCGTCATGCTGCGCAATCTGATCGTCTTCAAGAATTAGCCGGCGGAAAGGCGCGTGTTTTTCCATCGCTCGCACCACTGACCAGGCGATCATCACGGAAGGCGAGGGCGCGTACTCGGGATTTTTCTTCCTCGTCGCCTGGCGGGCTTGCTGGAGTGCGTCCCAGCGCGCGTCGATTTGCAGGTTGGCGGGAATAACACGATTCAGTTTGCGCGTAATCGTCGGCGAAAGAACAGGCTCGATAGTGTGGTTAAGGGCGTGTCGTCCGAGGTCAGCAGGTGCTGCAGCCGCCACGGTTGCTTCTGCAGATCCACGTTTGGATTTTCTTGCTGCAGCGTCGAATTGTTCCGTGAATGCCGGCTCACTGATAAGAATTGTGCCCAATTCCTGACCGATTTCCACGCTGTCGCCGACTTCGGTTTTCCATTCGCCCATCACTCCGGCAAATGATGATTGAATTGGATAAACCGCCTTATCGGTTTCGACTTCGCACAATTCGTCGTCGAGCTCGATCGGTTCTCCAGATTTTTTCAAAAGCGAAACAATTTTCGCGCTGCGAATTCCTTCTCCCATCACAGGAACAGTGATGGCTTGCACATGCCGCTCGCTGCTGTCTGCTGTAGCGGAGAGTGCTGATTGCCGCTGGCCAAAGGCTGGCGGCGCGTGACGGCGCTCGTCCTCCGAAACCAGAACTGCGCGATCACGCTTCGTCGAGACGCAGCGTTTGATGGTCGCTACGATCCGCTCCACGTCTGGTAACGCGGCATACTCGTAGATTGGATTATAACCAATCATCACGTTCGGCTTGCTGACGAGAATAGGCGGGCCGAGCAGTTCGTTCCAAAGATCAGGCGTGCCGGTGACGTGCGAGATAATCATCTGACCCACGCTGCAGTTTTCTGTATCCTCCTGGACAATCACGATCCGTCTCGTCTTGCGCACCGACTGTTCAATCGCAGTTGTGTCCCACGGAACAATCGAGCGGAGATCAATCAGTTCGACGCTGATTTGATTTCCGATTGCGTCCAGCGCTTCCAGCGATTTCTCCACCGTATTGCCCCATGCCACCATCGTGACATCAGCGCCTTCGCGTACCCTGCATGCCTTGCCGAGCGGCACTGCCTCGATTGATCCTTTGTACTCGTGCTCGGCCCAAAGAAGATGTTTTGGAATGAGAAAGATCACCGGATCTTCGCACTGCATTGCGCTCCAGAGCAATCCGGCGGCATCTGCAGGTGTGCTCGGGATGACCACGTTCAAGCCCGGGTAATGTGCGAGAGCCGATTCATTTGCCTGGCTGTGCCACAGACTGCCACCCGGCAGATACGCGCCATAAGGCGCATAGATCACCGCCGGACATTTCCAATTCCCAAATGATCGCCATCGCAGGTTCGAGATGTTGGTCACAAGCTGGTTGAATCCCGGATAAATGAAATCGATGAATTGCAGCTCGAATACGGGACGCTTCCCGTAGGCAGCCAAGCCGCATGCGACACCAAGAATTGTTGATTCAGCGAGCGGTGAATTGAAAACCTGTGTTGGAAATTCGGTAGATAACTTTTGTGTCAGTCGGAACACGCCGCCTTTTGGATCTTCGATGTCTTCGCCGAAAAGGATCCGGCGCGGATCGTCTTTCAGGCCGGCACGCAAAGTCTTGTTTACTGTATCCCCAATACGGTACTTGCCCGGCGGCAAAATTTGTTTGTCGATCTTCGCCGGTATTTTGGTGACGCTGGCAAGCAATTCGTTAGGCGACGGATCTTCAGCTTTTTCCGCATCGGCATATTCGCGGCGAACGCGCTCCTTAACTTCATTGTCCAACTCAGCGTATTGCTGCTGAGTAACGATGCCTTCCGCCATCAGTTGATCCTTCCAACACTTGAGCGGATCGGATTTTTCAAGCACCTCAAGTTCTTCCGCGCTGCGGTAAAGTTTCTGGTCATCGGAGCTGGTGTGGCTCGACAGACGCTCCATGTTGATCCAGAAAAAGAATGGTCCGGCGCCGGAGCGAATTTTTTTGAAAGCTTCAGCAGTTACGTCGTAAACCTGCTGGACATCTTGTCCCTCCACCTGGCGCCAGTTGTCGCCTTCAAGAATGTTCAAAGCTAGTGGATTCGTTTTGCGCGTGGGCATGCTGATGCCATAGGCGTTGTCTTCGACCAGAAAGAGCATGGGAAGTTCTTTCTCTTTAGCGAAACAAATCGCCTCGAAAAAATCGCCCTGGCGCGTTGCCGCGTCACCGATGGTTGTAACGACGAGATTTTTCTTTTCATCGAGCTTGATGCCCCAGGCCATTCCGCATGCGGGGAGGAGCTGTGATCCAGTTGGTGTGGGCACGCTCCAGATGTGGAGCTCCGCGTTGCTGTAGTGAGAGGGCATCTGGCGTCCAGCGCTGCCGGTATCACGTTTCGCAAAATATTCGAGACCGAGCTGGCGCGTCGTCATGCCGCGCCCAAGAACGAGACCGCGGTCGCGATAGTACGAAACGATGTAATCATCCGGCTCCATCTGGATGGAAACGGCAGCCAGCGCTTCGTGGCCCATCCCTGAAACGTGAAAATGCCCTTTGCCTTGACGAATCAAATTCTGTTCGCGCAAATCCGCGTGGCGGCTCTCCAGCATGATTGTCAGGAGTCGCAGCTTATCTTCTTTGCTAAGGTCCGGCATACGGTTGATTTTACATGGTCGCGTCCCGATCGACAATCGCGCGAACCTGCCTCGCATAAAGAAACTTGATGCATTTCACAACAACAAAATCAGGGTGGAGGAGGGGAGTGATCGAATCCTATCGCGAGTTCCTTCCGCTTTCTGCCGCGACGCCGGTGGTTTCCCTTGGTGAGGGAAACACTCCCCTGATCTATTCTCCGCGATTGAGTGAATGCGTGGGTCGCGACTGCGACGTATTCGTGAAGAACGAGGGGGTTAATCCGACCGGCTCGTTTAAGGACCGTGGGATGACGGTTGCCGTGTCGAAGGCAATCGAGCGCGGTACGAAAGGGCTCATCTGCGCTTCGACCGGGAACACTTCAGCTTCCGCGGCTGCGTACGCTGCGCGAGCCGGGATTTCGTGCGTTGTGATTTTGCCAGCAGGAAAAATCGCGACCGGCAAACTTCTTCAGGCTTTTGCCTACGGCGCGAAAATCGTCGCGATCGACGGCAGTTTCGATGACGCTCTGCGAATCGTGCGCGAGCTTGGCGCGACCGGCGATTTTACCATCGTGAATTCAATCAACCCCGACCGCATCGCGGGGCAAAAGACAGCTGCATTCGAAATCATCGATGAAATGGGCGATGCGCCGGATTTTCATTTACTGCCGGTGGGTAACGCCGGAAATATCACCGCGTATTGGGCGGGCTACCGAGAATTCTTTAACGACAAGAAATCAACTAAATTGCCGGTAATGATCGGCTTCCAGGCGGCTGGCGCGGCGCCGATTTTTCATCAGCGGATAATCGATAAGCCCGAAACTATCGCTTCAGCGATTCGGATCGGAAATCCAGCGAGCTGGCAACAGGCCCGCACGGCCATCGCGAAATCGGGTGGCGCCATCGATGCGGTAAGCGACGAAGAAATTATCGAAGCGCAAGCCTGGCTCGCGCAGCACGAAGGAATTTTTGTCGAACCGGCCAGCGCGGCATCAATCGCGGGGCTTTTCAAGTGCTGCGATTCAGGTCACGCAGCTTACTCGTTCAAAGAGATCCCAGAAGGCAGCCGGATTGTTTGCACAGTCACCGGCCACGGATTGAAGGATCCGGATGTGGTTTTGCAGGGAATGAAAGCGTTAAAGCCGGTGGCCGCGACGGTTACCGATGTGCGTCGCGCGATTACGCTGTAGCGCCTTGTGTTACCAAGCGAAGTCGGGATATCGTGCGACCCCAGCTGTGGGTTGGCAGGGATTAAAAGCTTTGGCTAGCCCCTGCGTGCCCGATCGCGTTGCAGCCTCGACTCCGCTCGAAATGGCGGTTAAGAATCCAGTGGCTTAGAAGTCATTGAAGAAAAGATGCGCCTGGTAGTTCAAAAATATGGTGGCACTTCGGTTGGAACGCCGGAGCGAATTCGGAACGTTGCGCAACGAATCGTTGACACGCAGCGTCAAGGTTGCCGTGTTGTGGCTGTCGTCTCCGCAATGGCAGGAGTAACTGACGAGCTGTCGAAACTCGCAAAGACAATCTCACCGCAACCAACGAAGCGTGAGCTCGACGTTTTGCTTTCAACCGGCGAGCGCGCCGCGGCTGCATTAACCGTAATGGCAATAAACGCGCTTGGCGGGACCGCAATCTCGCTGACCGGGGCGGAGGCAGGAATCTTAACTGACGGCAATCACACAAAGGCGCGAATCGCGAACATCAGTCCAAGACAAATTCATGAACTTCTCGCGGACGATTACATCGTGGTGGTAGCCGGCTTTCAGGGACAGACGCCTGAGTTAGAAGTGACCACCCTTGGCCGCGGCGGCTCTGACCTGACGGCGATTGCACTCGCGGGGGCATTGAACGCCGATGCCTGTCAGATTTTCACCGATGTAGATGGGGTATTTACATGCGATCCACGAATTGTTAAAGATGCGGAAAAACTCAACGAAGTGTCTTATGATGAATTGCTTGAGATGGCAGGTGGTGGCGCAAAGGTGATGCAGTCGCGCGCAGTGGAATTCGCAAAGAAATTTGGCGTCGAATTCGAGGTCCAATCTAGCTTCGGTCAAAGCGCCGGTACCGTCGCCAGGGAAGAGACACCGAGCATGGAAGACATCGTAGTTCGAGGAATCAGCCTCGACCGGCATCAGGCAAAGCTCAGCGTCGCGGGAGTGCAGGATAAGCCTGGAATTGTGGCCCGGATTTTCTCGGATATCGGCGCCGCGCACATTATCGTCGATATGATTGTGCAGAATGCGTCCATCGACGGGACAACCGACATCTCATTTACAATCCACGAAGACGAACTCGAGAATGCGCGCACAATTTTGATGCCCGTGCTCAGCGAGCTCGGAGCGAAACGCCTAAATACCGCCAGCGGCGTAGCCAAGCTGAGCGTTGTCGGCATCGGGATGCGGTCCCATTCCGGCGTCGCAGCGCGATTATTTTCATGCCTCGGACGCGCCGGAATTAACATTCAAATGGTTTCGACCTCGGAGATAAAAATCGCCGTGATCATCGACGAAAAACAAGCAGAGCGCGCAGCGCGATTGATCCATGCCGAGTTCGGCCTTGGTAGGTTGCAAGCTACTGCCCCTACGACATAGCGGGCTAAGGAAAACAACTAGAGATCGCGCGCTATGTCGTCGCGGATTTTGCAGCTTGATATCGCTACGCTGAAGTCTCTACGGATTACGGATCGGATCGACGTAAAACGGCTGCGTGCCTTCGATCTGCATTTTGTAGCCGAAGACGCCGTGAATTACCGCAGCTGCCGGATGATCTGGGTTTCGCGGACGATACCGATCGTCAGCGTTTGCCTGCTTCCAGACGGTGCCATCTTCCAAACGAATGATCGTCCTGCCGGTCAGTCCATCGAACCTGCCGTCCACGCGGCTTACGAGCACATCCAGCTTCGTGCGTTCAGCGCGCGCTGTGGCTTTCTTTTCGGCGGCTTGTTCGGTACTCTGCCGATAACCTTGTAGCCAGGCATTGAGCTTCGCCAATTCGTCGGGCGAGAGCTTGTTCAATCCAGCAGCCTTGAACTCCTCCGGTGTCATTATCTGCTGAATGTCATCCGACATCGGCTTTTCTCGCGCGGCACGCGTCGACTGGACGCAAATCAAACAGAGGTAAACGCACGGAATCAAACATTTGGCCAAGTAAGCACTCGGGATTTTCATGGTAACGCGTAACCGCAACTCGGCGACGCTATCCGTCCAGCGAGACAACGTCAAGCCGCAGGGAAGAGCGGCGTGACGGAAACTGCCGACGACCGCAAACGAAAATCACGCTTCCCATCAATAACATCAGACAATATATGTCATATAAAATCGATTGGTGTTGGTGCCGATTCCGAGACGGCCTGTCGCTGTTCGGGAGGGCTTTCCTGAATGAAAGCTAGACGCTCAAATGGACGGGTAACGCTCTCCAAGAAGAGCGAGGCCGCGCTTAACTCCTGACGACTCAGTGGTGCGAGGTATTCGATTATCTCGCGTTCAATAAAGTGCCAAGCCAAATCTCTTCCGATGGTCTCCGCGTTTTCAAGCCCAAATCGGACACCGTAGAGACGAAGAACCGCCGGAGTCGTCCGCGGATCAAAAAGCATTCCGTAACAGACAAGTGAATCGAACATCAGCATTTCCCCATAGATAACTGGATACCTTACTTCACCCTTTAGCCATTTATGACCGTGTTTAAAAAAGTTTTGAGCGTCCGCAATACGCTTTTGAAATCTCTTGCTTTGTTGGGACAGCCAAGGCACTCCGAGAGTTGTTGCACTTGGCAAATTACAGGCAGTTTGCCGGAAAACACTGCCGGAGGTCAA
>DASTMV010000195.1:0-16151 GCA_035713885.1 Candidatus Udaeobacter sp. | reverse complement strand
ACGCCGCGCCCTCGAGAACGACGCAGGCCATCGCGTGATGTTCGGTGTGGCTGAGACTGATGAGCGCCGAAGTGACACCACGTTCCGCGGCGCAAGTTTTCGCGCCTCCAGAAAAAACCAGGAACGGTTCGCCGCTTTCTTTTTTTTGAATATCGATGTTGCGCCAGCCCATTGTCTTGCCTATCCCGGTGCCGAACGCTTTTACCGCTGCTTCCTTGCCCGCGAACCGCGCGGCCAGATGCCGCTCCGGGAATTTCATCGACATTGAATATTCAATTTCACCAGCTGTAAAAACGCGATGCAGAAAGCGATCTCCGAATCGCTCGATGGAATGCTGAATGCGCGCACACTCAATAACGTCGACGCCGGTTCCAATCACGCTCATGCGAAGGTTGCTGGTTAAATCGCTGAATTGTTAAATCCTTTGCGCATGCGGATGTAATGATTGACGTCCAATTTCAGCGCATTCATTCGGGATAATTGGCCATTGCGCTCAGCATTTCTTTCACTGCGCTTTCGAGTCCCACCCAAATCGCGCGCGAAATGATGGCGTGGCCGATATTGAGCTCTGTCAAAGACGGAATCTGATTGATAAGCGCGATGTTTTTGTAGTTGATTCCGTGACCAGCATTGACCTGCATATTGGATTCTGATGCGGCGCGAGCAGCTGCCCGTAACATTTCCAGTTCCTCCTTTTGGATCCTTTCCGTAAATGCATTTGCCAATTTTCCAGTGTGCAGCTCCACCATTTCAACGCCGAGCTCGGCCGCGACATCGACCTGTTCCAACGTCGGATCGATAAATAGGCTGACGCGAATCCCGGCAACCTGCAGCCGCCTGATGGTCGGCTCGAGTTCTTTGCGATAGGAAATCACATCGAGACCGCCTTCGGTGGTCACTTCTTCACGCTTTTCCGGCACCAGGCACACTTCCTCCGGTTTAATGCGCAGCGCGATGTCAACAATTTCCTGAGTGTTGCCCATCTCGAGATTCAGCTTCGTCATGATGTTCTGACGAAGGCGTTCGATGTCGCGTTCCTGAATGTGGCGACGATCGGTGCGAAGATGCGCAACAATCCCGGTGGCGCCCGCTCGCTCGCAAAGCCGCGCCGCAATCAGTGGATCGGGCTCAGCATTCTGGGATTCGGGCGTTTGCGAATATCGCGCCTGCCGCAATGTCGCGACGTGATCGATATTCACTCCAAGACGCAGGCTGCTCATTGCGCCAAATAGGACTCACTGAACGAATCTGAGCAAGTGCGAACATGAAAATCCTGGCCTCCCATTCCTAGCGAGATGAAGAATTTCTGATTTCTGTGACGAAGCGGAGAATCCGTAGATATTTCTTCCGTTCAATATCACATCAATTAAGTGAAGGTCTCTCGTCCGAGTGGCGCAAACGACATCAGCGTCCGCTGGGGCTCGGCGTCGGCTTTGCTCCTTCATTCGCCGTGCGCTCTTCAGCATTGCTGGGCCTTCGACTTGATTCCACGCGCGTTTCCCTGGCCCTCTCTGTCGTCTCGTTTCCACTGGCTCCGACAGTTTCCTTCGTTTTTCTGGTTACCGTCTCACCGGTTTGCCTTGTTTTCTCACCGACGTTTTGAGCGGTCTCCTTGGTTTTCTCCCCTACCGTCTGAGCGGTCTCTTTTGTTTTCTGCCCGACGGTTTTGGCTGTCTCCTTTGTTTTCTCACCGACGGTTTCCACTCCATTCTTGATTGTTTCCCCTGCTTTTTTCGCGCCGTGCTTTATCTCCTGACCTACGCCTTCCTGACCAAGAACCGGCAACATAGCCGTCATAACCAACGCGACGATTAAGCTCGTGATTTTCATATTTCCTCCTATTGCTTCACATTCTAACAGCCAATCATTTCCTAATTAGGGTTCGAATCGCGCAACGTAATCGCGTGCAGAAACTATAATCTGCGTGCCTTCACATTGGCTCCGAAAGAGCGTGCCACGACAGAAAAACGCCAGCCGATTGGTTGACGTCTTGGCGCACGTGCGGACCCTTCTTCATGCAAAACAACGAGGCTCCGTCGCCGGTTCAGATATTTCAAACGCTCACTGCATACCAGGACACTGCCGCATTAAAAGCTGCGCTCGACCTCGATCTGTTTACCGCGATCGGGGATAAAGGCGCGACCGCTGCGGAGCTGGCAGCCCGCTGCAGTGCAGCAGAGCGAGGCGTTCGCATTCTGTGTGATTATCTGACCGTGCTCGGCTTTTTGGAAAAAAAAGCCGACCGTTATCGTCTGACGAAAGACTCGGCGACCTTCCTCGTCCGCAACTCTCCTGCGTATACCGGCGGCGCCGCCGCATTCCTGTTATCCGATCACCTGACACAGGGCTTCGCCGATGTGGCGGCCGCGGTCCGAAAAGGTGGAACCGTGCAGCCTGGCGGCGGCTCGATGGCTCCCGAACATCCGATGTGGTTGAATTTCGCACGCGGGATGAGCTGGTTGATGATGCCGGGCGCGGAGAAGCTTGCAGAAATCGTGGTGCTCGACCCATCGCGCAGTACGAAGGTACTCGACATCTCCGCCAGTCACGGCGTCTGGGGACTCAGTTTCGCTCAACGCAATTCGCGTACACACGTGGTCGCGCTGGATTGGGCGCCGGTGTTGCAGGTCGCACGTGAGAACGCCGAACGCATGGGACTCATCGAGCGCTTCAGCACGATTGAAGGCAGCGCGTTCGAAGTCGATTTTGGTCGCGATTACGACGTCGTTCTTCTTCCAAATTTCCTGCATCACTTCGATCCGGCCACGTGCGTGCAGCTTCTGCGGAAATCTCACGCGGCTTTGCGTGAAGACGGGCGAGTAGCGATTGTCGAATTTGTACCGAATCCGGACCGCGTCTCGCCACCAGATGCCGCGACGTTCAGCCTCGTTATGCTGGTCTCGACGGAGCGCGGCGACGCTTACACCTTTGCCGAATTCGAACAGATGCTGGGCGAGGCCCGCTTCAAGTCGATTGAGCAACATCCGTTACCACCGGGGATTTCGACTGCGATCGTAGCCGCCAAGGATTGATTTCCCGAATCGGCTGCCTCCTGCGGTAATTGGATACGGCCTCGTTCCCCTTGTTCGCGATATATTAATAGGAGCACTGTATGGCAAGGATCCATGGTCTCGAAAAAAACCAGGCGCCATGGCACTTGCGCTGGTTCTACGGCGTCATGCGTAAGATGTTCGGTAAAGATCTGACACCGGCCAAGATTCAAATGCGCCTGCCGGGATTGGTCTGGGGCGGCATTCTCATGGAGATGGCTCTGAGCCGGAAGCGACACATTTCGCTCCGTTACATTCAACTGGGAAGAGTGCGGACAGCCGCGCGGGTTGGCTGTCCCTTTTGAATAGACGCCAATTCTGCCGTGGGCAGAAAAGCCGGCTTGAGTGATGAGAAGCTCCGCGCCGTGTTAGGCAACGACTTTTCGGTGTTCAACGATATCGAACGGCTGGTAATCGAGCTCGCGGACGCAATGGTTACCGCTCCGTCAAACATATCGGACGATCTCTACGCGCGTTTGAGGAAGCAATTCACGGAGGAACAGCTAATGCAGCTGAGCGGGCACACCGCGTTTGAAAATTATCGTGCGCGTTGGAACCGGGTCTTCGATGTCGAAAGCGACCACATCTACAACCCACAGGATCGACGTTAATTAAGGCAACGCATCAACACTAAAAACACTGACGAACGCCGGATGTCGCCCACTCAATCATCCGCCCGTGTCGATGCTGATTTGATATCGACCACTGGTGTTCCGTCGAAAACTTCGATCGGGCCAACCTTCAAGCGTGGACCGTCAATCTCGCGCACCGTCACGGGATGTAGTCCGAGTGGATTCGGTCGCGCCGGAGAACGCGTATAAAACACACCCGTGAGCGGACGGCTGGGATCACTGCGCGGATAATTCTTCAGCACGTCACGACTGGCCTCGTGCAACCAGGTGATGACGATCAGCTCATTACCGACTTTTATTCCTAACAACGCGTCGGCAAAGCGCGGTTCAATCTCCAGCCACGCATCCGGCGCCCCCTCTGCACCCTGTCGCGGCGCATCCGCACGCCCTTTGACTGATGAACGAATGAAACCAACAGGCTCAAGCGTGTAAGACTTCATTGGTGCAACTTTAGCCGTGCTTCAGGCTGATGTGTGGAAAATCGAGAGGAAGTCCAGTTTGTTTACGCGCCGAGCACAGCTCGGTCGGCATGCGCGAGAACGGGTCGCAAACGTTTAGATATAGACCTACGGCACGAACAAGTGATCAACACTGAGGCATCCCGGCCCTGAGAAGAAGAGCCAGATAAGGATTACCAGATAAAGCGGCTCCGGCAGATATAAAAATTCCGCAAGCCACGCAATAGGACACGATGCCGTGACATTTCGGATCGCGCTCGTCGCAATGGCTACGATCATCACGCAAGAGAGGATCACCGAGGCGAGTGGCGTTAGCGCACCAATTATCAGTAAGAACCCACAAGCAAATTCGATGGTCGAAACAAAGACAGCGTTGAAATCGGGAAAAGGAACGTGCGCCTCTATCAATGTTTGACGCATCTGCTCTCGGCGGTCAGGAACAAAAACTTTGGCGCGCCCGGAAAGAAAAAACAAGAGACCGACAGCGACACGCGCCAGTAGCACGCCGATCCATTCCCACGAATGAAGTTCGTTAAGGAAGGTTCGCACTGACGCCATCAATAAAGAGTCGAACTCAACTCATGAGCCGTCAACGAACCGAAAATCTGGAACGATGAAGAATCATCTTAGTATTGGCGATTCGCTCAAACTGGCGCTTATTGAAACTTGAAGGCGGGACGAGGCGTCGCATCTACTGTCGCACAAAATCGAATTTGTTAGTTTCATGCTGAAGGAGATACCACCAGACTCGCTCAATACCTTACTTCTGCAGGCGGCCATTTCACGGCGCAACTCCATCATGGGATAGCGCTATGGCCAAGGCCACCGCTACTGGAGACCGGATTTCTGTCACGCTTGGCCTGAAAGAGAATTGGCGGCAGTTTTCATTGCTCGTCCTGGTCAACGCATTCGTCGGCGGTATGGTCGGAATCGAGCGCACCGTCGTACCTCTGATCGGATCGGAACAATTCCATATTGAATCCGCGACGCTGATCACGTCCTTCATCGTCAGTTTCGGCGTCGTCAAGGCGTTCGCCAACCTCGTGTCCGGGCAACTCGCTGACGCGTGGGGACGCAAACGCGTTTTGGTGATCGGTTGGATTTTGGGTCTTCCGGTTCCCTTCATGATCATTGCTGCACCAAATTGGGGCTGGATAGTTGCAGCGAATGTGCTGCTCGGTGTTAGCCAGGGTTTCGCCTGGTCGATGACCGTGCTCATGAAGATCGATCTGGTTGGTTCAAAGAAACGCGGGCTAGCCGTAGGCCTTAATGAGTTTGCTGGCTACTTCGCTGTTGGTGTTACGGCCTTTTTAACTGGCTATCTGGCCAGCCGCTACGGCTTACGTCCGGTCCCAATCTATCTCGGGATTGGATACGCGATTGCCGGCACAATGCTTTCGGTTTTGATTATTCGTGATACTTGCCGTCACGTCCATTTGGAGATTGCTCAAACTACCCCTGAGCTATCGCCGCTTACGTTTGGCGACGTATTTGTACGAACATCTTTTTGTGATCGCAATCTCTTCGCAGCGTCACAGGCTGGGTTAGTCAATAATCTCAATGATGGGATGAGTTGGGGAATCTTTCCGCTCTTTTTCTCGGCGTTAGGACTAGGCGTTGAGCGGATTGGTTTTTTAAAGGCCATTTATCCGATTGTTTGGGGAACTGCTCAAACCGTGACTGGTCCGTTGAGCGATCGTTGGGGGCGCAAAGGATTAATCGTTGGCGGCATGTGGGTACAGGCAAGTGGGTTATTCATGACAGCATTGATGAAAGATTTTCGCTGGTGGATTTTGGCAAGCATCCTTCTTGGCGTGGGTACAGCGATGGTCTATCCGAGTCTGATTGCAGCTGTATCGGATTCTGCGCATCCAAGCTGGCGTGCTCGCGCCCTTAGTGTTTATCGCTTCTGGCGTGATTTGGGCTATGCCATTGGCGCGCTACTCGCCGGAATCATTGCCGATCGTTTCGGCTTCTCGGCGGCAATCCTGTCCATTGGCGGCATCACGTTCATTTCTGGAGCCGTTGTCGCAGTGGCCATGCGCGGACATGATCAGGCTGGCAGAGTAGCAGCAGCAACTCAGCGTGTGTGATCTCTCTCCTCTTGCACGACCTGTTCGAAAATCAGGCAATCACTGTGTTCGTTGCACCGCTGACGCGAGCTCTAGCAGCGGAACAACCATAGGTAGATCGACCTCTCTGAGGGCGATGGCAAAACAATCACGGCAGCTACTGTCCAACTTGCCAACGCGTTCGGAGATCGCGTTCCACCTACACGTCAACCTTCCGGCAACGATGCGGTTGCCGTACAATGTTATTCCAGAGGAAAGTCGATTCGTTCCTCTTCTTCGCGCGGAACGAGTTTGTTTCGCTCAATGATACGCTCGCAGGTGTTCCATCGCAGAATTGCGTCGTCATGACCGGGTGGTCTAAGCGGTTCCGCTTTTTCGAACCAATGCATTGCTTCGTGCAAAAGATCATATGCCTGGAAGCGACAGCCAGGCGTTTGCTGGCGTAGTTTCATCTTCGCCCGGCGCTCGGCTACAATTCCGGAATAATACGCGCGGTCGTAATCCGACGTCATACGGGTCAGCAATTCTTTGGTTTGCGTTTCGCTAACACCGTAGCCCTTGTCGAAACGATCGGTCAGCGCAAGCAAAAGCATAATAATGGCGCGTTGGTTCTCGGGATCGACGTTAAGGACGTCGAGACAAATGCTCTCTGCTTCACCGGGCTCATTCAGCAAACGATAGCGCTCAGCTTTCTCGAGCGCCGCAGGGATCGCATCTTTGTGGAGTTGTTTCAGTTCGCTCATATCTTCGCGGAGTTGAATGGTTGAACAGCACGAAGGCCAACAGCACAACCTTTTCAACTCCCAAACTTTTCAACCTTTTAATCCGTCCGATTTCTTCTTTAACCGTCGCCAGATCCGTCCCAGCGGATCATAAAAATCGTCCACCACGCGTTCTTTTAAAGGAATGATTCCGTTGTCGGTGATGTGAATGCTTTCGGGACAAACCTTGGAGCAACATTTCGTAATGTTGCAGTAACCAATGCCATAAGCATTGCGCAGTTCCTCTATGCGATTCTCTGTATCCAACGGATGCATCTCCAACGCAGCAACGTGAATTAGAAAACGCGGACCGATAAACTTTTCATGCATCCCGTGATCTCGAAGCACATGACAAACATCCTGGCAGAGAAAGCATTCGATGCATTTTCGGAACTCCTGTACACGATCGATGTCCTCCTGCTGCATGCGCCAGGTGCCATCGGGGGCATCAGGCGGTCGTGGCTTGAAGGATTTGATTTTTTTCTTCACCCGAAAATTCCAGGAGACATTGGTTAGCAAATCTTTTATCAGCGGGAAGGTTTTCATCGGCTGAACTGTCACCGGTTTTTCAAGTGGCAGATCGCTCAGGCGGGTCATGCACATCAGCTTTGGCATGCCGTTGACCTCCGCCGAGCACGACCCACACTTGCCGGCTTTGCAGTTCCATCGGTAAGCGAGATCGTTCGCTTGCGTCGCCTGAATCTGGTTGACTGCATCCAGCACAACCATTCCCTCGGAAACGCCGGTGGTGTAATCCCGGAACTCGCCGCTCGTGGCATTCCCGCGCCAGATTTTGAAAACGGCGGTTTTCATTCGTAGATCGTTATTCTTTTGCCACCCAACACATCGTCTTTAGAAACTCCCGCGCCACAGTATACCTTCCAAATCTTCAAGACTGAAATTTGACCATGCTCTTTTGCGGCCGCTTCACGATGTAACAATTCTCGATTCACGCGACTCACCGATTCTCCTCAATCACTGCTTTCAAATAGTCCGGCATTTCCGGCAGAGGCGCTAATCGTACCTCCATGCTGCCGTCTTCTATCTTTCGAATGATGGTATTTACTTTTGCGAAGCGTTCGTCTTTCTCGGGATAATCGTCCCGAAATTGTGCCCCGCGGCTTTCTTTCCGCTCTAATGCGGCACGCGTGATCGCCTCGGAAACCGTGAGCAGATTTTTGAGATCAAGAGCGGTGTGCCAGCCGGGATTGAAATCGCGATTGCCAGTGACGCCAACGTGCGTGGCCCGTTCCCAAAAGGTTTTCAAATGATCTAGCCCTGAAAGCATTTCACTTTCATCGCGCACGATGCCGACGTTGTGCTGCATCACCTCCTGCAAATCGCGCTGCACCGAGTACGGATTTTCACCGTGACTGTTCTCGAATGGTCTTAGCGCATCGCGCGCATAATCTTCAACGCTCTCGTGGTTGATTGTGCCGTAGGGGTTTTCCTGGGCGAATTTCGCGGCAAATTCTCCAGCCCGCTTTCCAAACACCAGAAGATCGGAAAGCGAGTTGCCCCCCAGCCGGTTTGCGCCATTGATTCCCGCCGCGCACTCGCCTGCGGCAAACAATCCCGGCACATCTGACATCTGCGTGTCGGCGTCCACATGCACGCCGCCCATTATGTAATGTGTAGTCGGGCCGACTTCCATCGGCTCCTTTGTAATATCGATGTCGCCGAGCGCTTTGAATTGATGATGCATGCTCGGCAGTTTGCGTTTGATGTGTTCCTCCGCGTTGGAGAGTTTGCTTTTGATCCAGGAGATATCGAGATACACACCGCCATGAGGTGTCCCCCGCCCTTCCTTGATCTCGCGCACGATACAGCGCGCAACGTGATCGCGAGTCAATAACTCCGGCGGACGCCGCGCGTTCTTGTCACCCTGCGTATAACGCCAGCCTTCTTCCTCGCTGTCAGCAGTCTGCGCTTTGTAGTTATCGGGAATCAAGTCGAACATGAAACGTTTGCCATCGGCATTAGTGAGAATCCCGCCTTCGCCACGAACTCCCTCGGTCACCAGCATCCCGGCGACGCTTGGCGGCCAAACCATACCGGTTGGATGAAACTGCACGTACTCCATGTCGATCAATGCCGCGCCAGCATGGTACGCGAGCGAATGTCCGTCACCGGTACAATCCCAGCTGTTACTTGTTATCTTGTACGCTTTGCCAACGCCTCCAGTTGCGAGGACGACTGCTTTCGCCTGGAAAATCTTGAAATGGCCGCGCTCACGATCGTATCCGAACGCGCCGATCACGCGATCGTCATCCTTGAGCAGCGTGACGATGCAAACTTCCATGTGCACGTCGATTCCCTGATGTATCCCGTGATCTTGCAGGGTCCTAATCATCTCGAGGCCAGTGCGATCGCCGACGTGCGCGAGTCGTGGATATTTATGTCCGCCAAAGTTCCTTTGCAGAATCCGGCCATCCCTGGTGCGATCGAACACTGCGCCCCAAGCTTCAAGCTCCCGCACGCGTGCAGGCGCTTCCTTTGCGTGCAACTCAGCCATACGCCAGTTGTTCACGTATTGACCACCCCGCATCGTATCTGCGAAATGAACTTTCCAAGTGTCGCGGTCATCCACGTTGGCCAGCGCCGCCGCGATCCCCCCTTCGGCCATCACGGTGTGCGCTTTGCCGAGAAGACATTTGCAAACCATGCCCACTGAAACTCCAGCTGCGGAAGCTTCGATCGCGGCACGCAGCCCGGCGCCGCCGGAACCGATAATCAATACGTCGTATTGGAAAATTTCGTATTCGGGCATGATTTCGTTGAAGGGTTAAAGAGTTGCAGTGTTGAAGCGTTCCTTCGGGAGAATCTGTTCCGCTTCAACGCATGTCGCTTAAACGATTCGGAAATCGTGCCAAACGCCCGTTGCGCAGAGTCGCACGTAAAGATCGCTGAACCCGACCCAGAACAGACTCATCCAAGCCCAGAGCATATGACGGCGATTCAGACAGCTCACGCAAGCGTATGCGCGATAACAGGTTTGCGACTTTGCAAGTTGGTCGCGAAATCCGCCGATCAAATGTCGCAGCGAGTGGCAGCCGAACGTGTAGCCGCTTAACAAATAGACATTTATTGCAAGCACAATAGTACCGACACCAACACCAAATGAGCTCTTACCCGTCGCGGGGTCCACAAACCAAAGCGCTTTCCACACGTCATAGGCGAGAATCAAAATAAACAACAGCGCGAGATACATGAAATAGCGATGAACATTTTGCATGATCAACGGGAACGAACGCTCGCCCCAATAGCTTTTGCGAGGCTCGCCCACAGTGCATGCTGGCGGGTCCGCCCAGAAAGCTTTGTAATAGGCGCCGCGATAGTAATAACACGTGAGCCGGAATCCACCCGGCGCCCACAGAATGAAGAGGGCGGGAGAAAAGAGAAGCCAGGCAGGCCACCACGCAGGCTTCGGTCCAAACCAACTGTGTGGCGAATCGCCAAGCAGTTCCGGCGAATAAAACGGCGAGACATAATTACCAAAAAAATAATTCCTTCCCTGAAACGCGGCCCACGTCGAATAAACGATGAAAGTCGATAGGCCGAGAAAAACGAGTAACGGTTGAATCCACCACGTATCAGCGCGCATCGTTTCGCCAAATGAACGGCGTGGTAGAGCTGTTGTTCCGTTCATTGGCCGTCCGCACCCTCAACTGGCAGCTTCGCCTTTTTCCATGCTTCCCAACTCCCCGGCACATTCCAAAGCTCTTTGAAGCCCAACGGCTTCAAGATGCTTGTGGCGATGCTCGCGCGGTATCCGCTGCCGCAATACACCGCGGTTGGTTTATTGCGATCGATCTCCTTCATGCGGTCACGCAATTCCGGAACGAAAATGTGATGTGCTCCCGGAACATGTCCTTTCTTCCATTCGTTAGGCGAACGCACATCGAGAACCTGCAGTGAAGATTTGCGCTCGTTCAGCTCGTGCACACTCATCTGACCAATTCGTTCCAGCGGAAATCCGGCCGCATCCCACGCTTTCATTCCACCGGTCAAATAACCGGCGAATTTTGTGTAGCCGGTGCGCACGAACAGTCGCACCATCTGCTCGAGGTCATCATCGCTCTCGAGCACCAGCAGAATGGGTTTATTCGGATCGAGCATCCAACCTGCCCAGATGGAGAGAATCGGCGAGCCGCCAATGTTCAGCGCGCCCGGGATATGGCCGCCACCGAATGACAACATCATCCGCGTGTCGACGAGCACGCCTGCTTTCTTCTCAATCGCCTCTTTGAATCCTTTCGGCGGCAGAGCGGGAACACCGGGAAGATTGCCGAGAATTTCGGGACCTTCAGCATTCAGTCGTTTCATGACCGGGTAATAGTGCGGCACTGGCGGCGCCGTCTTGATCGCGAAATCGATGAAGCTCTTTGTATCAGCGAACTGTAAAAATTTGTTGAATTTTCGCTCGTAACCGATCGTGCTGCTCATGCGCGCGCCAATGTCGGCGCCGCAAGGAGAGCCGGCGCCGTGATTTGGGTAAATCATCACGTGGTCTGGCATTTGGAGATAAAAATCGCGCAGAGTATGAAATTGCTGTTCGGCCAATTGTTTTGTGTGTTTTTCGCCGAGCAAATCCGGGCGACCGGCGGATGACACAAAAAGCGAATCGCCGGTGAGAATCCCCCATGGCTCGTCCGGATGATCGATATCGGCCAGCAGATACGACATGTGCTCGGGCGTGTGACCAGGCGTATGCCGCGCGGTCACCAGCACTTCACCAAACTCAAAACGGTCGCCATCGTTCACTTTCTCCCGCTGGAATCCGTACTCAGCGCCGCCTTCGCTGCTGTTATAAATTTTGGCTGATTCAACGCGAGCAAATAACTCTCGCGAGCCGCTGACCAGATCGGCGTGAATATGCGTTTCGAAAATATGTGTAATGGCCACCCCGGCTTCGCGAGCCATTTCGATGTAAATGTCCACATCGGCGCGCGGATCGAAGATGGCGGCCACGCCTTCATCATCATCGCCGACCAGATAAGAAAGCTCGGCGATCCCTTCGGTCTGAATGGCTTTAAAAACGAGCGACATTGCCCTGAGTTAACGCGAAGCCGCCCCACAGTTCAACAATAACGATGCAGCGCTTCGGATAGCGCACGCGTGACGCGTTGGTTTCGGCCTCCGCCGAGACAAACTTCTTGTCATGTCAATGGAGCAACATAATTAGAGCGAATGAAAAAAGCTCGTGAACCCGGGACGGCTTCGCCAGCACGTGAGACGCATGGACTACCCGGCATTTCTCATCGCACCTCGACTGTGATCGGTAACAGATGGTTGATCATGTAAGTGCCACGGTCGGGATCGCGATGCACTGGCTGGGTTCGGCCTAACGAATCCGTCGCGCGCGCGATCAGCGTTCGTTTTCCTGCTTGCGATGGTGTCTGCCAATCAAATTGCCAAAGTCGCCACGCGTTTAGCATCGATTCTCCAATCAGCTTTGCATCGTTCCAGCTCGTACCGCCGTCCGTGCTCAATTCGACTTTGCTGATCTCCGCGTCACTCGCCCATGCAGCTCCGCGCACACAGACGTTAGTATTTGTCGGCACGATTTCTCCTTCCGCCGGGCGCGCAATCTCCGCTTTAACCTGCATCTCGCTCAACGGTGTCAATTGAGCGAGCTCTTTTCCCCTTTGCCAATGCGCGTAGTTAGTCCTCTGCCAGTACGCGTAGTCAATCGTTTGATAGTATCCGGTAAAGGGGCGATCGCTGACAATGATCCGCTGGAGCCACTTTACGGAAGCCATCGCGTACCAGCCGGGCACGATCGCGCGCACCGGAAAACCGTGCTCTGGCAATAGGTCGTCGCCGTTCATTTTGTAGACCAACAGCACATCGTGACGCGCTTTCTCGAGCGGAATGCCGCGAGCGAACTTCACTTCGCCTGGCGGACTTTTCGGGTCCTCAAGCATTCCCCTGTCCGTTCCTTCGAGAACTACTTCGCACGCCCTTGGTTTGGGGACTGCTCGATCAAGCAACGTCGCGAGTGGTACACCCGTCCACTCCGCGTTGCCGACTGCACCGAGATGCCATTGCACGCCTTTCACTGTGGGCTCGAGGAAATTTCTGTTGTTACCGGCACATTCCAAAGTCACCGCAGCGGTCACTGACTTATGCGCCACCAGTTCCTCGTAATTGATCGCGAACGGTTTTTCTACTTCACCTTCCACCTGCAACCACCACGCATTGCGATCAATCGCCGGGATGGGAAAATGCGTCCGAACGTAAAACGATCTTGTCGGAGTGAGAAAGCTATCCACCGTCGAGAACGGCATCTCCAGATTTAGCGGGCTCTCGGCGCGCACGATTCTTCCGTCGGTCAGTTTCTGTGAGTCTTCGCTCATTACGGTAACCCTACAGTGGTTTAACGAATGTTGTAGCCATCGGCCTGTGGCCGGTCCTTTCTGACGCTATTCTCACGACGGCGCGCACGGCCGTGGCTCCAGCACAACGTAGAACTCGTCGGGGTCAGATTTATTATTGGTTCGGCGAGATGAAAACATCCTCGCGCGGGAATTTAGCGAATAAGGAAGCTGGCTTATTGAAATTCGTCGCCAGAACGTCCACTGGATTTCCCGCGATCCACGCCGATAGATCAATCGATTGATAGATACCGCTGTTAAATCCGATCAGGATCCGGCTCGGGCCGCTGCCGACGTTTTCGATCGAATGACCATAACCCTGCGGTATGTAGCCGACATCTCCGGCGTGCAGAAGCTCCGTCCGAAAGCGGCCGTGCGCACCGAACATCGTGATGTCGAGATCACCTTCGACCACGTATTGCCATTCGTCCGCATTCGGATGCCAGTGCAACTCGCGGAGCGCGCCTGGCTCAAGGTCGAGAACGACGCCTGTCATCGTCGTTGAAATTGGGAATCGCGTCGAATCGACCCGCCATTCGCGGCCGCCTTTAAATACGCGATGCAGCGCCTCGGCGAGCATTCGAAACTTGTGCGTCTGTGGCGGAGCAATGCACGGCCCCCGCAGATTTTCCGGTATTTGCTCCGGCGGAATCGCTCCGCGCGCGAAGTAAACCTCTTCGCTCGGAAATCCGTCGAAGGCTGATTCCTGTAAGCCAAAGTTTTTCGCCAACAACGATTTTGGCGCATGGCCGATCCAATCGGTAATGCTGAAGGTGCCGAACTCGGAGAAATAACCGTTATCGAAAATCAAGATGAACTGCGTCGGCTCGTTACCGAGGCATTCCAGCACGTGAGGATGGCCGCGCGGAAAGTACCAAATGTCGCCCGGATCAAAATCATTCGTTTCGGTTTGTCCGGCTGGATTGATCACGGTAGTGCGCACACGTCCTTTCAACACGAACGCCCACTCTGCGGCCGTTGCATGCCAGTGAAGCTCGCGCATGACACCGGGCTCAAGCCTCATCGATACGCCCGCGATTCCTTTCGAGATCGGCAGTTGCTCGACAGTTACTTCTTTGCCAAAACTGTTCCCGAGAACTTTGCCCTTCGACTTTTCCAGTTCGAATTTAAAAGTCGGCAATTCTTTCCCGGCCAGCAACGGATCCGGCACATTGTTCTGAAAACTGAGATCGCCCATGACTTCATTTTCTTAAAGCGTTTAGCACCTAGCGATCAAGCCAATCCTGATTTCATTCCTGTGGAAAGGAAGGCGTGATTCCAAAACTCAACGAGAAAACGAAGCGTTACAGACCGGACCTGGAACGAGGCACCCCAAAATCGCGGCGGCGACTGACAATGCGTGCTCACCTTCGCTCGACGTTTAATCGAGCGGGCTTTTGACGCCGATGCCAGGCTTGTTGAGCACGTGCGTGTAAATCATCGTCGTGCTGACATCCTTGTGGCCGAGGAGTTCTTGGACGGTTCGAATATCGTAACCATCTTCGAGTAAGTGTGTAGCAAAAGAGTGCCGCAACGTGTGACAACTCGCCGGTTTTATGATTCCGGCCAGCAGCACAGCCTGTTTCACTGCATCTTGCAGCAGTTTCTCCGAGACGTGATGCCGCTGCACGCGGCCAGAAACTGGATCGATCGATCGTTTTGCAGCCGGAAAAACGTACTGCCACATCCATGCCCGATGTGCATTGGGATATTTGCGCTGCAAGGCGTCCGGCAGATGGACCGAGCCAAAACCCGATTGTAAATCGCGCTCATGCACCGCTTTCGCATGCGCCAGATGCTCCTTCAATGCCCGGCGCAAGCGTCCGGGTAACATTGTCACCCGATCCTTTTCACCTTTTCCACTCCGCACAACGATTCGGCTGTAACCGAAATCAATGTCCTTGACTCTTAGACGCAGACATTCCAGTAGCCGAAGTCCACTGCCGTAGAGCAACTCGGCCATGAGCCGGTATGTCGGCCGAACATGCGCGAACAGTGCGCGGACTTCGGGGCGAGTCAACACCACGGGCACCCGAGGGGGTCTGCTCGCGCGCAAAGCACCGTCGAGCCGGCCAAGTTTTCGCCCCAGAAACTGCTGGTAAAGGAAGAGCAGGGCGCTCAGGGCCTGATTTTGAGTCGAAGCTGAAACATTCTGCTTCGTGACAAGATGAGTTAGGAATTCGACGATCTCCTGTTCGCCCATATCGCGCGGGTGCCGCTTCCCGTGGAAAAGAATGAACCGTCGAATCCAGTCCAGATAAGCCTGTTCGGTGCGAAAACTATAGCGCCGCGTCCGCATGAAAGTGCGGAGCTGGTCGAGTAATTTAGGCTTGGCAGCAGCAGTGCTCTGGGTTGTAATCGGTTCCAAAACAGCAGCCAGCGTAAATGAATTACGGGCTAAATTCCAATCCCGAATTAGACGAAGAAATCTTCGTGATTTTTTACGAATCTTCATCTACTTCTCGTTAGACGAATGCGCGCGCGCTTACTGTTATCAGTCATTGCGCTGATCGTCGTTTGCAGCACGATGAGCGCATCCGAAGAGGGCGTTCTCGTCTTCCACAAGTTTCGTTTCGAGTCGCGCGATGAGTCCGGCCCGGTTGTAGTCTCCGGCACAGCACAGTTCGACCGCATCGATGCGCTGCGCATCGATGCCTTCCACAGATCATTCACGCTCACGGCCGCACAGCTTAAACAGCTGCGCGGCCTTATTCTGAACTCAGTGCAGCTATCGAGCGAGGGCGGCTATGCCGAGCTGGGTGGCCGCACGATTTACTTAGTGCTTGCGACTGGTTTTACAT
>DASTMV010000194.1:0-20427 GCA_035713885.1 Candidatus Udaeobacter sp. | reverse complement strand
GATGTAACGGACCGGATCATTGCCCGTTATCTGGAACCTCTCCTTGCCGGCGGGATCGACACGCTCGTGCTCGGTTGCACGCATTATCCGCTGCTCAGCCCTGCCATTGCCCGCGTGCTCGGCCGCGAAATCACGCTCGTTGATTCCGCCCAAAATTGCGCGATCGCAGTGCAGGAAATCCTGGATCGACAATCCCTGCGCGCACCAACCACAGACGGTGGTGAACTACACGTCGCTCTCACTGATGCTGCCGACAATTTTCTCAACGTCGCGCGCGACGCACTGCAGTTGAGCTTCGGTGAGATCGAGCTCCGACCTTTGCCTTAGGTTTTGGCAATCTCCCGATCACCAGTTCGTACGAATGATCAATCATTTCTCGCAATTCGATATCAGGAATGCCGGCGTCAATCTCAACTGTATTCCAGTGTTTCTTATTCATGTGATATCCGGGACTGACCTGCTCGTACCGGTCCCGCAGGTCGAGCGCCAGATCTGGATCGCACTTCAAGTTCACGGTTGTCGGCACCTGATCGAGAGATGCTAACGCGAACATCTTGCTCGCGACCTTGAACACGAGAACATCGGGACCGAATGGAGTTGCTTCGCTTGCGCCGGGTTTTCTGAGGCAGTATTCCCGAAAATCGGCGAGATCCATCACGCAATGCGCTCGTGCAAGATCGATGGCAGATCTTGAATTGCGACACGCTCCTGCTTCATCGAATCACGGTCTCGCAGCGTGATTGTGTCACGCAGAGCCGGATCCTTTTCTCCAAGTGTCTCGAAATCGACAGTGACCCCGAAAGGCGTACCGATTTCGTCCTGCCGGCGGTACCGGCGGCCGATAGCGCCACTTTCGTCGTAGAAAACAGTCATATGCGGGCGCAGTAGGGCCACGATTTCCCTTGCCTTCGCCACGAGCGGTTCCTTGTTCTTGAGCAGCGGAAAAATCGCGCACTTAATCGGCGCGATACGCGGATGAAAACGCAAGACAATGCGCGATTCCATTTGACCTTTATCGTTAGGCGCCTCGTCTTCAGCGTAGGCGTCACAGATTAGCGCGAGGATGGTGCGATCCACGCCGGCGCTCGGCTCGACCACGTGCGGAATGATTCTCTCTTTTGTCTCCTCATCGAAGTAGTCGAGCGATTTGCCACTGGCATTCTGATGTTGTGACAAATCGTAATTGGTTCGATACGCTACGCCTTCCAGCTCCTGCCGGCCAAACGGGAAATCGTATTCGATATCGTACGTTCCCTTCGAATAAAATGCCCGTTCTTCATCCGGAACCGTCAGCACATGCAATTTCTCGCGTGCAAGTCCGATGTGCTCATAAAACTTAAGTCGCTCTTCTTTCCAGTACTCCAGCAATTCCATGCCTTGCTTCGGCCTGCAAAAATATTCCATCTCCATTTGCTCGAACTCGCGTGAGCGGAAGGTGAAGTTGCGCGGATTAATTTCGTTCCGAAATGCCTTCCCGATTTGAGCGATGCCAAATGGCAGCTTCTTGCGTGACACTTCAAGAATGTTCTTGAACTGAACGAAAATCGATTGGGCTGTTTCGGGACGCAGATAAGCGATCGAGCTTTCGTCCGCAGTTGCGCCAACATGCGTCTCAAACATCAGATTGAATTGGCGCTCTTGGGTTAAATCTTTGCCGCCGCAGTTCGGGCATTGTCTGAGTCCTCTTTTCTCGATCACCTGATCCATTCGAAGATGAGCCTTGCAGATGCGACAATCTACCATCGGATCCGAAAAGCCTTCGACGTGGCCGGAAGCCTTGAGGACCCCGGGATGCGTCAGGATCGCACCATCCATCCCGACTACGTCGTCGCGCTCATGCACCATGAGGCGCCACCAGTAGTTTTTCAGGTTGCGCTTTAACTCGACGCCGAGCGGGCCGTAATCCCAGGCGCCATTGAGTCCGCCATAGATTTCGCTCGACTGGAAGATGAAACCGCGCCGCTTGCACAAGCTGACGATCTTTTCCATGTGCTGCGAGTCTGTCGACACACTCATCGGAAGTAGCCGCAGATTTCGCAGATTTACGCAGATTTATCCAGAAAACAGTTCGCCAGATTTCGTTGAATCCGTGGAATCCGCGTAAATCTGCGGATGAATCAGTTCAGCTTTGCGGTTCGACTTTGACTTCGGTTTTCACTGAATTTGCGATGAAGCATTGCTCGTGCGCACCATGATTCATCTCTTCGATCTCCTGCGGCGTGGGTTGTTTCTCGCCGGAGAACTTCAGGCGTTGTCGGAGTGTGACACGCGTAATGGCGAGCCTACCCTCCGTGTTCTTCTCCATAACGCCGACTGCGTTATCAACGTATTCGTCGAGCATGAATCTTTTTTTGCAGGCGATGGCGAGGAACGTCAGCATGTGACAACTCGAAAGCGATGCTACGAATGCTTCCTCTGGATCGACCAGGTTTGGATTACCCAAATAAGCTGGAGCAGCTGAGGCTTGCATTTCGTGGCCGCCATCAAATTTCCAAGTATGATCGCGCGAATATTTCTGGTACTCGAACGGCTTGTCGCCGCGGGCCCAGGTAAGAGTGACTTTATGTTCCGACATGTGTTTAGATAAAACGCGAAGGCTCACCGGGCAAGCTCTGGGCGAAGAGCTGCCTCGCTGCCACAAACTTGCGTCCCCTGACGGACTCTCTATTTTCTCCGCTTCTGAACACCCGCGCGATTAGCTCAGTGGTAGAGCACTTGCTTCACACGCAAGGGGTCGCTGGTTCGATACCAGCATCGCGCACCAGATTTTTCCTTTTATACCATGGCAAATAAGTCCAAGAATCCAATGGGCCTCATTCAAGAGGTTCTCGAAATCGTTAAGAAACGTAACCGTAATGAGCCTGAGTTTCTTCAGGCAGTTACTGAGGTGCTGGAATCCATCCGGCCAGTCATTGAACGAAGCAAGAAGCTCCGTGACGCCAGAATTCTCGAGCGTCTGGTAGAACCGGAAAGAATGATTCAGTTCCGTGTGCCTTGGATCGATGACAAAGGGCAGATCCAGGTAAATCGCGGGTTTCGCGTGCAGATGAACAGCGCGCTTGGTCCCTACAAAGGCGGGCTACGTTTTCATCCGACCGTTTATGCTGGCATCATCAAATTTTTAGCTTTCGAACAAGTTTTCAAGAACTCACTTACAGGACTGCCGATGGGCGGCGGCAAAGGCGGCTCGGATTTCGATCCAAAAGGGAAGTCCGACAGGGAAGTCATGCGGTTTTGCCAATCGTTCATGACCGAGTTGTTTCGTCACGTCGGTCCAAATACTGATGTGCCTGCCGGGGATATCGGTGTGGGAGGGCGTGAGATCGGCTACCTGTTCGGCCAGTACAAGCGTTTGGCGAACGAATTCACCGGTGTGCTAACCGGAAAAGGACTGACCTGGGGTGGCTCATTGATACGACCCGAGGCCACCGGTTACGGAGCTGTTTATTTCGCGCAAGAGATGCTTAAGACCCGCAACGAAACGATTGAAGGGAAAGTCTGTACCGTCTCAGGTGCTGGAAACGCAGCGCAATTTACGGTGGAGAAATTACTTCAATGCGGCGCAAAGCCTGTAACGATGTCCGACTCCGGTGGATTCATTTACGACAAAAACGGGATCACGGAGGAAAAATTAGCTTTCGTAATGAGCATGAAAAACGTCCGACGCGGGCGCATCAGCGAGTACGCAAAGAAATTCCGCGGGTCAAAATATGTAGCTGGACAACGCCCTTGGGGAATCAAGTGCGACTGCGCCTTTCCCTGTGCTACGGAAAACGAAATTACCGGGGAAGACGCAACGAAACTTGTGTCCAACGGTTGCTATCTTGTTTCCGAAGCGGCCAACATGCCAAGCGTGCCAGCGGCGGTGGATCTGTTTGTTGACAGAAAAATCTTGTTCGGCCCCGGCAAAGCTGCTAACGCCGGCGGTGTAGCGACGTCCGGTTTGGAAATGAGCCAAAACTCCATGCGCTTGCCGTGGCCGCGTGAAGAGGTCGATTCACGGTTGCGTCACATTATGGCTACAATTTTTAAAAATTCCTGGGACACTGCGGAAGAATACGGCCAACCCGGCAATCTCGTGGTTGGCGCAAATATCGCCGGATTTGTGAAGGTTGCCGACGCGATGCTGGACCAAGGTGTTGTGTAATTGCGATAATTAGTGCCGGCTTCGTAGCCAATCCATCGTGCCTACAAATTTACGCTAGTAAACGCGTAAGTCATTCCTCCGATCCGAATGATCAGATGATGAAAAAGAAAGCGAGATACTCTCTGCTGTTTATCGTTATTGGCACGATGCTCGGTTTCGCGGGCTGTGCGGATTACTATGCTGGTTATCCAGCCTATGGTTCCTATTACGGGCCGGGACCGTACTACGGTGGAGGCTCAGTGACTGTCGCTGTCGGAGATCGACCTTATTACCGAGGTCCGGGCTATTGGTACGGCAGTGCGTACTACGTCTGGAGGCCGGGACATTGGCGCTGGCGCCACGGCCAGAAGGTGTGGATCCGCGGACACTACGTCGTACGCGGATACTGAACAAGTTGGTTCGCGGGGGACCATCCCTCCAGCGTCCGGGCATGCGGCCGCTCCACGCAATCTCCTTCTCCACCGTGCAAGCGCACTTAACAAAGCTGTTTCGTTGTTCAAACTACTGGCTGGGCGAGGCCCCAGCGCGCGAGGCGAAAGCGAGCTGCCGTGACCAGGCAGCCTATTCCATAGCGAACGCTTCTGCGGAAATTGATGGATGACGCTTCCGGCATGTAGCGAGCTGGACAGGTGATTTCGCCTATCGAGCAGCCTAACGCGATAATTTGGACAAGGATCTGATTGTCGAAAACAAAATCATCGGAGTTTTTTCCCAGCGGCAACCGCTCCAAGAGCTCGCGCGAAAACGCACGATAGCCAGTGTGATACTCCGATAATTTCGCGCCGATAAGAAGATTCTCCACGAAAGTGAGGAACCGATTTGAGACATATTTCCATAACGGCATGCCGCCGCGCAGAGCGCCTCCGCCGAGGATCCGCGAAGCGAGCACGCAGGGATAACGTCCGCTAGCGACCAGAGCAGCCATCGCCGGAATAAGTTGCGGCGTATACTGGTAATCCGGATGAATCATTATGATGACATCGGCAGCTGCAGCGAGTGCGAGGCGGTAGCAAGTTTTTTGATTCGCGCCGTATCCGCGATTTTCTGGATGCACCTCGACTTGCACGTTTGGCAGGGTGCGCGCAATAGCCACTGTCTCATCGCGACTGGCGTCGTCGACCACGATAACAAGATCAACGATCCCGTGTGCCATTACCTCATCGTAAGTCTGCCGCAACGTGCGAGCGGCATTATACGCGGGCATCACTACGACAATTTTCTGGCCGTTTAGCATGGCGCTGACCGCTGTTTGTTAGTTGTCATTCTGAGCGAAGCGAAGAATCTCGGATTGTATTCGATCGTACGGCCATCACAATCCAGAGATGTTTCGCTGCGGCCAACACGACATCCTGTGAATCGTTGTTTTGAATATCTCGTCGCGCGGTAGCTTGCACCGGCCATGACTATTTTTTACGATCCACGCTGTGTCGAATATTGCAGCCCGGGGCATCCAGAACGGCCGGAGCGCATCGCTCGCACTGTTCCATTGCTGAAGGAGCGCCATCGTGACTGGACATGGCGTGAGCCTCACGAAGCGACCGATGATCAATTGTTGCGCGCACATTCCCGTCGGCACATCGAGAGCATTAGTCGCGCCCGCATCGACTTTGATGCCGACACACTATCGTATCCAAGCATAGAGATGCATGCGCGCCGCTCAGCCAGCGCGGCGGTTGAAGTAGCACGCTGTGCGTTGCAAGGTGGGCGGGCATTCAGTTTGATGCGGCCGCCTGGTCATCACGCTACGCGAGACCGGGCGATGGGTTTCTGTTACTTTAGCAATGCCGCTATTGCCGCGTTCGATGCGTTGGAGACCAACGTTAAACGCATTGCAATTTGGGATTTTGACGGCCACCATGGCAACGGAACGGAAGCAATCGTGGCCCGCATTGAGCAAATTCGCTTCGCCTCTATTCATCAATTCCCCGCGTACCCGGGAACCGGCGCGAAATCATTTGAGAATATTGAGAACGATCCCATCGCGCCTTTTACGGCACGCGCAGAAATTGTCGAGATCGCACGTCGTTCTTTCAATAGATTGGTCGCTTTCGAACCCGATTTGCTTTTGGTTTCAGCAGGGTTCGACGCATACGCGCGAGACCCTCTGTTGCAGTTAACGCTCGAACACGATGACTTCGCCATGTTCGGCGATTGGTTGAATCAACTCAATATTCCCATCGCAGCTGTCCTCGAAGGCGGCTACAGTGAGGATCTGCCCGAGTTGATCGACGCGTTCTTGGCGGCATGGGCCGGATAGAAGTTGTGGCGGCGCGTTGATTATTGTGGCGCGAGCTCTCTGACAACTGTAGCAGCAGTTCGATGCTGTTTCGAGTTCTTCCATTCAGGATCGGCAGCGGAATGTGAAGTGCCGGGCTTAGATTCCAGCTGGCGCTCCAACTCCGTTGCGGCGTTTTCAATTTCATCATACCGATGTTGTCGGGCTCTGGCTTTCACGGCGAGCAGCCCGCAGCGGTGAACGTTTGTGAAATCGCCATAAGGAAACTTATATCTGCGCTTGGCATTCACGCCATAACGTTCGTCCATACCGAGATGCCACTTCGCGTATTCGGCAATGCCGTGCCCGCGGATGAACTCATTTTCCGCATCAGACGAAGGTTTGTGCTCGCGCCAGGCGCCTTTGCGATCGGAGATCAAATGGCCTTCACGGATGAGTTGAAACGCAAAAGCAACCGCATCCTGGTTAACGTTGATACTGACATTCGATGGCGCCGCATCGCTCAGAGTGTTCAATCCGACGATCACTCCGATGAGCGCTAGATAGTTGAGCTTTCTGCTGGCTGCTTTCATTCCCTGCAGCTGAAACGTTTGCCTCACACCGAGAAATGGCAACAGTATTCGCCTCAGCGGGCCGTAGTTCAGCTTGGTAGAACGCTTGAATGGGGTTCAAGAGGTCGTGGGTTCGAATCCCGCCGGCCCGAGAGATTTTAGCAACGGATTGACACAGATGAACGCAGATGGTCCGTGGCTACAAGAGGAAACAAATCTGAATCTGTGTTCGTCTGTGGTAGAATGTTAAGCGCTGGAATCGTAGGGCTCCCCAATGTCGGGAAATCTACTCTTTTTAATGCCGTCACTCGCACGCATAAAGCGCCGGCAGAGAATTATCCCTTTTGTACGATCGATCCAAACGTCGGTGTCGTAACCGTGCCGGATCCGCGGCTCGAGAAGATCGCCGCCATTTCGCATTCAAAGAAAATCACGCCGACCGCGATCGAGTTCGTCGATATCGCTGGGTTAGTAAAAGGCGCGAGCGCGGGCGAAGGCCTTGGAAATCAGTTCCTAAGTCATATTCGCGAGGTGGAAGCGATTGTGCAGGTGGTGCGTTGTTTTGTAAATCCTGACGTTCATCATGTCAGCGCCACGATTGATCCAATTCGCGATATCGAGGTGATCAATACTGAGTTGGTGTTGGCCGATCTCGCTTCGCTGCAAAAGCGACGTGATCGATTGCAAAAGCAAGTGCACGCCGGCGAAAAAGCAGCACTGATTGAAACTGAGATCATCGAGAAATTGATTGCCCATCTCGATCTCGGCAAACCGGCTGTCACGGCCGCGCTGACACCTGAAGAAAAATCAATTGCGCGAGGTTTTTTTTTGCTGAGTTCAAAGGCGACCATTTTTGCCTGCAACGTGGCGGAGTCCGATCTGGCGGCAATTTCCAAGGGCGATTCTGCGGATCCCGCGGCGAGATACGTGAGGCTTGTTGAAGATTATGCCAAACACCATTTCGCTACGGAGTCGGTCGTGATCAGCGCACAGATCGAGAGTGAACTTGTCGAGCTCGCCGAAGCGGAGGCGCTCGAATATTTGCACGGTCTCGGCGTGGAAGACAGCGGTGTGCACGCGCTGATTCGCTCGGTTTATCATCTGCTTGGGCTGCGCACTTTTTTTACCTCCGGCGAAAAGGAGACACGCGCCTGGACTATTCATGCGGGCGATAAGGCGCCAAGTGCTGCTGGAACGATTCACTCCGATTTCGAGCGCGGTTTTATTGCAGCGGAGACGATCCACTATAACGATCTGATCGCCGCCGGTTCTTTCGCCAAAGCACGTGAAGCAGGCAAACTACGGCTGGAAGGAAAAGACTACGAAGTGCGCGACGGCGACGTGATTCTGTTTCGATTCAATGTGTAAATTGCAACGATGCGCTGCGGCATCCGTTCGTCGATGCACGACGGTCCTATGCTTCGTCGTACAAAATGCGGCCGCAGTTTTCGCAGTTTACGATTTCTTTCCCGGCTTTGACCTGTGAGGCTGTGGCGGTCGTTACTTTCATGTGGCAACCGGTGCAAACACCATGCTCGACCGCGACGATTGCAGCGTCGCCTTTGCTGTTAAAAAGACGCTCGAACTGATCGAGCAAATCGGCGTCAATGTTCGACGCGAGCGCTTTCCTCTCATCTGCCAGTTGTGCCTCCTGCGCTTCCAATGCCTTTGATTTGGCTTCGAGGTTCGACAACTGCCGTGAAACGGTGTCCTTAGTTGCGCTCGCGCTTTTCTCTGCCGAATCGACTTCGGCTTTCAGCTTGTCCGCCTCGATCATCAATTCGAGCTCCTGATCCTCCAGTTTTCGGATTTCATTTTGGTAGCGTTCAATCTCGTGTCCCAGTGCCTGGAACTCATCATTCTTCCGAGTCTGATACTGCTGCGTCCTTAAACGCGCGATACTTTCGGTGCGCGTGCCTACGTCGAGCTCCAGCTTCTTGCGATCAACCTCAAGCTGACGGGCTTTCTGTTTCAACGCGTCCAATCCCGCTGCGCTGGCAGCCAGTTGCGATTCGAGGTGAGTGCGTTCTACCGGCAAGGTTTTGATCTCAGTTTGAATCTGTCTGATCTTTTGTTGCCGATCTTGGAGAACGAGCAGTTGTTCCAATTCCGAATGCACGCGCGCTCAACGTATTGATTCGGTCAAGCGACGTCAATTACTAGTGCCTGGTAACGACGTCCTTGCCGCCAAAATTGCCAGACGCAGAATGCGAGGCTTCCGTTTACACGATCGGACTGATCAGTCCATTCTCGCTTCAATGTTCGTCAGGACTTTGACGTGCTGTTCCAATGCTTGCTCCAGATTCGCGACTTTATTCGAGAGATTATCAAGTTCGTTAGTGTGCGTTTTAAGACTGGCTTCTTGCTGAGTCCCCGTACGGTGATCCTTTTGGAATTCATTAAGGACCATCGTATTGATCGCCTGGTAACGGACCGCATAAGGACGTCCCTCCCGGTCTCGAACGACTAACGCTGGGGCAACTCTGGCCACGTCTTCGGCGACAAGTCCAAACTGCGGCACATGCGATGGGTCAAGATCCGAACGGTATTGGAACGAAACCGGCTGGAGTGAATAGAGAACATCGCTCGCCTCTCCCATTGGTTTTATCTGCTCTTTATAACGAGCGGAGGAATTCGCAGTTCCAATATGACCATTGCTGTCGATCAGGACTCCAATGCCGTCCGCAACGGTGACGTCAGTAATCCCCGCAATGAACGCGGTATTTTGCAGGCCGGCAGTACCGATCCGAAGAATTTTGCTATCACCAAACTCACCCGGATTACCTATATCGATATTACGGCCTCCCCCCGCACTTCCCTGCTGGCTCCCAGCATCAAACCCAATCGCGATATTCGTAGGGTGGCCACCGCCGTTTAGTTGACTCATCGCTCGACAGCCGACCACCACATTGTCAATGCTGTTGCCAGTAGCGAATGCTCGACTGCCGATTACAGTATTACCACCGAACGTTCCGTTGCCGTACGCGTGGTAGCCGATGGCAGTGTTATAACCGGGTTGCCCATTCTGCAGCGCGCCAGAGCCGACGGAAGTGTTGCTCAACCCGGAGGTAACCGCCTTAAGTGCGTTCGCACCAGCAGCGACATTTTGAAATCCATCGTTGTGATTGAACATCGCATTAGTTCCAATCGCTACATCCTGGTAGCCGATGTTCTCATGGGAAAGAGTTTTAAATCCGACCGCAACGTTTGAGCCGGACATCCCTGTCGAGTACGAGAGCGTACCAACGACCGTGTTCGGACCTGGAGCCGTCGACAAATCATGCAAGGCATGATAGCCAATCGCGGTCTGGTCCAAACTGGCAGTAACGTTCAAGCTGAAGAGCGAGGCGGTGCCCTCGGCCGTATTTTGATTTCGGTAACCGCCATCCGGCGGCGGGATCACTGAATGAACACTCGGTACCAGTACATTCAGGAGCAACCCAAAAAGCGCGCAACGAAATGTTGAAAATCGTCGTTTCATGACTCTTTCCCTCCCATCATTGATTTTGCGCAACGCGCTCCCGCGCTTCATGAATTGCAGTCCGGTCGGCTACTTTCTCGAGTTGCTGGCGTTGCTGATTTAAGCTCGACTCCAGACGCTCCACTGCCGCTTCCAGTTGTTCGATCTTTTCCTGTTGGCTCTTAATAATTGCCGTACGCCGCTCTAACTCTCGATGCTCTTTCTGAAACTCATTTAGTAACATCGCGTTCACTGCCTGATAACGAACCGAGTATGGCCGGCCAGAGTTATCGCGAACTACCAGCTCAGGATCGACTTTTTCAACCTCTTCTGCGACCAATCCAAACTGTGGGGATTCTGTAGAGTCGAACTGCTTCTTGTAGGAGAAAGAAACTGGTCGCAAGCCAAGCACTACTTTGCTTGTATCCGCCATTGGCCGGATCGCTTCCTTGTAACGAGCCGAAGAAGTAAGGGTTCCTAGCTGTCCGCTGCTGTTGATGACAACGTCCACGCCATCGGGCACCGTCACACCACTAATTCCGGCAATGAAAGCAGAAGTCTGGACCCCGCTGTCGCCTATCCGAATGGCATTGCTTTCACCGCTGACTCCACGCGTACCGATATAGATGAGGTTCTGTGGCTGTTCGGAATTGAGCGCGCTTCCCACTCCATAGCCGATGCCGATGTTTCCGTTACCGCCCACACTCAGAAAGGCTTGATGTCCGATAGCAACATTCTGATTGCCGTAAGAGCCGAGCGCATTCTCTCCTATCGCCACGTTTTCATTTCCCCCGCTGATCAGTGCGTAGTAGCCGATAGCGACGTTGTCGCTGCCGTTCCCGTATCTTTGCGCGAACGCACCCACCGCCGTATTGAAGTTTGCCGTTGTGTTATACGCCAACGCGGAAAAACCAATAGAGGTGTTATCGTGACCAGTGGTGGTGGACTGTTGCGAATAATCACCGACCGCCGTGTTGTTGACGCCTGTCGTATCAGCTTGGAGAGCATACGCGCCTACTGCCGTATTTGGCCCAGCAGTGGAGACCGCAAGAGCGTTGGAACCGATTGCTGTATTTTCGCTACTGTCCGTAACATCATGCAGGGCGTGATAGCCAAGCGCTGTGTTGGCTGCCCCGGTCGTTAGGCTAAAGAGCGCATCCTCTCCTTCAGCGGTATTTTGATTTGGATAGCCTCCGTCTGGTGGCGGGCTAACCGCAAGCGCGCTAGTGACAGAGCCAACGACAACAAGGATCAAGCATGGCATTTTCATCGCGACGATCGTATGACCACGCGGCTGTCAAGGCAAGCATTTACAAACGAAACTCTACACTTCCGCGTACCTTAGGCACCGCACCGCGTGAAAATCAAAATTCCGGCTGACCGATTTGTGTCTGTTCAAACGCCTCCAGCACCTGTTCTGGTCGCGCGCGTACGGCGATGTTTTCTGTGAGATTGACCCATCGAACGATGCCGTTCGAATCGAGGAGAAATTCGGCCGGCCGCGCGACATCCGCTCCTTTCGGTCCCGCTCCGGCATGCAACACATCATATCGGCGGATGACTTCGGCTTTCGAGTCGGAAAGCAACGGAAACGTATAGCCAAGCCTTTGTGAATGCCGTTGGTTAATTTCCGGCGGATCAACGCTGATGCCGACAACGCGAATCCCGCGCGTGTCGAATTCAGAAAGCCGTTGCTGGAAACTCCGCAACTCGGAGTTGCAGAGTGGTCACCAAAAACCGCGATAGAAGATCAGGAGTGCCCCTTTGGAGTCCGAAAGCAGGTCGCCAAGTCCAACTGGTTTTCCACTTTGATCCAGCAGGATAAAATCCGGCGCCTTTTGACCAACGCGCGGCGCGCCACTTGAATTGGGAACCTGCTTCAACACGTAAAAAATTCCGTAACAGAAAAAGGCAAAGAAAACAAATGCTATTGCGGTGAAGATCGAACCGAAAACTTTGCCCCGGTAATATTGTGGCCGGCCAAATGCACGGAACAGACCGATAACTAACAACGCGGCGCCGATTCCAAATAGCGAAAGACTTGCCCACGGAAAATCGCGGGTGATCGGAAATTGGGCGAAGAACTCGTAAGAGGACAAGCCTCCGACAGCGACCACAAAGCCGATCCAAATCGGCCAGTTCCATTTCCGTTTCACGCGGACCTAACGGTTGCCATTCGCAAAATCCAGCGATAGAGCACAAAAGCAATAACGGCGAAAGCGAGACCCCCGAGGACGATTCCCGTGGTTTCAAATCCCGGACCGACCAACGCGAGCGGCGCAGGTTTGCTAGATAAGGATTTGATCACCGAAATCACGACCTGAATTATTCCTTCGCCAACGATCAGACCCGATGCGAGCAACACACCAAGCTGTTTCGCAGCTTCGGGTTTTGAAGTGCGATCAGCTCGCCGGTCGTAGACCCAACCAGCAACAGCTCCGACAACAATCATCAAGGTGGCCGAAGTCGGCAGATAGATTCCGAGACCGACCGCGAGCGGCGGGACGCGCATATGTTTGGTCGTGCGGGCAAGAATTTCATCCAGCAAAACAATTCCAATGCCGATGAGTGCGCCGATTTGTATCAAACTCCAATCGATGTCCCCGGCGATCACGCCTTTAGCGAGCGCCTGGATGAGGCCCGCTTGCGGCGCAGGGAGTGGGTTCGGTCGCAGCTCCGCCCCGGGCGCACCAGCGAAACCATAGGTATGATTCATAAGATCCAGCACGGGCGGAATGACCAAAGCCCCTGCCACGACGCCAATCACCAGCGCGACTTGTTGCTTCCATGGAGTAGCATCTACCAACTGTCCGGTCTTCAAATCCTGGAGGTTATTGTTCGCGATCGCTGCGACATTGAATATCACCGCAGTGGTAAAAAGGGCGAATGCGATCAATGCCTTGCCAGAATCCGGTGAAACGTACGGCTTAACGCCGATCACCAGCAACAAGGCAGCGCCAATCACGACGAGAATTCCAATGCCGGAAAGTGGGCTATTGGAAGAACCGATAAGGCCGGCCATGTAACCGCACACCGCGGATACAAAGAAGCTCATCAAAACGATGTAAACGACACCGCCGATGATGAGGGTTGGTAAATGCGCGCCGAGGCCGCTCGAGTTTCCAAACCAACCGAGTAACCAGCCAATCGGCAACATGCACCCGAGCGTGACTACACCGACGATACCGATCGGAATGTCGCGTTCGGTAATTGGCAACGTTTCGGCCTGCCCCGCTTTACGGGCTCGCGACGCAGCCATTGCGCTCGCCAGGCCACTGATCAGAGGCTTCCCCAACTTCAGCAAAGTCCAAATCGCAGAAATGCCGATCGCACCGGCGCCAATGTATCTGACTTTGCCGCTCCAAGCGCCGCGCGCGAGCGCTGCCACTGGTGTGGTCAAGTCATGCGCCAGACCCGAATAATACGGCACTCCCCAGCCCCAACCGATCAGCAAGCCGATCAGCATTGCTATCCCCACGGAAAGACCGACAAGGTGTCCAATCCCGAGCAACAGGAATGATAATGAGAAATCGTACCCACTGACGGCGCCTTTCTTGCCGATTCGAAAATTTTGTGTCACGTCGGAGGCGAATAGCTGTGTCTCGATGACTAATGCAAAAGCGGCAGAGGCGATTGATCCCCACAGAACTGCAAGCAAACCTGCGCGTCCGTGCTCAACATCATGAGCAGATGCGGAATCGCCGGCGCTTCCGACCTTTAATACCTCCGCGCATGCGACTCCCTCGGGATAGGGCAAATCCGAGTTCGTCACCAACGCGCGACGCAATGGGATCGAATACATCACACCGAGAATTCCGCCGAGCGCGCAAATCCAAAACGACGTCCAGAACGGAAAGTCGGTCCAGTAACCGATCATGATCAGTCCGGGCAAAACGAAAATGATTGACGACAGCGTGCCCGCCGCTGACGCGACGGTCTGCACGATATTGTTTTCCTGGATCGTTGCGTCGCGAAAACTGCGCAAGATTGCCATCGAAATCACAGCCGCTGGGATTGATGTCGAAAAAGTGAGGGCAGCTTTGAGGCCGGCGTAAACGTTGGCCGCGGTAAAGACCAACGTGATAATGATTCCGATAATCAGACCGCGAATCGTAAGCTCGGCAGGACTGCTTGTGTTCTTTTTCTGACCGGCACTCACAAATTGATTCTCGGCTTCACTGGCTTGCATCGAAATCGTTCGCTGGCGATTACATTGTTAAACGACGAAGCGCAGAATAGTGGTGAACTGTCGAAAAGGTCAAGACGTGCTTCCATATCTAACGGAGGCATCGCTGATGCGCACCGGTCAGAAGAAAAAATTTTGCGCTCCCGAAGACAGGATCGCCATGTCGTCGCGACAACCGCTCTCCAGTTCAGAACATTTCCACCGGAGAACGTTGGATGCCCCGGGAAACGGCCTGGGGGGTTCGCTCTTGACCGAGAACGGCCGTGCACAGATCCGAGACTTCATCATCAATCTTCCGAAAAACGGCTTCGGAAAATTGATCCGGCGAAGATAGCTTCTTTTTAAACGTCGCAACGTTGCCGACAGCACGATCGATTTGATCTGACGGCAGCTTGGAGAGAATTCCGCACACGGTTTCGATTTCCGGAATGCGATGGCAGATCATCACGACATCGTTTCCAGCGTTGATGGCAAGACGAATCGTGTCGTCCAAGCGATATCCCGTGAGAATGGCGCCCATGTCCAGATCGTCGGTCATGATGAGACGATCGAAACCCAGTTCACTGCGCAACAAATCCGTAACGATACGGCGCGAGAAAGTTGCCGGCGTGCGTCTGGACTCGAAGCATGGATACCAGCCATGACAGATCATCATACTGTCCACATGGGTAACGAACTGGCGAAATACCGCTAACTCATTCTCATCCAGTTGTTCGCGGGTGCGATCGATTTGCGGCAACTGATAATGAGCATCTGAAAGCGCGGCGGAATAACCGGGAAAATGCTTGCCACAGCTGGCGATCCCCTGCCCTCGCATTCCCTTATTGAATGCTCCCGCATTGCGCACGACTTGTTCGACAGTTTTTCCGTAGCATCGGCCGCGCAAAGAATTTTCGGCGTCATCGTCAAATGAAATGTCCAGCACGGGACAAAGGTCCAGATTGAATCCGAAAAGTCTCAGCAAGCGTCCGGTGATGTCACCATGGCGCAGAATCGAATCGAGATCATCTTTATCGCGTAATTGTTGAGCGCTTGGCGGTTCGTTACCAATCAGGCGCAAGCGCGAGACGCGTCCGCCTTCCTGATCGATCGCAATGATCGGTTCGACATCACTCAGATCCCGCAGATCGTCGATGAGCTTTCGAAGTTGCGCGGCCTTTTCGATGTTGCGCCCGAAAAGAATAAAGGCCCCTGGCTGGACACGGCGGAACAAGGCGGCGGTTTCGACCTCGAGTTCCTTGCCCGGTACGCCGGTCATGATCAGTTGACCAAGGCCATTGGGTTTCATGGGCCCCAAGATCAACGCTCAACGTCTAATATTCAACGCCCATAGACATTATCATTCCAAACTAAGCGAGAAATCTCCAATGATCTGCAAATCAGCCGAAGCTGAACAAGCCGAGATGTTTCACACCCTGGATATTACAGGATGAGGTTGAATTTTGAGCGTTGAGCGTTTAAGCGTGGGGCGTTGAAAAGAATCGCGATTTATGGCGGAACGTTTGATCCCGTCCATCACGCGCATTTGATTCTTGCCCGCGAAGCGATCGAAACGCTCAGCCTTGATAAAGTGATTCTGGTGCCAGCGGCGATTTCGCCTCTCAAGAAGGCCGCTCCGATTGCGAGCGGCGAAGTACGATTAGCAATGGTCCAGGCTGCGATAACTGGCGAGCCGGAGTTCGAAGTAAACGAAGGCGAGTTGCGGCGCCCGCCCCCTTCGTACACGATCGACACAGTCAGCGAAATTCACCGCCGCGACCATGATGCAGAGCTCTACTGTTTGATAGGTGAAGACAATGTCGAGCACCTGGCACAATGGAATCGCTTCCCTGAGCTGGACAGGATGGTTCGCTTTATTGTTCTGGATCGCACTGGTAAAGAACCTGCACATCCTTATCCGGTGATCCGTCGTCGAATCGACATTTCCGCCACGGAGATCAGACGGAGAGTTGCGCAAAATGAATCGATTCGTTATCTCGTACCCGAGTCGGTCGAGAAAATCATTCATCACGAAAAGCTTTATCGGGAGCAATCGAAATAACGACGGAAACTCTAGCAAAGCGCTGCGCTGAACTCGCCTCGAATAAGAAGGCCGAGGACATCGTCGTGCTGGATTTACGCAACATCTCGAGCTTCACCGATTTTTTTGTGATTTGCTCGGGCACGTCAGAACCGCAACTCAAAGCAATCGCAAACGAAATCGAAACGCGGTTGCGCGCTGAGCATTCACTGCGACCCGTAGCGGTTGACGGATACCCCGCCAGCCAATGGATCGTGCTCGATTACCTCCAGGTGGTCGTTCACATTTTCCACCGCGATAAACGGGCCTTCTACAGCCTGGAAGATCTATGGGGCGACGCGCCCCGCATTGAATGGGAAGCCGTGCTTAACGAGTGAAACACTCGTAGTCCTCCCGCCCAAAGCCCGCGGCCGCAAAGGCCGCAAGCTCTTCAAACCTGATGGTTCGCGCTACTTTTTGGTCGGTGCTGGTGATGGAGGAGGCGGAACCTTTGCCGAGCTTTGTGGAGCAGGCGTCGGAGGCGGTTTGATGTCCACCAGTTCGACTTCAAAAATCAGTGTCGAGTTAGGACCAATATCCGGGCCCATCGAACGCTCGCCATATGCGAGGTTCGCTGGAATGAACAACTGATATTTCGCTCCCTTCTTCATTAGCTGAAGGGCTTCGGTCCATCCCTTGATCACGCCGTTCACCGGAAAGGTTGCCGGCTGATTACGTTTATATGAACTGTCAAACTCTGTACCATCAATCAGCGTGCCGCGATAATTTACGGTTACCATGTCAGTGGCTTTGGGCTGCGGTCCTGTTCCTTCTTTTTCGACCTTGTATTCCAAACCGCTCGCAGTCGTTTTCACATCGGGCTTTTTCTTATTGTCCTCAAGAAACTTCGTACCGTCAGTCTTGTTCTTTTCACCGAGTTGTTTCTGTTTCTGTTCCATGTCTTTTTCGAATTGCGCCATGACATCCTTCACCTGGTCGGGTGTCAGTTGCGGTTTGCCAGCAAGTGAGTCTTTGATGCCGGCCGCAAGGATGTCGGGATTAATGTCCACTTTTTGCCGACCCAGATTGAACCCGATCTGCATGCCGATGCTGTAGCTGACCTTGTCCTTTTGGTCTTTGAGTTGTGGTGATTTCTCTTGCCCGAATAACGGGAATGCAATTAAGGATGCGCTAACAATGATAGTAAAACATTTCATAAGGTCGTGTCTCCGCGCCGCTTTGTTTAAGATTGGTACGCCGCAGAAAGCCGCACGCTAATGGATAAACGTCGCCCGTCAAGAAAACAGCGCTGCCGCCGGTTTCGAAGCCGCGAGCATGCCCTCGCGTCAGTGGCAATAGGTATCATTGTGCTTGGAGCTAACGGCATTAGTGCGATCACTCTTTCGCACACCGATGCGTTAAGAATCGGAAACAGAGTCTGGCAAAACGAGTGCAATGGAAGCATTGCCGGGCTCACTGCATGGAACAAAGGCGAAGATTTCGCATCGCTGGGCATCGGACACTTCATTTGGTATCCGAAAGGGCGGCGCGGTCCATTCGACGAGAGTTTCCCGAAGCTGGTAAGCTTCATTTCAAATCGGGGTGGCAAATTTCCTGCAATGCTTCAGGAGGCCGGCCGTGGCCAGCCTTGTCCATGGAGTTCGCGTGGTGAATTTGTTCAAGCCCTACACACATCCGAGATGAATCAGTTACGCCAGTTCCTGATCGACACGATCGACCTGCAGGCAGAATTTCTTGTTGCCAGATTGGAGGCTGCTCTGCCTAAAATACTGGCCGAAGCGGCGCCTGCCGACAAAACTAACGTGCAGCAACAATTTGAACTCCTCACTAAAACACCACAAGGATGCTACGCACTGGTCGATTACGTGAACTTCAAAGGAGAAGGTGTTTTGGCCACGGAACGTTACAACGGTCAGGGCTGGGGTTTGCTTCAGGTTCTCGAAGCCATGCACGGTAACTCTGCGACAAGTGCGGTTAATGAATTCGCGCGCGCAGCAAGCGCAGTCTTAACCCGTCGTGTTCAGAATGCTCCACGCGAACGCCATGAATCGCAATGGTTAACAGGTTGGCTTCGGCGCGTAAATAGCTACAATGGCGGCTAATCTTATGCCTGGACGTGTACGCTTAGTTCTTTGCGCGCTGTTGTTGCTGGGCATTGTCTCTTCAATCAGCGCTCAGTTCCGCCTTTTTGGGCCGCGGCAAAAACCGACACCACCACCGATGCGTAACGCGTCGGCGTACATTAGCCGGCAACAACCGTTAAAGATAAATCAATCTCTGCTTAAACAGGCGACGCCGGACAACGTGCACGTCGTTGTTTCTCTTCCCAAGCAGCGCGCGTATCTGATGATCGGCGATCAAATCGTGGCCGACAGTCCCATATCTTCGGGCAAGCCTGGCCACAGCACACCGAGCGGTCATTTCTCCGTCTTGGAAAAGGATCCGGACCATCGTTCCACTATCTATGGGGACTTTGTTGACAGCTCGGGTCGCGTTGTTCGCGCCGGCATTAGCGCCAAGATAGATTCTGCCCCCAGTGGAACACATTATGTGGGCGCGCCGATGACATGGTTCATGCGACTAACAGGCGAAGGAGTCGGAATGCATGTCGGGATTTTGCCCGGTTATCCAGCGTCTCACGGTTGCGTTCGAATGCCCTCGGACGGAGCGAAGTTGTTTTACGACAATGTAAAAATCGGCACCCCGGTGGCGGTCGGCGATTATTGAATCCAACCGTCAGGTCAACTAGTCGACACATCGGCTGCTAAAATCAAAGGAATGTTACCCCGTTCCTTGACGTCGTTTGGGATGAGCGGCTGCCCCCTCGATTAGTTTCCGTCGTAGAAGATCGAGCGCTGTTTGAGCAGCCAATTGCTTGAACGTCTCGCGGTCGGTTGGAAAAACAAATTTCTTCACGACGGTTTTCGACTCACCTGAAGCGACCGCGATGTAAATCGTTCCTACTGGCTTTTCGTCCGAGCCGCCGTTCGGCCCCGCAATTCCCGTCGTTCCGAGCCCGTAAGTCGAAGCTGCGCGGGTGCGTGCCCCCTCAGCCATCGCGGACGCGACTGGTTCGCTGACTGCACCGTGTTTTTCGATCAATTTTGCATCGACATGCACGATGTCGGTCTTCGACGAGTTCGCGTAAGTCACATAACCTGCCAGGAAAACTGCCGACGCGCCGGAGATATTTGTGATGCAGTTGGCGATCAAACCCCCGGTGCACGATTCGGCGGTTGCCAACGTCTCATTTCGTTGTTTCAGCAGCTTCACCACAACGGCCTCAAGCGTTTCGTCATTGGCCGAAAAGATCGACAAGTGCAATTTGTCGCGAATGATCCGGTCGGCATTTTGAATCGCGTCAGGATCTCCGATGATGCGCACTTCAACTTCACCTGGTCGCGCGCAATATCCCAGCTCGATTCCCGAAATCGCCAGGACTTTTTCGCCGATCGCTTTTTCAACCAGGGATTCGCCCATTCCAGCAATGCGGTACGACCTGCGCTCGACGGGAAGCGGCACCTCAATGGTCGTTTGCAAAATCGGCATCACGAACTTCCTAAACATCGGTTGAAGTTCTCTAGGCGGGCCAGGCAGAACGAACACGTGCGGCGATGGGATGCGCGAATTGATGTTCGCCTTTAAATAAAATCCAGAGGCGCTTCCGTTCTCATTGGGAAGGACGCGCGCGCCTGCCAGTACTTCGGCCTGGCGCGCAATGCCCGACGTCCATTTTATTCCGCGCACTTGCAGTCGCTGTTGAAGCCAAGCCAACAGTTGCGCGTCCTGACACAGCTCCAGTCCGAGCGCATCGGCGACCATCTCCC
>DASTMV010000193.1:0-65317 GCA_035713885.1 Candidatus Udaeobacter sp. | reverse complement strand
TTTCGTGCCGAGAATAATGACAACCGATCCGCTCCAGTCAGCAATGGCATTCCCAAAAAATGCGCCCAAATGTGTTTTGGGATCAAGCAACTGGTAACCCAATATCCAGACAATCAGGAGACCGACAGCGACCAGGCTGAGCGAGTGGCGGTAAAGAAAACTACGTTTACGACGGCGCGGCATGAGTCATTAGCTCATCGTAATGGCCAAGAAAATCGGCGGGATCACGGTAGATGGCGATCGCACCCGCTTCGCGCAACACGGCTTCGGATGTTCCGCCGCAGAGAAATGCAATAGTCTTAAGGTCGGCTTTACGCGCGGCTTCGATGTCGAATTTTGTATCGCCGACCGTGACGGCATCGGCAGGCGAAATGTTGCCAAGCTTTTTCAATGAAACGGAGAAGACGTCCGGCGCGGGTTTAGAATTATCAGCGTCGTCACCGGAGACGTATCCTTCGATGAGATCATCGATCTCAAGAAGGTCGATGTAATATTTGGTGTCCTCCTTCTTGCCGGAGCTGGCAAGCACGACGCGTTTGTTATCGTCGCGAATATGATGAAAAAGTTCCTGCACTTTTGGAAATGGACGCACCTTTGGGAGATATCCTTTGCGGAACAGCTCGGATCGGTAATCATCCAGCTCTTTTCCGAAACGATTGATCTCGTCCGCCGTAAGAAATTCCGGAAGATATTGATCTGAGCCTTTGCCAATCTGCGCACGTAATTGTTGCCGCGAAAATTGTTTTCCGAAGTGCCGGAATGCACGGTCCCACGAATCTACGTGCAGCTCATTGGAATCAACCAGGGTACCGTCGATATCGAAGATGAAAGCACGCATGGACATAAGAGGCATGTTTTCGAATTAGATCGTCTTTGGGTGATGAAATGCGCTGACCAGCATTGAAAATCGAGACGCGAGAGACACGATCGCTTTTCAGTCGGATTGAGCGTTGAAGCCGCGGTTAAGGAGAAAGCGCTTGCTGGGAAAGATCTCACTCACGCGGGGATGGAACTCTGCCGGTGCACTGCCGCTTTCATTGAGGCAGGCAGCGAGGTGCCAGCAACAGAAGAGGAAAATCAGGGTGATTTACTCGGCACGGCTGGCGCGTGGACGTTTACATCGACTTTCTTGGTTCCGCTGGCGCCGCCACCGAAGAATTGGCCGCCGAACATGAAAATCGCGGCGATCACAATGATGATAAAAATCACGAATATCGCCACGACCGCGGCGTTGCTACCAGCACCATTATTATCAGCCATAAAATATGTCCTCCTTTGCGCTTACATTCGGTTTTCATCCGGCATCTGATCGTGTGCGGAAATTATCGCCGGTCCGGCGCAGATGGGTCAGGCGGAAGGTATTGGCGTGGCCCCGAGCCATCCAGCCAGCAGGAGGGTTGCGCAATTTGAGCCGAAGGGAACTAGGCACGCGTGCGTGCGCGCTGTGAAACTCGAATTAGTTAACGGTGTTGAATAATTGGGTACGCAGCCATGTCTAACTCCAAAATCGAAATGAGGGAAAATATGAAATCAATTCTGTATTCAGTATGCATTGGAAGTCTGGCGCTGGCGCTCACAACGGGAGGAGCGCAGGGCGCTAAGGATAAGAATAAAGGGTCTGACAGGGCAACGCCGCAGGGCCGTAGTGCGTCAGTCCACACGACCCGTCCGGCGACTACCAGCAGAACCACGAGCGCACAACATCATGTTTCGACCGCGCCATCTCGGCAGCGGTCGTACGCGAAGCCGCGGACCAGTTCTGCATCTCATCCGGCGTCCAACAGACAGGCGTCAACGAAACGAACTACAACAGCGCAGAGCGCATCGAGAACGCGAGCTACTTCCTCGGTCAGCCGAAACAGAAGTGTAGCGAGTCGCGAGCGCAATGTAGCGGTGAGTCGGACGAAAAATTCCGAAGCGAATCGTGGCCAAAACGCAGCAGTGAACCGCACAACACACGTCAATGTGAATCGTGAACGAAACGTAACGGTCAATCAAAATCGTAACGCCGGAGTTAACCGAGCAGCGAACGCCGCCTATTATCGCGGACCGGTGAGAGTCACTAACAATTGGCGCGGTAACGCGTTCAGCGGCCAACGGTATACGGTCTTCCGCAATTATCACAGGCAATGGCACGATCGTAATTGGTGGAGAAGCCACTACAGTCGGATCGTGTTCGTGAACAACGGCTGGTGGTACTGGAACACCGGCTATTGGTTCCCCGCATGGGGTTACGCGCCGTCGGTAAGTTTTGTGTTCGACGGTCCGATCTACGGTTACAACGGATTGTCGCCCGACCAGGTGACCGTCAATGTTCAGGAACAGCTGGCGCGCGCCGGTTACTACAATGGACCAATCGATGGTGACCTTGGGCCGATGACCCGGGAAGCTATCGCAAACTATCAGGCTGATAACGGCTTGGCGGTTACATCGGCGATCGATGAGCCGACACTTGCCACGATGGGGCTGGTGTAGAAAAGGCGGAAGTAAAAATTAATAAGAAGTCAGAGCCGCATGATTGTTTCATCATGCGGCTCCTTTTTTTGTCAGGTAAGGGGGAACGCGTTGTCTCGAACGCGTTGGCGTGGGCGCGAGTTATCGCCTTTGGACAAGTCGATTCCCCTGGATGTTTTTGACATTCGAATTTTTGGATACTTTCAGCGTTTGCGCGGGCGCTTGACGAGCTTCGCCAATTCTTGAGTGGTGGTTGCGCGTTCGCTTCTACTCTCGGCTACATGGAGCATTAATTTCTCCCACGCGGCACTATCAGGTTTCGGCTCGATTCCGTTCAGCCGGAGGAACACGATCGCAGCCATCATCGCAGTCCGTTCATTGCCGTCGACAAAGAGATGGTTCCTGCAGATGTAGAATAGATAGGCAGCGGCAATCTCTACGATATCAGCGTAGGGAGATTTGCCAGCAAAACTGGATTGCGGCGTTAGCACTGCCGAAGCCAGCAGGTTTTCGTCCCGCATACCGTTCGCACCGCCGAATTGTTTGATTACTTCCGCGTGAATCTCACGAACGATGTCGATGCCAAGATGAACGCAATCGTCAGGCGTGGCGCTCACGCAAGTTTGCGCAATGTTTTGCGATAGTCTCTCGCCGTCTTCTTAATGACCGAGCGGATTTCCTCCTTCGACGGACGCGGCCGCAACGGCATGAGCAGGATCGCACCACTTTCGGGCACGATCGTAACATTAACCTGATCACCCACCTTGATCCGCGCGAGATCCATGAGCGGAGCATCAAAGATGATGCCCTGGGAATTGCCGAGCTTGGTAATCGTCTTAATCATGCGCGTAAAACTATGTTTTACGGGGCGGAAACTGTCAACTCTCGACGCCGGGCCTGCAGTCGTAACTGACCGCAAGCGGCTGCGATGTCGTGGCCTTTTTCGCGGCGGAGCGTAGCGATCACACCCTGTTTGCGCAGAATGGATTGAAATTTTTCCTGCCGCGCGCGAGAAGGTCGTGACCATTCCAGGCCGTCCACGGTGTTGTATGGGATGAGATTGACCTTGGCCGAGAGGCGGCGCGCGATTTTGGCTAGCTCACGAGCCTGCTCGTCAGCCTCGTTGAGGTCGGCGATCAGGATGTACTCGAACGTCAGCCTTCCTTTTTTTGCGACGTAGTAATCGCACGCTTCGAGTAACACCTTGAGCGGATATCGCTTATTTACCGGCATGATCTGGCTGCGCACGTCGTCGGTTGCGCCATGCAGCGAAAGAGCAAGGCGAAACTGCAAGGATTCCTTGGCCAGTACACGGATTTGCGGAGCGAGGCCGCTAGTCGAAATCGTGACGTGACGGGCGCCAATGCCGAGGCCCCATTGTGCATTGATAATATGAATCGCGCGAAGCAGATTCTTCAGGTTCGCGAGCGGTTCGCCCATGCCCATGAAGACCACGTTGTCGATCTTTTCGCCGCTCTTCTGTTCAATCTCGATGAGCTGTTGCACAATCTCGCCTGCATCGAGATTGCGTATGTAACCTTCCAATCCGCTGGCGCAAAATTTGCAGCCATAAGCGCAGCCGACCTGGCTTGAGACGCAGATCGTCCGGCGATCCGAGGGCTGCCCATAAAGCGCGGGTGACGCTGGGATCAGGACCGATTCGATCAGGTTTTGATCGCGTAACCGGAAAAGGAATTTCTGCGTCGTGTCTTTCGAGCCGACGACCCGAACGACTTCCATCTGCGGCACCTCAAACTCCGCAGCGAGCTGGGCGCGCAACTCGTTAGGCAAATCCGTCATCGCGTCGAACGAAGCGACCCCTTTTTTATAGATCCAGTCGGTGATCTGTTTCGCGCGATAGGAAGTCGCGCCTCGTTTTTCCAGAAATTCCGCTAGTTCTTCCAGGACAATTCCGGTGAGCAAGGGCTTCACGAAAGAATCTACGCGCGAAAATAAGAGGGAAGAAGGATGAATCAGGAAAAAAACTAATTAACAAGCCAGGAAACCAGGAAATAGACAGTCAAGGACGAAGTGAGAAGCGAGAACCTGGAGATACCTGCTGTGCAAGATTGGACTGCGGCGAAGGCAAGCGGCTGCGAAAACTGCTGATCGCCTCCCCCTCATGACGATGCGGCTGCGTCTCGATCTGGCGCGCGAATAGCTGCGCCCAGTGCCGCACGAGCCTACCAGAGTCGCGCATCAATCTCTTTGACACACGCTTTCGATTCAGCGGTGCGAGATCCGCTTCGACCGAGCCGGTAATTTGTCAGGCAAAGAGCTTGATCGAAGGATTTTGCATAAGAAATTAGAAATTCGAATTCAGTCGCCGCGAGGGAACCAAATGTCGGCGATTGCACGAATGTACGGGAAAAGGCGGTCTATCCCGCATCGAATCCAGGAAGGGAACTCAACAGATCGCCAAGCTTAATAACTAGACACATATGAAGACACTTATCAGTTTATTAACAGCCTGTTCACTCGGACTAACTGGAGCCGCATTGGCGCAACAACCAGTCGAGCAACAGTCACCATCCAAAGGTAAGCACGCCCCGGAAAGAGCGCGGGCGCCTGAAGCACAACCTCGCGCGAAATCTCGGGAGCGCCCATTGAATCAACGGGGCGCGACGGAGCAACGTGGCGCAGCGAAAGAGCGCAATGCCGCCAGTGAGGAAAAAGGCCGAAAGACTCAGGCTGGCCGCGAATCGGCGAACGCTCCAGAAACCAATAATGTTCCAAGAGAGCCGAACAATGCAGTAACGAACCAGCCCGGCGCTCGAAAAGACCGACGAGCTCGGGCAAACAATGAATCTGTAAATGCTTCTACGACCGGCACGAACCAGCAGACTGAACAGCGGAGAAAAAATATGAAGGGCTCCGCTACAGCGACGACAACGTCTATTAATCCGACGACCGCTGTAAAAAACGGAGTTCCGCCAGCCTCAGTCGCTGGTCAGCAAAACGCGCAACCCAAAGGAACGGGAGCAGCTAAAAAACCCGCTCCACAGCAGGTGCAACAGGTCAAATCGCAGCACGCGAACTTTCGCGCGCAACCGAAGCCGCAGCAGGTTCCATCGGTTACCTTTAACCAGAACCATCGGATTGAAGGGAGCGACCAATGGCAGGGTCAGCAATACGAAGTATTTCGATCCTATCATCCGGAATGGCACGATGCTGCTTGGTATACCTCGCGCTACGGCCGTGTGGAGCTGATCGGTGGCGGTTATTATTTCTTTAACAACGGTTACTGGTTTCCGGCCTGGGGCTATAACCCTTCAGTTCAATATTATGCCTATGATGGACCGATTTATGTGGGTAGCCACGCGGTACCTCCGGACCGGGTGGTCGCGGACACACAAGCCCTGTTACAACAAATGGGTTACTACACAGGTGAAGTGGATGGATTGCTTGGGCCGTTGACAAGGCAGGCGCTCTCTGCCTATCAAGCTGATCAGGGGCTCGCCACCACAGCATCAATCGATGAGCCGACGCTCGATTCGCTTGGACTAGCGTGAGGCAAGCTGTTTGAAACAGAAGCCGCCGGGCACACGATGCCTCGGCGGCTTTTTGTTTTAAGGCCAGAAATCCTAAAATTTTGCATGCGGGCAAGTCATGAACGGAGCGGGTTTCAATTTCACAATTCCGTAATCACTCTGCGCGATGATCGCTGATTCGGGGATCATCGATCGACTTCGCCCATCACTATGTCGATGCTGCCCAGAATTACCATTACATCAGCGACGGTGTGGCCCAGGCATAGGTCTTCGAGAACCGTAAGATTGACGAAGCTTGTTGGCCGAACACGATAACGGTATGGACTTGGGCTGCCGTCGCTGATCAAATAAAAGCCGAGCTCGCCCTTTGGCGCTTCAATGCGGCCGTACGCCTCGCCCGCAGGCGGACGAAATGCGCGGACTTTCACTTTCGGATTCAAAACGGGTCCGGGCTGAATCTGCGCAAAAGCTTGTTGCAGAATCGAGACGCTCTCCCGCATCTCCAGCGCGCGCATCATCAAACGATCATAAGTGTCACCGTGGTCGCCGAGCGGGATTCGAAATTTGAAACGTGGATAAAATCCGTAGCCGTCCACTTTGCGAATGTCGTAATTGACTCCGGAGGCGCGTAGCATCGGGCCGGTGATGCCGGCATTGACGGCAAGTTCGGCGGAGAGTCTGCCGACATTTTGCGTGCGTCCGATAACGATTTCGTTGCCGAGGATTAGTTCCTCGAACTCGTCGAGAAACTTCGGAAAACGATCGACAATTTGTTTCGCGCGGGCAAGCCATTCGTCGTCGGCGTCCACGCGGCAGCCGCCGAAACGCATGTAGTCGCACATCATCCGCGAACCGGCCAGCGACTCGAAAAGGTCGAGAATTTTCTCGCGCTCACGGAAGGCGTACATGAGCGGCGTGCCCCAAGCGCCCATGTCGCTCAGCAAAAAACCCAGCAGCGAGGCGTGATTTTGGAGCCGAGTCAATTCCGCGAGAATAATGCGCAGATACTCCGCACGCTCGGGAAGGTCGATGCCGGCAAGTTTCTCTACGCTGAGCGCGTAAGCCCAGTTGTTAGTCATGGAGCAAAAGTAGTCGAGCCGATCGGTGTAAGGCATCGAGCCGAGATAGCTCGTGTTCTCGCCGATTTTCTCGTGATTACGATGCAGATACCCAAAAACCGGTTTGAGTTTCCTCACGACTTCGCCCTCGAGGGCCACATTCATCCGAAAAACACCGTGGGTGGATGGATGTTGTGGCCCCATCGACACTTCGAGCAATTCACCTTCAAGACGCGAGCCCAAGCTCAACGGTGGCCGCTCTAGGGCCTCAATTGTTTCAACCGCGGCGCTCATTTGATTGTCATCCTGAGTCCCGAAGACGACGAAAGATCTCTCTTTTTCACGGGCGGTTGTGTCGGAAATCGCGAGAGATGGTTCCCTTCGCTCAACATGACAAGTCAGGATGGTTCCAGTTCTTCTTCCACCGGTCGCGATGGGTAATGCGCTTTCGCTTTCTCCAAGACTGCGTCATGCGCTGTAGGTTCCCACTCGTAATCATCCGGTTCTCGGTAATCCTTGCGCATGGGATAATCTTTAAATTCGTCCCACATTAAAATTCGACGCAAATCGGGGTGGCCTTCGAACGAAATTCCGTACAGATCAAAGATCTCGCGTTCCTGAAGCTCGGCGCTGCGCCAGATGGGAGTCAGTGAAGGTAAACGCGCACCCTCTGCGCGACCAGTTGTGCGCATGCGAATGATCAATGGACCGTGTTTATGTGTTATCGAGTATAGATGGTAAACTGCTTCAAGATAACCGGGAGTTTTCTCCTCGGTCGTTTCGACAACCTCTTTTTCCTGACCATCGACGAACTGCTTTAGCTTGGTTGTTTTCTTTACGACGCGGTCAAGCCAATCGATGCCAGTGACATTGGAGCAAAAATCGAAGCAGAGCGCTGGATCAACACGCAAAAAGCTCGCAATCGCAACCGCGTGCTCGTTATCAATGAAGAGCGAATCCTGGTGGGACGGACTCCCGTTTTGCACGATTTCGATCTTCGCGCCGGCCACAGCCGTTTCGATGCGAGATTTGATTTGGTCGAGCGACTCCATGAAGGGCTGCAACAGTCAAAAGTTAACTTTGCCTATCGATCACCGGCGGATGAAAAAGGGTCGCATTCGCGACTGGCTCGAGGTCGTGCTCACCAAACTTCGGCACTGGAAATTCGCTTGGCTGCTCCGGTTTCAGGAACTCAGCCTTGTCCGCTCCCGTAAGCTTCTGGCTGTCGATTTTGCGCTGCAGTTCCATAAACGCGTGGAGCAACGCTTCCGGACGCGGAGGACAGCCAGGGATGTACACATCGACGGGGATGTACCGGTCAATGCCTTTGAGCACGTTGTACCCTTGTTTAAATGGGCCGCCGGAAATTGCGCAGGCGCCCATCGCGATAACGTATTTTGGATCGGCCATCTGATTATAGAGGCGCACGATTTGCGGCGCCATTTTTTTAGTGACAGTTCCGGCAACGATCATGAGATCAGCCTGACGCGGTGACGGTCGGAACACTTCACCGCCGAATCGCGCGATGTCGTAGCGGGACGCGGCGGTGGCAATCATTTCAATGGCGCAACAGGCCAATCCAAATTGCAACGGCCAGATCGAATTCTTACGTCCCCAATTATAAAGATCCTGCATTGAAGTCACCCAGACTCCCTGCCGTTGCAGTTGGCTACGCAGTTGTTCGTCAATTTGGCTCATGAAATCTCGCTACAAACTCACAGACCATCGCATTGCGCCTTATAAATCTGCCAGTTTGAACAATGTAACTCTTCTAAGTGTTTTAACCAGCGCCCGAGCGCTAGCGCTGCCATTGCAAACATCCCTTGCCCCAGGCCCAGACGAGGCCTTCGATCAGCAGCAGAAGGAAAATGAGAATTGCGACAAATGCTCCAATCGGCAAACCTGTGAAAGCGACCGCAAACGGCACTAGAAACACCGCTTCGACGTCGAAGATCAAAAAGATGATGGCGTATAGATAATACTGCACATGGAACTGGATATGCGCTTCGCCGATCGATTCGACTCCGCATTCATACGTCGACGTCTTATCGGGTCCGGGTTTTGGGGGTTGAAAAAATAGCCGCCAGAGCCATGCGAGCGCCAACGGAATCAACGGAAACGCCAGTGCGACGCCGATGAAAATCACAATGAACAGATATGGGTTCGGCCTCATGGGTCAGGTCTAATCAGCCACAGATGAACACAGATTTACACAGATTTTTCTGAGTCCGACCTGAACCAGTGTTGGCTGCATCGAAGTGAACTGGTGGTAATTGACCGAGTGTGAAGGATCTGGCGGACGTGTTGCCTGCGGGTTGGAATTGTAGCCGACACGGCTGCCTCTACAGAAGTTTTCGAGTCCAGGTCTTCGGCCTCGAACGCTCTTCCCGGAAGTCGTCATCGCCTGTTTATTTGTTTTGCATGAAATGCTGCTCTTGCCCTATTATCTGAAGTGTCGCTGTTTGGCAGCGAAAATGTATGGATGTTAGCGGCACGATCGGCGCAGTTCTGAATCAAAAAAGCCGCAATATTTATTCCGTATCGCCCGACGCGACAGTCTTTGAAGCGGTGCAACTGATGGATGCGAAGAACGTCGGTGCTCTGCTCGTCATGGACGTGACGCGATTGGTGGGAATCATTTCCGAGCGGGATTACACACGCAAAATCATGTTGCGCGGCAAGCGTTCCCGCGAAACGAAGGTGGCAGAAATTATGTCAACGAATGTATTCACCACCCATTTGCGCGAGGGCGTGGAGACATGCCTGCGCCTCATGACCGATCAACATATCCGGCATTTGCCGGTGCTCGATGGCGACAAAGTGGTTGGAATTATATCCATCGGGGATCTTGTGAAACACGTGATTTCCTGTCAGCAGGCGGCGATTGCTCACCTGGAAAGCTATATCCACGGCGGCTTCATCGCGGAGTAGTCGTAGACCCAGCTGTGTCTTTTACGAATCTAAAAGCAAAGCAGCCGACACGGCTGCCACTAAAGTTTCCAAACGGTTTTGCCGCCCACAATCGTACGCACGGCACGGCCCTTTAATTTCCAGCCGTCAAATGGTGAGTTGCGCGACATCGACTCGAAGTGACCGAATTTCACTGTCCACTCGAGTTCCGGATCGATCAACGTTACATCCCCTCGCGCGCCGATGGATAAGGTGCCGGCGTTGATGCTGAGCAAACGCGCTGGCTCAATCGTATACATTTCCACCAATCGCCCGATTTCGATCTTGCGGTGTTTGTGCACTAATAAATCGAGAAATAACCCGAGCTCCGTCTCTAACCCGACGATGCCAAATGGAGCTGTATCGAATTCCACTTCCTTTTCGAAATCCGCGTGGGGAGCGTGATCCGAGCATAAGACCGACAGCGTTCCGTCAGAGATTCCTTCCAGCAGCGCATCAATGTCAGTCTGTGAGCGAAGAGGCGGGTTCATTTTGTAGTTCGTCTCGAAGTTTTGGATCGCTTCGTCAGTTAAAGCGATGTGATGCGGGCAAACCTCGCCGCTAATTTTTACACCGCGCGCTCGCGCTTCACGAAGCAGCCGCACACCGCCTGCAGTCGTCACGTGCTGGCAATGGATGTGATGATCGCAAAGTTCCGCGAGCAGGATGTTGCGCGCGATAACGACTTCCTCGCCAGCTGCGGGCCAGCCGGGTAATCCAAGAAGCGTGCTCCAATAGCCCTCGTGCACAACTCCGTTGCCTACGAGATGGTAATCCTGGCAATGGTCGAGAATCGGTATGCCGACCATGCGCGCATACTCGACCGCGCGGCGCATGAGCTCGTGGTTTTGAATACAACGGCCGTCGTCCGTGATCGCAACCACGCCTGCGTGCGCGAGTGAGCCGATCGGTGCGAGTTCTTCGCCCGCGAGGTTTTTTGAAATCGCGCCGGCAGGCAAAACATTGACACATGCGACGGCCGCCGCACGATTTTTAATCCACGCGATTGTGCTGGGGTTATCTGCAGCCGGCGAGGTATTCGGCATGCAAATAACCGTCGTAAATCCACCGGCGGCGGCCGCGCGCGCGCCGGACTCGATCGTTTCTTTATGACCAAATCCCGGTTCGCGCAGATGAACATGGATGTCGATTAAGCCCGGTGTGACGATGAGGCCGTTTGCGTCGATGTATTCGATTTCAGATTCCCGACCATCGATTGTCGATTGCTCTGCAATCTGACCATCAGTGATGTAGACATCGGCTGCCTCATCGCGATTATTTATGGGATCGATTACTCGACCGTTGCGAATGATCGTGGTGCTCATGCAACAGGAATGATCTGGGCAGCGCGAGCATTCTGTTCGCCTGGTCCGGCACACTGCCGGACGGAACCTTCGCGGCGCGCAGCGCCGTGTTTCCTGGGTCTTTCAACATGTGTTGTGTTCACGGCGGAATGCAGGGAACGGCGGGCAACATGCCCGCGCTCCCCGTGTGGATTTGAGAATCGTGCGTTCACTAACTCGCGATCCCTCCGCATAGGTACAAAACCGCCATGCGTACCGCCAGTCCATTAGTGACTTGATCAAGAATTACGCTTTGCAGTCCGTCCGCGACTTCGCTATCGATCTCTACCCCGCGGTTAATTGGGCCGGGATGCATGACCAGACAATCCGGTTTCAAGAGTCTCGCGCGTTCTTTCGTTAGGCCGAATAAGCGGACGTATTCACCGAGACCCGGGAAATATTCGCGTCGTTGGCGTTCGTGCTGAATACGCAACAGATTTATGACATCCGCTTTGGGCAGGATGTCCTCGATGTCGTGCGAAATCTTGACGCCCAGCTTCTGGAATTCCCGTGGAACCAGCGTGCTCGGGCCGACCAGAGTAACGCGTGCACCGAGCTTCAGCAGACCGAAAATGTTGGAGCGCGCGACGCGACTAAATAAAATGTCGCCGACGATCGCGACATTGAGCCCGGCGATCTTACCTCTACGCTCGCGGATTGTATAAAGATCAAGAAGCGCCTGCGTCGGATGTTCGTGCGCGCCATCCCCGGCGTTAATCACACTTGCTTTCAGCTGGCGCGCCAGAAACTGCGGCGCGCCGGCGGCACTGTGACGAAGAACGATAATGTCCGCCTGCAACGCCTCGAGATTGCGCGCCGTGTCCTTGAGCGTCTCACCCTTGGTCAGGCTGGAAGTGGTTGCCGAGATGTTGATCACGTCCGCGCTGAGCCGAAATGCGGCTAATTCGAACGAAGTGCGAGTGCGTGTGCTCGGCTCGATAAAAAAGTTGACCAGCGTTTTCCCGCGCAACGCAGGTACTTTTTTGATTTCGCGTGTGCCGACCTGTTTGAATGCGTCGGTCGTCTCGAGAACGAAATTGATTTCGTCTGCCGACAATTCGCGCACGCCCAACAGATCCTTTCGTGTCCAGCGCGTAGTCATTCTTTCTCCAGCCACACTGCGTCTGGCTCCTTGTCAGTTTCCTGCAGACGCACCTGAATTCGTTCCATAGTTGCAGTCGGCAAATTTCTTCCGACGTAATCGGGTCGAACCGGGAGCTCCCGGTGGCCGCGATCGACCAATACGGCGAGCTGTATGCGAGCGGGACGCCCGAATGAACTAATCGCGTCCATCGCCGCGCGCACGGTGCGACCGGTATAAAGCACATCATCGACGATGATGACGGCCCAATTCTCCAGTGGCATTGGGAGCTTCGACGCATGCACAACAGGCAATTCGGGGCGTCTCCCGACGTCATCCCGATGCATCGCCACATCAATGACACCAGTCTCGACTCCGATCTTTGCGATTTCGCCCATAAAACCTGCCAAGCGTCTCGCTATCTCAATGCCGCGCGATGGAATTCCCGCGAGCACTATGCGATCGAGGTTCGTACTTCGCTCGATGATTTCATGCGCAATACGCCGCAGCGCGCGACGAATTGCCTCCGCGTCCATTAGAGGGACGGTAGCGGATGAATTTTGTTCTGGTTTCATCAGTTTCCTTGGCGACCTCGCGGGATCGCCTTAAAGGTAAAAAAAATTAGGAGGCGGGCTGTTCGGTGCGCGCCTCCTTTCGTCGTCGCTCTCGCCAGTTGGAGCGGTGTTTCACAATCCAGTCCAACAGAGCTTTTTCAAAGCCGATGTCTTTACCGGCTTTTTCGCTTTCGATCCACTTGTGCTTTAAAATCTCCGCGCGCTCGGCAAGAAACTCTTTGTAGAGCGCCGACTCTTTGACGAATTGCGCTTCATCTACTTCCGAAGTGGGCATGTCCGGTTTTTCTTTCATAAGATCTCCACGTAGTCAACTCCGAACGGCTTGGTCGCCACGAAAATCAATTTTGAAATTGGACGGGGCGATCGTGGACTTTATTTAACTCCGTTTGCCGCTGGAGCGGCGGATGCCTGGTTCGAAGTAATGGGGTGCTGTCCCGAAATATTTCGGGAAATGGCGCGGCGCCGTTCCTAGCGCAGAGTTTTGCGAAGGCTTTCGGCAATCCGCTTAAATTCAGCAGCTACTGGCGATTGGCCATTTTCGCACACGATCGGAATCCCCCGGTCGCCTCCCTCGCGCGTGGCGATGTCGATCGGAATCTGCCCGAGCAATGGCACACGCAAGCGTTTGGCTTCGCGTTCGCCGCCACCGGCACCGAAAATATTGTAGCGTTTATTGTCCGATGGCGAGAGGAAGTAACTCATGTTCTCGATCAACCCCAGCACTGGCACATTGACTTTTTCAAACATGGTTGCGGCTTTACGCGCGTCGATCAGCGCGACTTCCTGAGGCGTCGTAACGATGATAGCTCCCGACAATGCGACGGTCTGCACAATCGTCAGCTGAATGTCGCCGGTGCCCGGTGGAAGATCGAGCACAAGATAGTCCAATTCGCCCCATTCGACCTGCCGCAGAAATTGTTGTGTGTAGCGTGTCACCATCGGCCCGCGCAAAATCGCCGGCGATGTGTCGTCGAGGAGAAAGCCCATCGACATCAGCCGTAGCCCGTATTGCTCGATCGGAATGATCATGTTTTCATCCGTGGCCGTCGGCCGTTCGCGGGTACCGAACATGAGCGAAATACTCGGGCCATAAATATCGCAATCACATAGACCGACACGTGCGCCAGTTTGCTCGAGGGCGACGGCAAGATTTGTTGCGATGGTTGATTTTCCGACACCACCTTTGCCACTGGCCACAGCAATGACATGCCTTACTCCCGGAATCCGCATCGTAACCATGCCCGCGGCTGTCCCGCCGGGTGGCGCCTGGATATCGATTAGCACTTTCGCGCTGCCGACTCCGTCGAGAGCCCGGAGCGCGCGTTCCGCATCATTCTTTATTGTGGCCGGAACGTTTGGATCGTTTGTCGCCAGCGCGAGTTGCACCTTTACATCGCCGCTTTCGATCTGGATCGATTTCACCAATCCGAACGAAACGATATCGCGGGTGAACCCCGGATATTTTACCAATTTCAATGCGTTCCGCACCTGTTCCTCGGAGATTGACATCACACGAAACTTACCTGCGTGAAGCGATAGGTAAACCGTTAGGTCGAAGCGTCGCGCCTGGATACAGGGCCGCCGGTCGCCAGAACAGAACGGGCAATCTCAGTGATCCTGGTAATCGACTTTGTAGCGGATCTGATAATCGTTGCTGCCGGAAAAACGGGTCGGTTGCTCATTGGCTTTGGCCACGAAGTCTGGTTTTTGCCACTGAGACCAAGTCCGGTATTTCGGCTTCATCGGATTTCCCGGAAGGTGGAGTTTAAAGATTCGATCGTCGTGTCCGGAAAATTTTAGAACGAACAGTCTCCCGGACGTGCGAAAATAAAGATCAACGTAGCCAGCGCGCACGGCGGGGTTTTCGGGGACATCCGTACGCCACATTCCCGGCATCGAATTACGGTCCGTATCGAGCTCCGGTTCAACGTTGGCGAGACTTTCGACAGACTGTCCCTCGGGCGGTTTCACCTCGAATTCCAACTGCGGTGTTGGGCCGTTCAGGTTCAAAACGTGCGGCTGAGCCACATACCAAATTCCGAAGCCAGCTGCGGCGATGGCAAAGATCGATAGAAAAACGACGATCAGCCCAATGAACAGCAAAAATCCGCGTATTCCCCGGCAGTAAAGCGTGACAATAATTGCGAGTGGTGTCACGAGAACCGTGACGATAAAGGCAATCGCAATAGCAAAATAACCGGCGCCACCCTCGAACGACGAAATGTGAAATACACTGGCTAACGCTGCGCCGAGCCCGAATCCAAGACATACTCCAACCGCGAGGCCGACAATTCCTCCGGCAATTCCCAAAAGGATCGTGGTAGCCGAAAGCTTGGTTGTCGCGGTTTGCACTGACAATAATCAAGGCGAACTGGGAGCCGCCGATGGTTGCAATAAATCGATTCGTTCGTGAGTTTGCCCAATCTCCACGACGAGCCCGGAATAATTCCACTGCCCAAGTGATTTCTTCGCTGAGACGTAAATTGTGCCTTTTCCCTTTGGACCGTAGATGGGAATCGCCAGGTTGGATTCACCGGATGCGCCGTTCAAGTTTGTGTTACCTGACACGAGGAATCCGTCCTTAACGGGCGAACCAAGCGCATCGATTACAGCACGATCCGCTTTGGCGCGGGCCAACGACTCCTTGTAAACATCGGTCGACTTCATCGCGCTAAAGACGATCACGAGAATTGATCCAACGAATGCCACAAACAACAGAGCCACAGTGAAACATCCCAGTGGCACGAACCATTTCCAGTTTCGCCTCCACCAATTCGGCTTTGGCATCGCAGGTCGTGTCGGTAGTGCATCCACAGCCCTCTTGTACTTTAGTGACGAAGGCGTTTGCAACGCCTCTCTTCAAAGATGACCCGCTGCGCTACATGCTTGACCGCCGCGGTTACTCTGAGGCAGCATGCAGAGGATGAAAACACAAACTCCTCTCAGAGTTATTCTGGCAGGCATTCTGTTAGTCTTAGTAGGTTCTTGCGCGACCACGTCATCTGGCCCAACTGCCCTCGCCGGCACGTGGACCAACTCACTCGGTACCGTCTGGACCCTCAATGCCGACGGCACATTTCATGTGACGGCTACGAAGCCGAAGACAGAGATCTGGGGCAACTACACGGTTGAAGGCGATACAATCACCATTCAAGAAACGCGCCGCGCCGGGTCGATTCCCAAATCTTGCAACGGTCCTGGCGTTTATAAATTCAGTCGCCAGAACCAGAATACACTGGCTTTCGTTTTGGTCAGCGACAAGTGCAAGCCGCGCATTCAAAACGTGACCCAGCCCTGGCATCCAAAATGATCTGAGAGGCTGCGAGGTCCCGCAGGTTGCCTGGCGACGAATGGCCAGAGGTAGAGCCGGTTTAGCCGAGCCGGCAGACAATTGGGATCAATCGTTCCAACCGATGGTTCGCAGATAGATTTCCTCCAGCCGTTGTGCTTGCCGTTGCAGATTAAAATTTTTTCCAACACTTTCGACGCCGCTTCGGGCGATGCTCGAAAAGAGAGCGGAATTCTGCGTCGCATCGATCAGTGCTAGGGCTAACGCTTCGTCATCACGCTCGGGCACGAGTAGTCCGGTTATCCTGTTTTCGACTGCTTCGGGGATACCGCCGTGATCGGTTGCGAATACAGGTAATCCGCTGGCCATCGCTTCAAGCATTGAATTCGGGACGCCCTCCTGGTTCCCGTCATGGCCCGTTTGACTGGGGTGCACGAAAATGTGGGACCGGTAATAAACATCTCGCAATTCCGCCTGCGAAATAAAACCAGTAAACGAGACGCGTTTGCTGATGTTCAATTCGCGAGCAAGGTGTTGCAGTTCGTTGAGCAACGGTCCTTCGCCGGCAATCGTCAGCATCGCTTTTGGAAACCGACGCACGAAACTTGCGAAAGCTCGAAGCGTCACCGGCAGACCTTTTTTCTCGATAAGTCGTCCAGCCTGCACCAAACGCCACTCTCCATCTTTGGGAAAGATGCGTTCCCTGTACGGAAACTCTTCCAGCGGGATGCCGGTCCGCTGAATCTCGATTTTTTTTGGATCGCAACCGAAATCCACGAGTGCCTGCCGCAGCGAATCCGATCGAACCAGTACCAGCTTCACCGCATCCAGCATTTCCAGCGTGGCTTCTCGATAAGCCGGCTTGTCCATGTCTACCATGGCGTCGGCGCCATGAAAGGAGACAATGCATGGATTTTGCCATTCCCTGGTCAGCGGCAGGAGATGGACAGCGATTTGGCCAAAGTAAATGTGCAGGAGGCGTGACCGCGTTTCGCTTAGAACACGGAGTAAAGCGATCAGTTCGGCCTTGGAAATTTGCCACGGCTCATCCCGTATTTGTCTGAACCAAAACCGACGCAGGAAATGCGCTGGCGGCTTCGGAACAATTCTGATCGGCTTGAAAGGGTATTGTTCCGCATTTTGGCGTTTCTGCGCGATCACCACAGGAGCGCATCGCTTCAAGGCAGTGATTTGCCGGTAGATGTGCAGCATCTCCGGCTTCAGAAACGTCGCGCAGTAACAAGCAACGACCGGGCGTGTATCAGGCGTTGTGCTCAACGGGGAAAGTTAAACGGTCGCGCTTCAGGTTCCAAATACGACAAACCGCTGATAACGAGGCCTGTTAATATTCAATCGAAAACTGCTTGCGCACATCTGCTGCTACGCGGATTGGATGCCCGGTTTGCGCATTGATCGGACACCACAGCGTTCGAGCGGTCGAAAGCAACTGCCCATTATTGCTGCGCAGCATTTCTGTAAACCTTTCAAACGTGAGCCGGGTGGCTTTGCCAACCCATGTGCGCAGAAGAACGTGATCGCCGGAGCATGCAGGCGCTTTGTAGTCGATCTCATGCCGCAGCACCACCCAGCCGATGTTCTCCTGCGCTTTCGGGTTAGCTGTCGCTCGCCAATGCGCAGTGGCAACCTCCTGGACCCAACGCAAGTAAACCGTGTTATTCACATGGTTCTGCTCGTCGATGTCTCCCGGCATTACCGAGACGATCATTTCGAACGGCGTTAAGGACATGGAACAAAGCAGAGGTTCTTCTCTCCGCTCAGAATGACAAGGATTGAATGCGGAAGGCGCAATTGCAGGTCAGCGCTCTGCCTGCTGAAGCCTGGCAACCGAAGCCGTTCCCCTACAACGCCACAAACAGAATTCAAAAAATACTGAATCGACGCATCAACTCCTGCCGTGCTTCCATGGCCTGCTCTGGATTCATCCGGCTAAGCACCCTTTCACGCCGATCCCGATTCATCGATGCTAGCTCGCGGACGAGTTGGTTGCGCCCTTTCCATTTAGCATATTTGCCCCAGCCAATGCCGAGCGCGAGCAGCGCGGAGATGATCCAAACCGAAATGTCTGCCGTAGTAACTAGAAGCATGGGAAGCAAAGGCGGTTACTCACAAGATAGCGCCCTTTTGTAAATGTTGTAGCCAGTCTCCCCCCAAGTGACGCACGTTCGGAGGCGTCTGCTCCTTGGCACAGAAAGCTATTTCCTTCGATAACCAACCATTTCAGCTTTCAGCGTGCGACGATCGAGACGTGTAAGATTCCTTTCCATTGCAGGTGTAAGCAACGAGATGTGCGGGATTTCGCATAGGTATTCGGCTATGAACCAGACTGGCTTATCGGTGGTCATCCAGTTGCGATCGTCGAATCGCGTCAGGTTTACCGGCCGTGAGTAGTGTCGAAGAGTGCGTTCGCCCCGCAAGTTGAAATAGATATTGAAATAACTCATCGCCAGTTCGCGCAGGCTGCGATAGACCGGCTCACGATAACGGCATCCTGTGAAGTTCGATTTCGCCACCGCGCCCCAGTGGCCGCGCAGTTTGAAGATCGCGACGACATGGTCGGTGTCCTGTTCTGCTTCGAGATCGAAAATCAATGGCGGAAATCCGAGCACATGGAGCGCAGCCGCAGCGAAAATTCCGCCTTCGAGGCAGGATGCGACGCGGTCGTGCAACACTCGCTTTGGCGAGCGTGCGGTGTAATTGAGATTGTAAGGCAGGCCATCGAGAAATTTCTGGATACCGACCGGAGTTTTCAGCGCGCGTAATGTGCGCAACTCTGCTGGTGTGAACGGACCCGTGTTTCGCACGAGCAAAGTTTCAATAATTAATATTCAAGCTCCAGAGAAATTCCCCGGAATCCTCCCATCTTTGGTGTCACAACCCGATGGGGTGTCTCGCATCAAACCCGTTCGGTGGACGGTAAACCGTTTGCCACCGGGGAGCCCATTTGCCGTGATAACGTTCAAATGGCGTAGTATCGAGTCGCAGCCCGGCAATCACGGCGAAGGTGTGACCCTCGCGCGCATAAATCGTGATCCATCTGCCAGCGCCCCGCTCGCCGTAACTTCGGAACTCCGTAGAACTCATCGGCGAGGCGATCAAACCAGCGGCGCCCAGCACATAGGAAATTGTGCCGGAACAATCGTAAGTGTGATCATCAAACGATTTGTGACCACCTCCATAACGATAGCGCTTGTGGCGAAGTTGGTTGCCGGCCCAAATCGCCCGCTTCACCGGGAGGGGCGCATTCTTCGGCGCAGCCGCTTTCCCGAATCGAAGACGGGCGACATTACCGGATACAATAGGTCCCGAGGTCGGGAAAAGATCCGTCGCGGCGGATGGAACGATGATTGCCAAAACCGCGATGATCGTTAGGCCCTGCCGGAAAACCGACTTAATAAATTCCTCCGATGCGGTGTTTTATTTAATGAGAGCGAGGGATGAAAGAAAAATTTCAACAATCATCAAGAAATCGCGACTCCGAAGCGTCACGTGTTCTTAAACGGCTATCCGCGCCGTTGTTCCTTGAGTTTGAATGTTGTGATAAACTTGCGGCATGATCCGCGCGATCGCGTTGCCGGTGACCTTTTTCACTAGTGTAATGATCGTGCTGGCAGCGGATCAATCGAGCAACTCCGACCAACCGGACGAGTTCGATGTTGAGCCACCAATATTGAAGCAAAATCTTTCTGACGAACTAGCCGAGACTGAAACACCTGACGGCGACGTTGCCCGATGTGAAAAAAAACTGGAGCGTGCGAAACAAAATGCGGCCGGCGCGGAACGTCTGTGGAAAATTGGTGTGCTGGCGAAAGTGGAAGTGGAGCAGCGCGCGTTGAAGGTGATCAAGTGTGAAGTGGTACTGGCAAACGCCAGAGTCGCGCAAGCGAAGGAAAGACTTGTCGAGGAGGAATCGCGAGTTGCGTCCGGTGAATCGACGAAACAGGAACTGGATGTCGCGAAAGCAGCGTTGGCGCAATTAGTCGCCGCTGCGGAAATGGCAGACTCTAAACGCCAGATCGCGGAGCTCGAATCTGCAGAAGCCAACCTGCGGCGTCAGCAGCGATTGCTTAAACTTGGCAGCGCTCACAAATCCGACGTAACAAACGCCGAAGAAAAAGTCGCTGAACTTAAGACTCCCAAGAATTAGCTCGCACGAGGGTCAAAGGGAATTTCTGATTATCACTTTGTGTCCGTCGTGTTCTTTGTGTGATGCTATTGTCGTAGTGCTTAATAGCCTGCTGCCTGGCCATCCTTGCGTGATTCGCTGGCGCCGACGTAAATGCGCTGCCCATCGTGTATTTCAACTTTGATGGCTTGATAACCGCCGTAGCCGCCAACATCGAAACGCATGTCGTGCCCCTTCTTGCGCAGCTCGCGGACCGTCTCGTAGGGAACGCCGCTCTCAACTTCAACGTAACCGCCGTTGTCCATTTTTTCGCCAGTCGGTTCGTTATCGCCTTCGTGGTGCCAGCGCGATGCATCGCCGGCTTCCTGCACGTTCAAACCGAAGTCAATCTGGTTAGTGAGCACTTGCACATGCCCCTGCGGCTGCATGTCACCGCCCATCACACCAAATGCTTCCCACGGTTTGCTGTCTTTCATGACGAACCCCGGGATGATGGTGTGAAACGGCCGTTTCCCAGGCGCGTAGACATTCGCGTGCTGCGGCGCCATGGAGAAAAGTTCGCCGCGATCCTGAAACATGAACCCAAGATTTGGGACGACGATCCCGCTGCCCATTCCCCGATAGTTGCTTTGAATGAGCGAAACCATGTTCCCTTCATCATCAGCTGTGCACAGGTAAATCGTATCGCCTTGATCATGCAGGCGCGCCTGTAGCGGCAACCGTTTCGGCTGCGAGCTTATGGGATTCGCAGGCGGGACGCCTGCCTCTACAGTTTTCGCTGCGTGATTCGGGTCAATCAGTTTTCGGCGCTCGGTTGCGTAACTCTTTGAAAGCAATCCGGTGAGCGGAATTTTTGCGAACGCAGGATCTGCATAAAACTTTGCACGATCGGCCCACACAATTTTCTTCGTTTCAATCATCGTATGTAGGATCTCAGGTGAATTGCGCCCCATCGCACGCAGATCGAATCCTTCCAGAATGTTCAACATTTGCAGGGTGGCGATTCCCTGCCCGTTAGGCGGAAGTTCAAAAACATCATAACCACGATAATTCACCGACACCGGATCGACCCAGGTCGAGGTATGCTTCGCGAAATCGATTTTCCGCAGAAAACCTCCATTGGCCTGCATGAACGCGTCTATCTTGTCGGCGATTTCACCTTTGTAGAAAGCGTCGGGTCCCTGCTCGCCAATCAGTCGCAACGTTCTCGCCAAAGCCGGATTTTTGAAGATGTCACCTTTCGCGGGTGTGCGTCCCTTCCCGTCAACCGTGTACGTTTCCAGAAACGCACCTGGCAATCCCTTGTAAAGGCGAGGACCAAACGCCCAGTAATACGCGATCAAATCGGTGACCGGGAAACCTTCGTCCGCATAACGAATCGCCGGGGCGAGATCGTCGCTCAATTTGAGTTTACCGAATTTTTTGTGCAGTTCCGCCCATGCATCGACACAGCCGGGCACGCTGATCGGGAGCATGCCGAGTGGCGGAATGGTCTCGCGATGCAGCTTCGCCAACTCGATTTTCATCTGATCGTAGCTCAGTCCAAGCGGGGAACGGCCGCTCCCGTTGATCCCATAAAGCTTATTTTCCTTGGCGCTGTAAACGATCGCAAACAAATCCCCACCAACACCGTTTGAAACAGGCTCCATCAAACCGAGCGTTGCGTTTGCGGCGATCGCGGCATCCACGGCGCTGCCCCCGCGCTTTAGAACATCGAGTCCGACTTGTGTGGCCGCCGGCACACTGGTGCAAACCATTCCGTGTGTCGCCAGAACTTCCGATCGCGTAGCGAAATTTTTGCCGGTCACGCGATCGATCTGCGCATTGAGAGACCCAGCCGCAGCCAGCGAAACCGACAGTGCAAATAACAGCGGCTGACCCTTCAACATCAATCAATTAACGCTGCCAACGCAAAGAGCGCACTTGAATTTTCCGGTCGCAGCTATATTTGATGCGGCAGCCATGAAAATCTCTACCAACGACCAGAGAGCGATCGGAGTGATTTTGTTCTGTGTTGGCTTTCTTTCTTTCCTGATCGGTCTCGCTGGACACCTAAAAATGGATTACCATTCCAGGGGCGAAATCGCGTCAACGGGCTTCACTATTGCGATCATTCTGGCCGCCGTTGGCGTCATCCTGGTTTTGTTCTCGCTGAGAAGGACTAAGGATTAAAGCCCGATCGTGATCCCTGGGTAGGGGCTGTTAACCTCAACAGCCTTCGCAGTCGCCTCGAGCGCAACAGCAATGATCTCGGAACAGACGCCGACGGCACAAGATCTGTCAGATCGCGAATTCTGTCCCGCGGCCCGATTTGGACTGGCGAAACTAATCGCCCGTCGTATCATCAGCCTCGTCGCGCGCCTTCATCCTGCCTCGATGGGTGTTCTGATTATCATCGAGCTTCTTTTGCTGCTCAGGCGTGAGCAGTGGACGGATTTGCGATGCGGTACTGTCCACCACCGATTTTATTTTCTGCATGGCCTCCCGGCGAATCGCAGCAATTTGCGGCTGAGCTTGATCAAGAAGCGGTTGGACTTTGGCCTTTTGATCGGACGTCAGGTTCAGTCCTTCAGTTAAATGTTCAAGCGCGTGACCTCGGCCGCCACCAGATCGGCCTTGTGCTTGCACAACGGCAAAACCGCCAAATGCAACCAAGCCTGCAACGGTAAGCGTAAGAAGTTTTCGTTTCATAATTGACTAAGACATCTTCAACGGGTGAGTCAAGGTTGAGGCGAATTGATCATCTTTCCTGGATTGCAGTCGCAGAAAGTGAGTCGGCGACGTTTCCAAGGCGTCGCCGATCCCTTACCCCGAACAACCAAGTTAATCCTGGGTTGCTTGATGAAGCTCTTTTGCAGCGTTCATCATGTCTTGATGCGCTTTCTGGATCGCATCGAATTTTTTCTGCTGCTCTGCGGTAAGCAGCGGACGAATTTGTGACATCGCATCATCCATTACGGTTTTGGTTTTCTGCATCGCCTCCTGATGAATCGCGGCGATTTGCGGTTTGGTCGCGTCAAGAATCGGCTCAACCTTACTCTGCTGGTCGGCCGTCAGATTCAACTTGCCAGTGAGATCTTGAAGGCCGAACCCATGGCCATGCCAGTGTCCAGAGCCGCAAGCGCCCGGCTGTGCCTGCGCAACGACAAAACCGCCCAGCGCGATCGCACCGGCGGCTGCAACTGCTAATAGGTTTCTTTTCATAGTTTGGTTTGATTGTTATTTAGAAGCGCTTCTTTGCGCCTTTAAAAGAGGTGACCGCGTGCAGCCCTCAGTGGTTACAAAATTTTTCAGCGATTGCAGCCGTGTTCGCTGGAGAGAGCGCCAAACCCAGAGGTACTTGGCATGGGCACTGGTACAAGAGAAATTGTAACCAAAGCACAGTCCCGCCGGTCACGTTTAATGGTGTGGATGCGCTATCGATCACATGGATGATTCTGACGCAAGCGCTTTGGTTAAAGCTGCGCTTCAAAACGATGACACAGCTGCTCGCGAGCTGGTGCGACGGCTTTATCCGTTGGTGGCAAAGATTGTTCGCGCACATCGACCGCGTCGAACACCGGAGGAGGACATTTGCCAGATGATTTTCATAAAAGTATTTCAAAAACTATCACAATTCTCCGGCAAAGTGCCGTTGGAACACTGGGTGTCACGCGTAGCGGTTAACACCTGCCTGAACCAAATCGAGTCGGAAAAACTGCGACCGGAATTGCGCCACGCCGATTTGACCGTCGAGGAACAGGCGGTGATCGAAAATCTGGCAGGCTCCAGCGACGAACTGGCTCCCGACCAACGATTCGCTTCGCGTCAGCTGATAGAGCATCTTTTGGCAGCACTGAAACCGGTCGAGCGGCTGGCGATTGATTTGCTATACTTGCAGGGACGTAGCGTCGATGAAATCCGGAAGATTACTGGTTGGAGTGCGGCACTCGTTAAGGTGCGGGCCTTTCGGGCACGGCGAAAAATGAAACAACAGCTCGAGAAAATTTCAGCAAGGGAAAAGCGATGAATAACGACAACATCGATCGGTTGCTACAGTCGGCTGCGAAGATGAGCGACGAACCTTCCCCGGCGATGCCATTCGGGTTCGATACTCGCGTGATTGCGCTCTGGCGCGCCACTTCCTCGATGCCCGATGGGGTGATGCAACTGCTTCGACGCGTGGCAGCGTTGTCAGCTGTGGTGATCGTGCTCTCAACAATCGCCGCCGTTCGTGAAATAAATCAGAGCCGCGAAATCCGCGGATCGCTTACCAACGAATTCGCGATCGCGGATTCGGCGATCCAGGATGAGTTCTCGAAATGAACCCGACGCTGCAATGGAAACTCATCGCCGGATTTCTCCTCGTGTTCGTCGCGGGCGGAATTACTGGGGCGTTCGTTGGAGGATCATACACCCGGCGTCATTTCCTTGAATCGCATCATCCCGAGCGAATCGGCACAGAAATGAAGGAGAGACTCCGCACCGAACTCAATCTTACGCCGGAACAAGTCGGCAAGATTTCGCCTATCATCGACAAGACGGCCGCGCAACTAAGGGTCATCCGGCGCGATACTGGGCAGCGCGTCCATCAAATCATGGCGGAGGCGCACCAGCAGATGGCTGCCAATCTCTCAGATGAACAGCGGCAAAAACTTAAGCAAATCGAAGAGCGGCATCGACAAATGCGCCATCATCACTTTCACGAGCCGCCCGCCGAAATGCCGTCGGCGACGCCGTAACTGTAGTGTGCGCCGTTCTCAGCGCGGTTCTGCTGCAGAGTTTTTGCCTGGGTCCGCTTAAGACAGCGGATGCTGTAGCCCGATGCGCTAGAAGCGCGGCCCGTTCCCAAACAGTATCCGCTCACGTTCGACGTCTGCACCGCGGCAGAGGAAAAGCTCGCGAATTTCCGGCGTATAATAGTCGCCATCATAGCTGGGGTTCAGTCCGAAAAAGCTTTTGCCACCAGGCGCAAGGTGGTTTTGCAGATCGCGCAGCAGAAAGTCCCATTCGGCAGTGCCCCAACGTTCCTTCGAGGGATGATAGAGATTAAAATTCACCGAGAACCCCGTGATCCAATCGAACTTCTGACCAAGATCGGGCAACGGTTCGAATGCATTAATCCGATAAACCACGCGCGGAACTCCGAATAACTCCAGCAGTTCGCCAAACAATGGAACACGATCGACGTCGACACCAAGCACGGAATGGCCGAGGTTTTTGAGAATAAACAGAAAGAAGCCACCGCCGCATCCCAGGTCGAGCACGCGTTTTGGGGTGGATCGATGAAGATTCAAATCTTGCACCCGTTCGCGATTTAGTCGCAACCACGGCTTGATGTTTGCGTATTTGGCGTAACCGGCGGTTGAGTTCGCATAGCGCTGCTGGATCTCGCACGCGCGTTCATGATCGATATTTGCCAGCATCGGCCCGAGCGGTACGCGAAAAATCGAGCGTTGCGCCCTGCGCCAGCCGCGCCGATACGTCAGTGGCTGGGTAAACTTGAAGATTTTACGCGAAATTCTCATCCCAAAATTGACGAACTGTAGGGCAACCGCGCCGGTTGCCAACGTTACGGCGCAACAGGCGATGTGTCTGCCTTACAATTCATTCATGATCTCCTGAAGAAGTTTCGGCCCTCGGTAAACGAATCCCGTGTAAAGCTGAATGAGCTGTGCGCCGGCCTGAAATTTCTCCAGCGCCGATTCCGCGTCGCAGACTCCGCCCGAAGCAATTACAGGAATTGTTGATTGACCGGCAATTTCACGCACGAATGCAGTCGCCTTTTCTCGCAGCGGCGTTCCGCTCAACCCGCCCTGTTGATCAAGCTGAGACGGAACTAACGAATGATCGAGTGTGGTGTTGGTCGCAATGATTCCGGCCACGTGCTGTTCTTCACAAACTGTGAGGATTGCTTTCAGGTCAGTCGGCAAAATGTCGGGCGAAATTTTTACGACGATCGGCTTGGGGCTCGCTGCCGATTGCTTTCCGATCGCCTGCAGCAACTCCCAGAGCTTTCCAGGTTCCTGCAACTCGCGCAGGCCAGGTGTGTTTGGAGAACTGACATTCAGCGTGATGTAATCGGCAAAATCCCGAAGCAGGCGAAACGAATAAAGGTAATCATCTGTCGCCTCTTCGAGCGGCGTTGCGCGGGATTTCCCAATGTTGATTCCAACGGGAACAGTAGGCCATCGTCCGCTGTTACATAGTCTCCGCAGCCGATCTGCGATTGCATCCGCACCATCATTATTAAACCCGAGTCGATTTATCAGCGCCTGTTGCGCAGGCAAACGAAAAATCCGTGGCTTGGCATTTCCTGGCTGCGCTTTTGCAGTCACCGTCCCGATCTCGATGAAACCAAATCCGAGCGCCGCCCATGCGGGAATGGCAACACCGTTTTTGTCCAGACCGGCCGCAAGTCCAATTGGATTAGGAAAATCGAGGCCGAATACTGTTTTTGGTTTGGTTGGTGGCTGAAAAGGCTTGAGTGCATTTAAGGCGGCATCGAAACGCGACGCGCTGCCGAGCAATCGCATTGTTAATTGATGCGCGGTCTCAGCGTTCAATGAAAACAGCAGCGGCCTAACGAATCGCTCGTAGGCATTTTTCATTTGTGCTGTCGTTTCAATAATTCAACGTTCTCACCGCTTATTATATCATCCTGAGCGAAGCGAAGAATCTTTGGCTATTTCTGTAGCGATGGAGATGCAAAACCGAAATGTTTCGCTTCTTCAACATGACAAGGGTGTTGTTGATCAATCTAGCGTCATTTGCCAATGCAAAACTGGCTGAACACCGAATCAAGAATCTGCTCCACGTCGACGACACCAATGACTTCGCCGACCGATTGCAGCGCTTCATCGAGATCAACCGCAAGATATTCCCCCGACAATCCCTCAGCCAACGCCGTCTGCGCGCGATCGAGCGATTCCAAAGCGCGGCGAAGGCAATCGCAATGACGTGTATTAATGGCGATCGCGCTTTCCGGCCTGAGATTATGCTGTCTAATTCGTGTCAGGATCTCCCTTTGCAGCTCGAGCATTCCATCTCCGGTCGCGCATGATATCCGGAGCGCCGGGGCATCCTTCCAGTCGTTGTTTTCGGGCAAGTCACTCTTGTTCAATACAAGAATTTCATTCGGTTCCCGTGCGCGGCCGTTGAAATGGGCCGGCTTTGGCGCGTTACGATCAGCTATATGCAGACGCAAGTCGGCCAGTTGCAACGATTTTTCGGTGCGCGCAATTCCTTCCCGTTCCAGATCGTTTTCGGAATCGCGCAAACCTGCGGTATCGAGCAAGCGGATCGGGACCCCCTCGAGATTGACGGCTTCTTCGATGGTGTCGCGCGTAGTGCCATGGGTATCGCTCACAATCACGCGCTCGTAGCCGAGAAGACGATTGAGCAAGCTCGATTTGCCGGCATTCGTAGCACCATAAATCACCACGCGCACGCCTTCGCGCAGCACGCGACCTTGATCGGCGGTGGCGAGCAATGCGGCGATTTCCTCACGAACTGAGTCGAGTCGGGTGAACAGCATCTCGCCTTCGTCCGGCTCAATGCCTTCTTCGGGAAAATCGATTGACGCATTGATATGCGCGAGCACCGCGATCAATCCATCGCGGATCTTGCGAATCTGATCGCCGAGCCTGCCTTCGAGTTGTTCGGTCGCCGAACGCAGTGCCAAATCGGTCCGGGCACGAATCAAATCCATGACCGCTTCGGCTTGCGTGAGGTCCATCTTGCCGTTGAGAAACGCGCGCTCTGTAAATTCGCCTGGACGCGCCGCTCTCGCCCCTTTACGCAAGCAGGTCTCCAGCACTTTCGCGGTAATCAACGTGCCTCCATGACAACTGACCTCGGTCAAATCCTCGCCCGTGTAACTTGTGGGCGCGCGGTGGACTGAAAGCACGACTTGATCGATGAACTCACCCTCTGTGTTCAGGATTTCGCCGAGATGCTGGACGTGGGACGCGAATCGCGACGGCTGTTCTTTTCCCCGAAAAATCTTGTCGGCTATTTCGATGGCGCTCGGGCCGGAAATACGGACGAGCGCAACCGCGCCTTCACCCGGCGGCGTGGAGATGGCGGCGATGGTGTCCGTAACCGTCATGATTATGAAAAATAAAGTGTAGAGCAACCGCTCCAGTTGCCAAATGTCCTGCGGGTCTGGTAGGGACGGCGGGCTGCGCCGAAAGGACGCCGCAGCGCCGCGTCTCTACCTTTGATCGCGGATCAGTTCGCTCAATGCGGCGATCAGTCTTTTATTCTCTTCCATTGTGCCCACAGAAATCCGGATCCATTTGGACAAACCGTAGCCTTTGAGCGGTCGCACGATGATTTTTCGCCGCAGGAGTTGCTCGAACACCGCACAGCCGTCGCCGACGTTTACCATCACGAAGTTCGCGACGGCGGGCACGAACGGAACGCGCATTTCAGTAAATTGTTGCTGTAGATAAGCGCGGCCTTCGTCCACAACCCGCTTGGTTTCGCGAAGGTGCGCATCGTCTTCCAGCGCGGCGATCGCTCCGGATTGTGCGATGCTATTCACGTTGAATGGCTGCCTGGTCTTATGAAGCACTCCGATTATGTCCGGGGGGGCAACGGCGTAACCGATGCGCAAGCCGGCAAGCCCATGAATTTTCGAAAAGGTCCGCAACACAATCACGTTTCGACGCTCACGAACGAACCGAAGTGTGTCCGGGGGTTCGTCGAGGAATTCGAAATACGCTTCATCGAAAACGATAATGACGCGCTCTGGGACTCGTAACATGAAATGGTCGATCGCTCGCTGTGACACCAATGCGCCGGTTGGATTATTGGGATTGGGAATGAAAATGAGCCGGGTTTTTGGCGTGATCGCCTCCAGCGTGAGAGCCAAGTTCTGCCGATAACCCGGACTGGGCGTTTCAATCGTGCGCACGCCGAATGCAGTGGCGAGCAGTTTGTACACAATGAAGGCGTATTGACACGTTATCACATCATCCCCGGGATTCAGAAATGCGTGGCCCAGAAATTCGATCACTTCATTCGATCCATTGCCAAGGATCACATTCTCGGGTCTCACACCAAGTTTGGTAGCGATTGCGTTGCATAGATAAAATCCGCTACCATCGGGATACAGATGCGCATTCTGCAACACGATGCGCATGGCTTGAACCGCCTTGGGAGAAGGGCCAAGCGGATTTTCATTCGACGCTAGCTTCACAATTTCGTTGGGATCGATGCCGTACTCGCGCGCGGTCTCCTCGATTGGCTTTCCTGGTTCGTAGACGGCGAGATCTCGCAATTGCCGATTCGCGAGATCCCAAATCGAGGTCATGGGCCAGAGATTAAATTGAACTGCCCGAGTTTCCAATCGCATCTCCGTTCAGATAATTTTCTTGCGACCTGATGTTGAGCGAGTTTTTTAACGGGATGGATGTTCCACGCGATCCTGCAGCATCACGCTATGATCACGTTGGAAAGGGTCTCCGCCGTAGTGATCTGGATCCCGATCCGATCAGGCAATTCGCGAACTGGTTCACCGCCGCAATCGAGGCCGGTATCCGCGACGTGAACGCAATGAGTCTCGCCACTGCGGGTCCCGATGCAAGACCATCGGTGAGAATCGTTCTGTTAAAAAGTTTCGATCACGAGGGGTTCGTTTTCTTTACGAATTACGAGAGCACGAAGGGAAAACAGCTCGAGGTGAATCCGTACTGCGCGCTTGGGTTTTATTGGATAGAACTCGACCGCCAAATTCGCATCAGCGGGAAAGTGGAGAAGACTTCGCGCGAGGAATCGCAGATTTATTTCCATTCTCGCCCCATCGGAAGTCAATTGAGCGCGTGGGCTTCGCGGCAAAGCGAAGCAATCGACGCGCGGCGCGTGCTCGATGCGCGGTTGGCGCAGATGACCGACCGCTTCGGAAACGAGCGGATTCCATTGCCGCCGCATTGGGGTGGTTACCGGCTGAAGCCCGAGATGGTGGAATTTTGGCAAGGGCGGCCGAATCGGCTGCATGATAGATTCAAATACACGCGACAGACCAACGGTAGTTGGCTAATCGAGCGACTGGCGCCCTAAGCAACGGCGTCGCCGAGGTTAAATGTTGAACGGTTGAAGTGTTAAGACGCTAAGAATCTCTGGTTCTTTCTTGCAGCAGGGCGTCAAAGCGGTGTGGCAGGAATTTTGAATGAAGAGAAGTCCGCAAAGCAAAATCGAAATTCGCCGCGGCGACATCACAAAATTGGATGCCGACGCAATCGTGAACGCCGCGAATACTTCGCTCCTTGGCGGTGGCGGAGTCGATGGCGCAATTCATCGCGCCGCTGGCCCGGAACTGCTGGCCGAGTGCCGGGCGCTCGGTGGCTGCGAACCCGGCGAAGCCAAGATTACGCGCGGGTACCGTTTGCCAGCACGCTTTGTCATTCACACTGTCGGCCCAATTTGGCGTGGCGGAAAGCGAGGCGAACCTGAGACACTGGCAAATTGCCATCGCAATTCATTGCGACTAGCCACAGAAAACCGGATCGACACGGTAGGATTTCCGGCAATCAGTTGTGGCGCCTATGGCTATCCGATTGACCAAGCCGCCCTGATCGCTGTGGAGACAACACGCGAATTTTTCGCGAACGAAGAGAACATCGATAAGGTAATCTTTGTTCTCTGGGACAAAGACATTTACGAGGCGTTTGCCTCGACTTTAAATCATTATTGAATGCCGCAGGGAAACGCAATCGAGCTCCGACATACGATAGGATTTTGTATGAATCCGAACGAAAACGATCTTACGAGGGACGAACCGCTTTCGGCGCACCTTCAGCCGCGCGAAGAAGGAATTGGCTCAACTGGGCGTGAGCAGTTTCGTCAAGCAACAGAACAGGTTTCCACGCAAATGAGCCAGACGTGGGACCAGACCAGGGAGAAAGCGAGCCGGGCGTTGGAACGCACCGAACATTTTGTCCGCGAAAACCCTGTGCCGACGATTCTTGGTGCACTCGGCCTGGGCATTGCCATTGGTCTGGCAATCCGCTACGCCGCTCCCGGTGAGCCCAAACGAGAAATCGAAGTCGACTCGCCATGGGGTAAATTCAACTGGAGCGTTTTTTCGCTGCCGTTTCTGTGGCCGCTGTTCAAATCGGCGAAGAAACGATATGAGAAATCGGCCGATGTCGTCGCGGATGCCATGAAAGACGGCGTCAAACGGCTGAAAAAAGTGGACGTAGAACGGTACGCAAAGCCGATCCGCAAACGGTGGAGAGCTTGGACGCGCTAAGACGTGGAACTCATCTGGTTCTGTAGTCAGGGCCCTGTGGGCCGTCCTTCTCTTCCCGACCATAGGATGCTCCAACGGGCCGCAGGTTGGTGGCACAACGCGTGTCGGCAGGCTTCAACGTGCATCCTCGGATGCGAGGAAGGTGTTGATCAGTTCGGCCACCCGTTGCGGGTATTGCGCGATGAATGCGTGTCCCGATCGACGGAACTGCGCAAGCCATGCGCCGGGGATTGCATTTGCCAATTTTAGCGAGTTTGAAGAAGGGATAACAATGTCTTCAGTGCCTGTGGCGATGAGCACGGGCGCGTCTATCTCTTTTAGTTTGCCGGCGACTCCAACTCGGTGCCATGCATCCATTGCCGCAGCTTGTCGCCTCAGGAGATCAGGCGGTAACTGTGCGCGCGCCTTTGCAACAATATTGCCGAAAATCCGATAAAAGGATTCAGCGACTTCAGCTGGAAACAACAGTGACAGCAACCGCTGCGCTTGCTCGCTGGGTGTGCCGGATGTGTCGATGAGCTTTGACCAAACTGCAGCTGAAGCGAGGTCGGCTTTGGCTGCTCCTGAGTCGGTTGATAACAGGATGAGTTTATCGACGCAATCCGTGTGCTCTAATGCGAGTGCTTGCGCGATATAGCCACCCATCGACCATCCTAGGACATTGGTGCGCTTGAAGCCGAGAGCTTTGATCACATGCGCGGCATCATCGGCAAGCTCGTGGATGCCGAATGAATGCCCATCATCTGTCGAGCCGCCGAGTCCGCGATTGTCGAGCAGGATGAGCTGATTGGAGGAAGCAAGTCGATGGATGAAGGATGGATCCCAATCTTCACTCGCTGCAGCGAAGCCATTCAACAGCAAAAGCGGCGAGCCTTTCCCGACGCTCCGATAAGCGATTTCGACGCCATCGGCGGCCACTTTTGATAATGAGTCAGGTTCCATTGGAGCAATCGACCTGAGAGTTGAATGTTGGATGTTGCGCGATAAACGTTGCTCTTATGGGAAAGAGCAAGGGAGTTCAATTGTTTGCATTCATTGTTCTGTTCGCAACTGCGTTAGGTGGGTGCGCTTCAACCAATACGGCCGTTGACCCGCGTGCTATCGACCAAACAATTCCAGGAGCGACCACATGGGGTCATTACAATGGCGAACCGGTGACAAAATGGAACCCGGATGGGCGGACGATGACGCTGTTAACCGAACTGCGCTACACCGATCCGCATGGACAAGTCTGGGTGGCGCCGATCGGTTCGGTCGTCGATGGTGCTTCCATTCCGCGCTATCTCTGGTCGATCATGGGCGGGCCGTTCGAAGGAAGATATCGAAACGCTTCGGTGTTGCACGACGTCGCCTATGGCGAGCACAACCGCCCGTGGCAGGAGTGCGATCGGATGTTTTATTACGCTATGCGTTGCAGTGGCGTGGGCGCAGCCGAGGCCAAGACGATGTATTACGCACTGTTCAAATTCGGGCATCATTGGAAATTTCCAATCAAACGCGCAAAAGCTGTGAAATATGAAGGCGCGATGGTGGCGAGAGGTGAAGAAATTCCGCGCGCTATTCCGGTGAATCCCGCGCAAATCACTCAGGCGCGGAATTGGATCAGCGACACCGATCCGAGTCTGGAACAGATCGAACAACGGGCGCAAACAGAAGGTTGGTAATCTGCAAGTTGTGATGTCGCTATAGATGCTGTTTGCAAGGAATGTTTTGCTCGGCGAGGTAACGAGCGCGAACAAAGCATAGACCGCCGGCTAACCTTCATTGTCTCGGCAGCCATGGTTCATCATCCTTGCTGTGACAAGTAACAGCCGCGTTACGTTTCCAACCCGCCGTGCTGCACTGATCGATGCCATGCTTTCTGAGTAACGATACACAACTAATCTTTTGAAATCATGAAACGCTATACACTTCGAGCGGCAATTCACGACGCCAAAGTCTTTAATCAATTACGGGCAGAATATCTCCAGTTTAAACGGAGTCAGCGCAAAGATCTCTGCTCCGGCTGGTTGCTGCGCTATTGGCCTGGCGTCAAGGGAACTCGCGCGGGAGCGGCTCCTTTGTCGTTTTGATCTATTTTCTGAATATCGAGAAGTGACCTCACTTCTACGCTTTTAATCGCAGCATCGGGATTTGAGGTCTGACCAAGTCTTCAATAAGAAGCCGGCGAAGAAGCTGGGTGAAAACGCTTTGAACTCCACAATCTAAACAGGGGCGTTGCCTCCTGTCGTCGCGATTACGCGCGGCCCTGGCTTTTTTGTTCGCTTATTTCTTGTTTCGTGTCTTTTAGGAAAAAGTCCTTGACCCCAATAGGGGAAATTCTTACATCGAACGCATGAAATCACCGGGACCGAACCAAAACGCTCGCAGTATTCACAAATTCCTTAAATTCCTTATCATCCTTGCCGCCCTCGGTGTGGCGCCTATTGCTTCTGCTCAATCCAAACCGTGGCCGGCTGGGATTATCAGGTTTTTCTCCACGAACGTATCGAGTCCGGAGGATGACCCTTCGTGGAACAACACGAACCTGGATGGCGTACGGCTGCGACCACTTTGGAGCGATCTAGCCCCTTCACGAGGGGTGTATGACTGGAGCTCAGTGGACGCGATTTTCGATATTGCCGCTGAGCACGGCAAGTTTATAGGCCTCTCGGTCACTGCCGGAGTCGCTACGCCACAGTGGGTGTATGATGCTGGGGCATACAAATACAATCTGCTGGACGGGACCGGTCAATCAATGTCGCTGCCTTGGGATCCTGTGTTTCAAAGTAAATATCTTCCATTCATTCGCGCGATGGGCACTCGCTACGAAGGTAATCCAACGTTGCATTACGTCGTTATGGGCGGCATGGGTCAGATCATCGAGACCTATCTCTCGAAAAGCTCCGCTGATGATGCCGCGTTGACTGCTTTGGGCGGACTTGATGCCTGGGTCGGTGCTGCGAAACAAATTATTGGAGTTTACGCAACGGCGTTCCCGACGACGCCCTTCTTCATCACTGCGGCAAGGGTGTTGACAAACGATTATGACCAGACGGCTCTCAAAGAGATTCTTCCGTGGGCAGTTGCCACTTATCCGGGTCGCTTCGGCATCATGAATTGCACGCTTAATGCGAACTCATCCACGGGCTACTATCCTAATGACGCCATTGTCACCTATGGTAATACCCAGCCAGTCGGGTTTCAGATGCTCTGCTCGGCAATCAAAAATCCGCATCTTCTTGGCGGCACGCTCCTTCAGGCTCTAACTGCTGGTGTCAATCTTGGTGCCGAATACGTCGAGGTTTATCAAAGCGACGCCGATGCTCCGATCAATCAAACTGTGTTAGCGGTGGAAGGAAATGCTCTTGTGGCTAACCTTCCGCGATAACGATACGCTTTTCGCGATCGCTGTAAGTAATTTTGCCAGAAGTGCGCGCAGATCGGCGCTAACAATTCACTACTCCGACAAGAGTTGGTCTAGTAATTCGTACTGATCGGCTGGCAGTATGTTGACTAAGGGTGATGTCTTACAGTTAAGGTGGCATTATTGCTCGTCACGCTACCGGCGCGGTTGCTTACAACGACGCAGAAGAGACTGCCGTCGTCGGTCGCGACTGTCGACGGAGTAGTGTAGGAAGAGCTAGTTGCTCCCGGGATGTCCGCGCCGTTCTTGCGCCATTGATAATGCAAAGGCCGACTGCCAATTGCACGTACCTTAAACGTCGCCGTTTGTCCTACATTCACTGTCTTATTAGCAGGTTGAGTTGTGATTGACGGCGGGGCAGGTGTCACAGTCGGGCTCGGGGTAGGGCTAGGAGTCGGACTCGGTGTCGGCGTGGGAGTCGGACTCGGTGTCGGAGTCGCGTCACTTACAAAATCCCTAAACGTATCGCTGGTGGCTAGAGTCAGTGAGTCGATTATACCCGATGTGAAATAGGGAGAGAGATCAACCGTTGACGTGATGATGCTGTACTCAACCCTTGTTCGCGCAGGCAGTGCGGGGATCGTTGCAGAGTAATTCACTCCAGAACCGACTGCCGGAACCAATTGCGATGTCATAAACAGATCTGTTGACCACCGCAAATAGATTCGTTCCTCCGGGGATGGTGGCTGAGTCGCCACAATACTGACAACGATAGGATCGTTAGGCGTTGGTGAATCCGGCGTTTGCCCGCTTCGATCCACGAAAATTGGCGGGGCAGACGTTTTCATCACAGCAATCTGCAGATTGTCAGAATTTAAATGCAGTGGATCCAGAATCCGGAACGAGTAGTAGAAACCGTCCTGGAGAGAAATGCTGTTTAACGGTCCGAGCGCGACACCCGAAAAAAAGGGGATAGAACTCGTGCCATCAATGTTTATGGGAATGGCTTCGCCCCATTGGTTCGAATAGCTGCTATCGCCCACAATGGCGAAAAAGTGCATCCCTGGTGTGGTGTCACCGTTATTGGCAGCCACATGGATCGTGTTGGTAAACCAGTTAAATGCATTCGGGGTGCCGTACACTTCCGGTGGAGCGGTGATTTTTGTCAGTCGCCAGGGAAAAGTCGGATCATCCTTGTTAAAACTATTCCAGTCTCCAACCAATGTTAAGGTCGAGCAAAATTGCGAATCATTCTGCCAGAGAGGAGAGATCTTGTGGGCGTTCCATTTGTTATACAGGTCAGTCAGGGAAGCCACGTCGTCAGGTTGTGTGGCTGCCAAATCTTGCGTCTCACCAATATCGTTCTCTAAATTGTAAAGCGCAGGCGGCTCACCCGTGGTACCCCGCTCGGTAACAAGTTTAAGTTCATCGCTGCGCACCGCCCATATCGTCGCTTCAGATCCCGGTGGCCCGTCGCTGCCTAACCCGAACTCACGCCAGAAGAGTTTTCGTGGCGGACTGGTGTCTTGGCCTTCCAGATACCGGAGCACGTCCATGCCATCATAGACACGATCCGTTGGCAGCGAGACGCCTGCCAGGGCAGCTGTCGTGACAACAATATCTAACGATGAGATAGGTTTCCCGTAGACTGTGTGTGCTGGAAGTCGTCCGGTCCATTGCACAGCGAAAGGCACGCGAATGCCTCCCTCTAATGTATTCAACTTGTAACCCCTCAGCGGCAGGTTGCGAGTGCAACCAGTGTCTGGCGCTCCGTTGTCGCTCAGGAAGAAGATCAACGTGTTATCAAGGAGATTGTTTGCCTGGAGTGTTTGCAGCACTTGTCCAACACCATCGTCGAGCGCTGTCACCATTGCCGCGTAAAGGCGGCGAGCGGGGTCAGTGATGTAGGCGACTCGATCCAGATAGCTCTGAGGCGCCTGATACGGTTGATGGGGAGCGTTGTATGCCAGGTAGAGAAAGAACGGCTCTGTTGCATGGCGACTGATGAAAGACACGCCCTCTCGCGTGAACGCGTCTGTCAAATATTCCGTCTCCCTGGTAGGCGTATAACCTCTAAGGACTGCGGTATTGAAGTAGTTCGCAGCCCCTCCAAGAAAACCAAAGAACTCGTCAAATCCACGATTCATCGGGTGAAAGTTCAACGCCATTCCCAAATGCCATTTGCCAATCGCTCCGCAGACGTAGCCCGCAGGCTTCAGGAGTTGCGGGAGCAACAATTCGGACATGGGCAACCCCAGTCGGTCGTCATCTGGATCCTCACCCGGGACGTTTTCGTGTCCATACTGCTGCTGATATCGGCCCGTGAGCAGCGAAGCCCGCGATGGGCTGCAAACTGGGTCGGTGACGTATCCGTCGGTGCAAAGGACGCCGTTATTCGCGATGGAATCGATATTGGGGGTCGGGAAATCAGGACACCCATTAAAACCTACGTCGCCGTAACCCAGATCATCCGCCAAAATGACAATGATGTTCGGGGGAACTGGTCGCGCCAACGCTGACGAGGCAAAAGTAAAAACAATCAGCAGCAAGGGGAAAAACAGCTTTTGACTGACAAACCCGGGCTGTCGACAAGGCTTGTAATTCGTCACAGTTGCTCCCTTAGGAGGGTTCAGAGTTTTCATGTGTCTATTTTCTTTCTACGGAAGTCATGCGTAAATTCGGACGCGAGGTTACGCTGAAATGATTTCGCAGGTTTGATATAGGCCGGCGCACTCAGCATAGCCCCCTGACGATTTAGCTTGGAAACTGCGGCCAGAATGGAAGCCAGCGACCTCGGCTGCGGTCCTGGTGAAGGAATCTTTGGAACTGCGCTTGGAAGAAAGAAACTCCGACAACTCTGGCTGATTCTCATAACCATGACCTCAAAGTTGAGCGAGCAACCCCGGTTGTTCGCGGTTTTCCCGGGCGGGAAGAGAGTCAGGTGAGGCTCCCCGGTAGAGACGCCTAACGGACTTAGCGCGCCTGCGACTCTGCCACCCGCTGACAGACGATGTCAATGCATTTTTGGCGAATGGGCACAATAGCCGCAAATGGAGCGGCACATGGCAAAAATCTGAGGTTCTGAAAAGCAATGCACGTGCACGCCGACGCGCGCAAGGACTATCGCGCCATCGATTCTAGTTGCCGATGTGCTGCGATTCGGTCGACTAAGGTAATCGCGAGCAGAATTCAATCGCAATAAGGTTAACGGTGAAAAACACGTGCAAAATCTTGGCTGACCTTAGAAATTGGGGTTCCTCTTTTCCCCAATTTGGATATCATGCAAGACTTGACTCCCGAATGACAAACCCGAACAGAACTCAGCGCAAAAGGGTAGACGACATCCTGCGGGACCGAGCACGCCGTTTGACGCAACACGTTCTGACAGATCAGGGGCACCGAGAAAGATGAAGCTGACATTCGGTGTTGAACGCCACCAAGGCGTTCATCTTCTGTGAAACTGTTAATCTCCAGAATTTCACTATTGCCAAACAAAGTAGATAGAAAGCAAACCGGAAAAGATTGGCCGGCGAAAACAGCGATTACGCCCTATTATACTTTCCTCAGTTCACTTACGATTGCGCAGCCCTCGGAAGCGAAGAAACCGACGATTGGAGCGATAAAATGCTCGACAAACTGTTAAAATGAAAAAGTGGAGTTTCCCCGATATGTTCGACGCTAAGTGCGACAAAGAATACTTCGCCAGATTATGCGTAGAATTTCGACAGTCTGGAACGCGATTAGCAGAGGCAGCAAGCCGGGTGATAGATTCGGTGACTACTGGACAGTGCGACGGCATCCACAGGTTAACTTTGGCGGTTTCGGATTGGTATAAGACGATTGCAAACGAAAGACAATTGCTTGAGGCCGCCAAACAGGAGCGCATAAAAGAAGAGCGGGCGGAGCTAGAATGAACGTTCCGACAGAGCTAGCGCAGCGGCCGTGTCATCAAGGGTCATGTTGGTCAGCGCGAGACCGCCGATGAGGAATAGTTTTACGGGTGTTCTTTGCGAAAAGGTTCCATAACGACCAAAGACTCTTTGTGCGCGCCAAGTCACGCGATGTCGCCGCTGCAGCGCCAGGTGCTTGGTCACCTCGGCAACATGATCCGTGGTTAAGACAGCAAGAAAGATCGAGACCAAGTCAGGATTGAGCCTGTCAGAATGGCAAAAAGCCCTATTCTCCAAGCAAACTGCTATGATTATCCGCAGTATTACGACATTGCCTTCCAAGCCTACACCCAGCGGGAGGCCAATTTCATTGAGGCTGCATGCCGCAAGTATTGTCCCTTCGATGCCCGCCGGTTACTCGAGCCAGCCTGCGGAAGTGGCCGATTAATCACCGAGTTGTCCTCCCGACGTTACCAAGTGACGGGCTTCGATCTCAGCCAGCGGGCGTTGAGCTATCTTCGACGGCGGCTTGCACGACTGCGGCTTCATGCGGAGATATTCGAGGCTGACATGTCCGATTTCCGCCTCGGGCGGCCGGTTGATGCGGCCTTCTGTACTGTCAGTACGTTTCACTACTTGTTGACGGAGAGGGCGGCGCGCGGCCACTTGGAGTGTATTGCAGCTAGCCTTCGTCCGGGCGGCATCTATGTCCTCGACCTGCATCTGTTGGCGTTAGATCCCGACGAAGGGAAGTCTAAGCGCTACGTGAAGCGCTGGACGGACCGGCGAGGAGAGACAAACGTGGCCGTGACGTTGCGCGTGCTACGCACCGATCTCCGCCGCCGGATCGAGAACCTTCGGGTCTGTTTCCTGGCGCGCCGCGGATCGAAGGAACTTCGCCTGCGGCACGAATTCCAGTCCCGCACGTATACGGCACGGCAATTCCGACGTCTGCTCGGTTCGGTTCCGTCGCTGGAACTGTGCAACGTCTACGATTCCCGGTACGACATTGAGCAGCCGTTTGCCATGAATGATGCAACCGCCTACGGTGTGTTTGTTCTCAGGCGACGCTCCCCATCCTAGTTACTATTCATTGAACGAAGTGTTTTCCCTTCGCTTTCCCGCGCTGCCTCCTAACAGCATCCTTCTGCCTATGTGTGCATCCATTCTCCAACCCGCCTTGCACTACGAGTCGAGTGGATTCCAAAATCAACAGGTGCGAGAATTGAGAAAAGCGGGTCGGCCCCAAAGCAATTCGCGCCATCCGCTTTCTCGTTGTTTAACGTCTGCTGAAATTTTTTTTGATTCAACTTTGATTAACAGAGGCACTCTAAGGTAACTTCGTGGTCTGTCATGCCAACCGCCTCAAGCAAATCTTTTGTTTACGCTTTGTTGGCATTGAGCGCCACGTTTAGCTCCATGACCGTAGCCGCAGCTGCATTCGGAATCAAAAAAGCCACATCGTCTAACGTCTGCTTGCTGCCAAAACTCGGTTAAAGGTCCCAAAATGGCATGAAGACACCTTCAGAGCGCAAAGGAAAACCTCCTTCCGCAGAATCATGCCATAAATTAATCGCCTACCAATTATATGAGAATGATTCTGCTCCAATACGCCCTGCACCCCGTGAACGGAGGTGGATGGAGGATACAGATAAAAAATTTTCCTATCGATGCCTTCCGTTGGTCATCGCGAATCAGTACGGCTGGGAAATTCTATCTACCCATCACGTCCGCGCCAGTTGGGATGGTACGCCGGGGCCAGAGGGATTGTGCGTCGAAAGCCTACACGGGGAGGGCCGCCTGCACTGCCACTCTCACTTCGGCGAAGGCATGCTGACTTTTCAAATTCCATTCCTCTTCAAGACACCCGATGGCTGGAATTTGATGGTTCGTGGTCCCACAAACAGTCCGAAAGACGGGATTGTAGCTCTAGATGGCATTATTGAAACAGACTGGGCTCACTCAACATTCACGATGAACTGGCGCTTCACGAGAGCATGCACAGTCGAGTTCGCGATCGGAGAACCCATCTGCCTATTCTTCCCAATTCAAAGAGGTGTGCTTGAGATGTTCCGCGGAGAATTGCATATGTTGAAGGCAGATCCGGGATTTGAAAAAAGATTTCGAGAATGGTCTGCCAGCAGGCATCGGTTTCTCGCAGGGCTGGAAAAAGGAGAGCCGGAGGTAGTTGCACAAGGCTGGCAGAAGGATTACATGCGGACTGCTAAAGACAAAAAACCACTCGCCCACCCATTCGCAAATGAGACGTCGCTGGCCAAGCCAGAACGGAGGGATGGTAATCATGAGAATTCGCCAAACAGCTAGCCCGGTTTGTGTGCGGAGATGAGCGCGCACCCATCCAGGTACTACGTTGGAACGGCGAAAAGGTTCCGCGAAACGCGATATCTTTTAGCTAGGCGAATATTGCCGAAGCCAATGTTGGAATACTTGAAGGTCTACTATGCCATTCTAACAGCCAACAATAGGTTCGGCAATGACGGCGTGTGTCCGTTATCGCTGTCCCTTTGTGGCGATGCTGCTCTGGATGCGGTTCTGGAGTGGATTCGACCTAAGCTTAGTCGGTTGGTCGGATTCGATTTGGCTCCGACCTATTCCTTCACGCGTCAATACGCGAAAGGTGAAGTGCTAAAGCGGCACACGGATCGTGATGCTTGTGAGGTCTCGGTAACTGCTGCAATCCAAGTTCCGAAAGGTGCCGGACCGTCCGTTTTGTATCTAAAACCTCCCAACTTCCAAGAAACCCGGGTGGAAATGTTCGAGGGTGACGGCTGTATTTACGCTGGAACCGAAGTGGAGCATTGGAGAGAGCGATTTCGCGTCGATGGATACATTCAACTCTTTCTGCATTTTATAGCAAAGCACGGTAGTAATTATCCCAAGCTTATCTTCGATGGGCGACAATGTCTCGGCGCGGGGTACGCGGAACAACCCTAAAAAATGGCTTGACATCATATACGGACTGATTCAACCCTTCGCATATGCATCCACCACCTGCTCCTACGCCACCACCACCACCGTCTTAAGCGCATCGCCTGCACAAGTCTCGCGTTGGCGAACCACAAACCCGGGCCGGGATTACTTCGGCGCTGGCGAATCGACGAGTTTTTGGAAGCGCGGATCATTCCGAAGTCGATCAAACATTGGATCGAGCCGAAGCAGCGCGGGAGTAAGCGGTATGCCTGCAGCAAGCGCGCCAGAGTACGGTATAGAAAGTAGTTTCTGTAAAGCGGCCACGGCGCGGTCGGGCTCTCCCATGCAGGCCGCCACTCTTGCGAGGAACTCGATCGGAATGGGACCAGTTAAAGCGTCCTTCTCGATCGGATTCGCGGCAATAGCTCGTTCCGACAGAGCTAATGCAGCGGCCTTGTCACCAAGAGCCATATTGGTCAGCGCGAGATCGCCAATCAAAAGATAATTCTGCGGCTGTTCATTGAGAAATGATTCCAGTTCGCTGCGCGCCTGTCGGTAACTTTGCTGGGCGCCAGCATGGTCGCCTGCGACTTCCTGCGCCCAACCTAACCATGAGCGCAGGTCGCCATTGAAGTAACCCAACGCTGGATCAGGCTTGGCGAGTATCTCCTTTAGTCTGGCGATTACCCTTGCAGGGCGGCGCTCCAGGATCGCCTGGTAAGTTTGTGTTTCCAAGCCTTCAATGTGATCGGACGTAAGGTAGAGCGGAGCGAGCAAAACCGACGCACGCGGTAAGTCACCCTGCGCTTGTGCGATGGCCGCCTTTTGCACCAGGATATCGACGTCGTCCGGCGTGATGTTGAGTACTTCATCAAATTTTCGCAGCGCTTCTGGGAAACGACGACGAAAGATATGGTTATTCGCGTGCTGGGTGATTAGGTAAACGTTGCGAGGGTCGAGCCGCTCAGCTTCATTGAAGTAGGCTTCGCTTCGGTCCCACTCGCCTCGTCTCCGAGCGATATAGGCCAGCAATTCAGGAATCTGGCTGCTATTCGGCAGGAGCTGACGTGCTTGTTCGAAGTAACGCACTGCTGTGTCATAATCTCTCTGACAATAGTAGTAGTAGGCGCCCTTCGCCAATACAGCCTCGCTAAGATTAGGCTGAAGAGTGAGCGCAGTTTCGGCGGCTTGCCGCGCCTCTTCGCGTAGTGCGGCTGTTGGTTGAAGACTCTGCGTGATGTAGCCGCGCGCATCAACGTATGACAGCAGCGCCCAACTAAGGGCAAATTTGGGGTCCAGCTTCACAGCTTCTTTAAGATATTTCTGTGCGCCAATGGCATTGGCGAATGTTGGGAGAGTTTTCAGCGTATAAGCCAGACCGCGCAGATAGGCATCGTAAGCTGCAGGATTATCAGTCGGTTTGGCGGTGATAACTTGCTCTTCCTGACCGGTGAGTTTCGCTCGCAATTGCTCGGCGATGGCTTTGGCCACCTCACTCTCAACCGAAAAGATATCGGTCAGCTTGCGATCAAAGGTATCGGCCCACAGATGGGAATCGTTAACCGCTTCGATTAGCTGCACGTTCACGCGCACGACGTCCCCGCTTTTCTGCACGCTGCCTTCCAGGATATGGGCGACGCCAAGTTGCTTTGCGATTTCAGGCAGGTTTTCCGGCATGCTTTTGTAATGCTGTGTGGATGTTCGCGAGATCACCTTTAGGTCAGCGATCTTGGATAAGCGCGTGAGAATCTCGTCTTGGATGCTATCGGCAAAGTAGGCATTGCTGAGATCAGGGCTTCGGTTCTCGAACGGCAGCACGGCAATGCTCTTCTCTGGAACGGGAGACTCTACCATCGCAGACGGTCGTCTGTAACGGAACAGGACAAAACCGATCACAGCGACCAGAGCCAGCATGCCCACTGACAGCCATCGGTACGCGACCCGTTTTCTTCGCGCAGCAGCCCCAGCGACATACGCCGCCTTCAGTTTTTCCGGCACCGCCGAATTCCCGAGCTCGGCAGTGTACAGATTCACCACGGAGATGCGAACGCCATGTTTTACTTCGCACTCGCCAAGTTCATGCAGGTGCGGCTGCCAGTGGGGGTATTCCACCAGATCTTCAGCCACATGCTTGGACAGCAAAATGTGTCCGGCATCGCCGCAGTCCATAACCCGCTGCGCCGTATTGATGCCGGGGCCAGCTACGTTCGCTTTTCCGGCCGCGTCGATGACCCCGCTGACCGGTCCACTATGCACACCCATTCGTAGCTGAAGTTCCGGATATTTTTGAAGGGCGCGGCTTATTTGTAACGCGCATTCAACCGGCGCCTCCGGGCTACGATAAAAAACCAGCGTGATGCCGTCGCCGGTCGGGATTGTCATCAACCGGCCTGCTGCTTCGGCGACTTGGTATTCATCTGTGCCTCGAACAATCTCGTTTAAACGCTGGACTACAGCTCGTTGCTCATTGATACGCAGCTTCGAATAACCGACAATGTCTGTGAACAACACATGTGCGATTTCGAGCTCAATTTGCTTCTTAACCTCCGCAGCCATAGGGATTCATATGGAATTCCCGGTCGCCGGCATACTCTCAAGTAGGCTGGCGATGTCCAGAGCAAAGCTACTCCTCAAGGAAATGGTTCGCGAGCCGACTATCATGAGGCGATTCGTTGTCTCTAACGATTCACCACCGATTGACAGTCCGTCAATCACGCGAACTTTAGCTAGGAAATGCGCCCGTAGCTCAGCCGGATAGAGCAACGGATTTCTAATCCGTGGGTCGGGTGTTCGAGTCACCCCGGGCGCGCATCTCTCAGCGACTTGGAACTCTTCCAAAGCAGCCCAACTTGTGTAGAACTTATCGCTGGTGACGAAGCCGACGCGCATTAATGCGGACCGGGACCTATGGACCTAACATCTTTCCCGGCGAGTTGCACCGTGCAGGAATCGAACCTGCAACCCAGTGATTAAGAGTCACTTGCTCTGCCAATTGAGCTAACGGTGCAAAGTCCTTTTACCGAGGTAAATGCTGTACGAACGTGTATTTTCATGCAGCCAGAATCGGTAGCTATTTCGGTAGCCAAAAATGCACGATGTGTTAACATTGGATCGGATGAAGAATCGGAAATTACTCGTACCGGTTCGCTGCACAACGCGGAAATTCTATCTACAATCGCCGCCACCCGGTAAGAATGATTGGTGGGTCCGCTTTACTCCGCCAGCCACTGACGGCGTTCGACGCATAATATTTCGTAGTACTGGAGCAAAGGAAATTGCAGCCGCAAAACGTATCGCAGCACACATTATTGAATCAGCTGATTTTTGAGCGCCCCTGCGACGGGGACATCCAGCTTCGCGATTTAATTGCTGCAACAGGGGCACGACGTTTGATAGGATCTCGCGTAGTAAAAGCAAGGAGCGACTCTCCGGCAAGTGATCAACGTATTCGATCAAGGTGGAAGCTGGTCAGCGCAAGCCGGAAAGTAAAGAATCGCTATCTTGCGGTTGGATCGAACGCACTCGAAAGGTTCTAGATGCTGCGAACCATCTTACACCAGGTTTTCAGATGGCGGTAGGTAACTCTCTACAAAACGGTCGAACTGTTAAGAGCCTACAAAACCGATGGCGGGCACTGGCGGAAAATCGAAGCCGCGCCGGCCGCCGAAAAGTAAAGAGTCGCCCTCGGAACCATGGCGAATCTCAAATACACACGCTGCTCAATCGCGCTCGTGCCAGGACGTGTTGCAGGTGATAGCCTACCCGAGAATATCGAAGCGGTACCAGAGCTACCAAATCAAGAGTGCTTCAATGTGATTGGGCAGCTCGCACCATCACGGCTGCTTTTCCTCGCAGAGTTTTTGGAAACGCGGATCGCCCCGGAGTGGATCGAACATCGGATCGAGCCGAAGTAGAGCAGGAGTGAGTGGCACACGTGGCGCCAGTGCAGCCTCGGATGGTATCGACAACAGCTTTTGTAAGGCAGCAATGGCACGATCCGGCTCTCTCAGCTGCGCCGCCACCCGGGCGAGAACGTCGATCGCGAAGGACGCATTGACCGCGTCTTTCTCGAGCGGGACGATGGTCATCGCCTGCTCCGACAGAACCAGCGCGGCGGCTTTGTCACCAAGGGCCATATTGGTCAGCGCGAGGTTTCCAATGAGAAGATAATTATCGGGCTGTTCTTTGAGGAACGGTTCCAGTTCGCAACGGGCCTGCTGCCAGCTTTCTCTCGCGGCAGCGTGATCACCGGCAACTTCTTGCGCCCAGCCTAACCAAAAGCGCAACTCGCCAGTGTTAAAACCCAACGCTGGATCAGGCTGGGTAAGCAACTCCTTTAGCCGATCGATGACTTGAGCGGAGCGCCGTTCCAGGATTGCCTGGTAGACTTGTATCTCCATGACGCCCGTGTCGTCGGCGTTTGGATGCAACGGAGCCAGGAGTGCCGCCGCCCGCGGAAGGTTACCCTGCGCTTGTGCAATCGCTGCCTTCTGCCCAAGCGTGTCCAGGTCGTCCGGTGTAATATTGAGCACCTGATCGAGCTTTCGCAGTGCTTCTGGAAAACGGCGAAGCATGGTATAGGAGATCGCGTGCTCGGTGAGTAGGTTAACATTGCGCGGGTCGAGTCGCTCGGCTTCGTTGAAGTACGACTCGCTCTGGTCCCACCGGCCCCGCCGGCGTGCGACATAGGCTAGCAATTCAGGAATCTGACTGCTATTGGGCAGGAACTGACGTGCTTGTTCAAAGTAATGCACCGCAGTGTCGTAATCCTTTAGGCAGGCGTAGTGGTAATGACCTTTGGCCAATACAGCCTCTCCAAGGTTAGGTTGAAAGGTGAGCGCGGTCTCGGCTGCTTGCCGTGCCTCTTCACGTAAGTTGAGTGTTGGTTGGAGACTCTGGGTGATGTAGCCAGTCGCATCCACGTATGACAGCAGCGCCCAGCTAAGAGCGAACTTCGGATCCAACCGGACCGCTTCTTTGAGATATTTCTGTGCGCCAAGGGTGTTAGCGGTTGTCAATTGCGTTCTCGAGAGATAAGCTAGGCCACGCAGGTAGGCATCGTAAGCTTCAGTATTGTCTGTTGGTCTGGCGGTGATGATTTGTTCTTCCTGGCGGGTAAGTTTCGCCTGCAACTGATCGGCAATAGCTTTGGCCACCTCGCTCTCGACGGAAAAGATGTCAGTCAGTTTGCGATCAAAGGTCTCTGCCCAAAGATGTGAATCATTCGCAGCTCTGATCAGTTGCACATTAACGCGCACCTGATCATTTGTTTTCTGAATACTACCTTCAAGAAGATTGGCGACGCCAAGTTGGTGCGCAATCTGAGAGAGACTTTGAGAGGTGTACTTGTAACGCTGCGTTGACGTGCGCGAGATGACTTTGAGATCCGCGATCTTCGAGAGCCGGGTCAGAATTTCGTCTTGGATTCCATCCGCAAAGTAGGCATTGGATTTTTCCTCGCTCAGGTTCTCAAAGGGCAAAACGGCGATGGATTTTTCATTTGTTGGTGGCCCCGGAACGACGAAGAAAAAAGAGTAGGTGAACGCCGCGGCCGCCAGGATTGACACCGCCAAGATGAGTAACACGCCGTGCTTGCGACGTTTGATTTGGCGGACGATAAGTCCGGCAGGCGTAGGGCCTGCCAGTTCCAGTTCGCTCTTGAGAGTGCGAAGATTGGCGAGCATTTCTTTGGTCGTCTGGTAACGCTCATCCCTATCTTTACGCAAAGCCTTTTGCAGGACGGCTTCGAGTTTCATCGGAACATCGGGCAGCATGTCATATAGAGACGGTGGCTCCTTTGTCAGGATGGATGCGATGCAGTCGCTCGGCGTCTCGCCTGGAAAAGGCGGGATCCCTCCCACCATTTCGTAGAGAACCGCACCAAGGCTCCAGATATCGGAGCGCGCGTCTACTTTCTGGCCGCGCGCCTGTTCCGGAGACATATACCGCACCGTGCCTAATATTAAGTTAGGCCCCGTTTGCAGCAGCGCCGCCGCCGCCAACTCGTGACCTTCCGATGCCGACCCCTCCTCAGCTAGTTTGGCAATCCCAAAATCGAGCACCTTCACGTATCCGTCGGGCCGGAGCATGATGTTCTCTGGTTTGATGTCCCGGTGCACAACACCCGCCTCGTGTGCGCTCGCTAACGCTGAAACCACTTGCACGGCGATGTCGAGCGCTGCACGTAAGTTCATTCTCCCGTCCGCGAGCGACGCCCGCAGCGTCACGCCTTCAATGAACTCCGTCGCGATGAATTGCCGGTTTCCATCAGTGTTGATCTCATAAACTGTTAGAATGTTCGGATGATTCAGGGCCGAAGCAGCGCGCGCCTCGCTTTTAAAACGGCTCAGCTGCGTCTCATCCGCCGTCAGCCGGGCGGGTAGAAACTTGAGCGCGACTTTGCGCCCGAGTTGCTCATCGCGCGCCAGGTACACCTCGCCCATTCCGCCGATTCCAATGAGCGACTCAACCCGGTAATGACCGATCAGTGCTCCCATCATCGCACCGGTCCGCTCGTTAGTCAGAAGTTCGGGAGCGACTTCAAAGGCAGGCGTTTCAATAAAGTTCTCTACGCGCTCATCCAAGGCTATCAAGGACTCTAACTCGCGGCGCAAGCCTTCATCGCCGTGACAAGCTTGTGCGAGAAACGCCGCCCGCTCTTCGGGGGCCCGTTCGACGGCTGACTGGAAGAGATCGTTAATCTGTTGCCACCGCTGAGGTTTCATCAGGTTTTTCCCCGCTCAGCGCGCGGTAAAGCCAAACCTTGGCCATCCTCCACTCTCGCTTCACCGTGCGGGGAGACAGTTTTAGGAATGCAGCTGTCTCTTCTACGCTCAGGCCTCCGAAGTAGCGCAACTCAACAATTTGACTCTTACGCGGGTCCTGGACCGCCAATTTTTCCAGCGCATCGTCCAGCGCCAGCAATTCTTCCGATCGCGTTTCCGTCACGAGCGCGACGTCGTCCAAGCTTACTTGGAGCGCGCCACCGCCGCGTTTGAGCGCGCGGCGTTCACGGGCATGATCTACCATGATGCGCCGCATCAGTTGCGCGGCCACAGCCATAAAATGGGTGCGATTCTGCCACGCGCGCACCGGATCATCGACCAGCCGCAGGTATGCCTCGTTTAACAGCGCCGTGGTTTGCAATGTGTGGCCAATACTTTCTCGGCTCATGTAATGGTGCGCCAGTCGATGCAATTCCGGTTGCACCAGTGGGATCAGGTTCTCGAGCGCACCTGCGTCGCCGCCGCTCCAATGCTCGAGCAGTTGGGTCACCTCTTGCAGCGAAGGTGAGGGAGTGTGCGACCTGATACGACCTCCTTTGGGCCACCAATTCTAGCATGATCGATAGAGTTTTACAGCACCGCACGCGATCAAAAATGCGATGTCGTGGCCCCTTATGAGCGCGATTTCCGCTTTAGCAGATAGGACCGGTTCGAAAGACACGCGCCGGAAACAAGTAACCTCGAATGAAACTTAACGAAAGGAACAGAATCAAATGAAAAGTGTAACCGCAGTATTATGTGCAGCGTTCAGCGGCTTGTTTCTTACCTCGGTTTTTGCAGGTGCGAGCGGCGAAGTCGCAAAGTCGAGTGACAATCTCGACGGGGATGTTGCCGCGACCCTGGAAACATTAACCACCAGCAGCTCGCCGAGACTGCCCAAATTCGTCGATCATCGCGATTATCTCGCCGCAGACGGACCACACGGCATGGCCACGGCGGACCTGAATGGCGATGGCGTTCTCGACCTCGTGCTCGACGATGGCAATACCAGCGGCGTGAGCGTGCTGCTGGGCAATCGCGATGGCACCTTCCAGCCGTTCGCTCTGTTCGATTGCGGCTGCGCATTTCCCGTTGACGTGGCGGTCGCAGACTTTAACGGCGATGGCAAGAATGATGTCGCAGAAACCAGTTCCAGCGGCGTCTCCATCCTGCTGGGAGACGGCGCGGGGAACCTTGGCACTCCCCGGGTGCTGACCGCGGGCGTGGCCCCGCAGCGCATTGTCGCCGCGGACTTGAACGGCGACCGCAAGATCGATCTGGCGGTAACCAACCTTGGTTCCAATACGGTCTCGATTTTTCTCGGACGTGGCGACGGTACGTTTAACGCCGCGAATAATATCACGGTCGGGATGGGGCCAGATGGAATCGCCGCCGGGGATTTCAACGGTGACGGCAAGCTCGATCTGGCGGTGGCTAACTCCGGCATGGCCGAGGGACACAACAGGGGACCCAACGCGAATACTCTGGCGATCCTGCTCGGGGATGGTAACGGCGGGATGAGTTCTACAACATTCATTCCGACCGAGAAGACTCCGCAGGAGGTTCTGGTACAGGACTTAAATAGGGACAACAAGCTGGATGTGCTGGTAAGCACTTTCACGAGGGGCGACGTTTCCGAGCTGCGTGGAAACGGCGACGGCACCTTCCAAGCCGCGCGCATTTTCCAAGCTGGCACGCGCGCGGATGCCATGCGTTTGGCCGACTTCAATGCCGATGGCAAGGATGACTTGCTGGTGACCAACGGCAGCTTAAGCAACGTCGCTCTTCTGTTTGGCGATGGCGCCGGCAACTTCGGCGCGGCAACTAGTGTGCCCTCCGGACGCACCGCAGCGGCGCTTGCCACGGGTGACTTCAATCATGATGGCAAGACCGACTATATCACGGCCAATTTCGACTCCAACACAGTTTCCGTTGTGCTGGGAAGAGGAAATGGCAAGTTTCTGGATATTGGGGCTGGCCTCCCAATCGCTACAGACTATCCCAACCAGATCATCTCTGCTGACTTCAATGGAGACGGGTTACCGGATTTGGCATTGGTCGATACCGGAGTAGACGAGATCGGTCAAGCGGTGGAGATTTTGCTTGGCACGAACAATGGCGGGTTCGAGCCTCCAAGGGCGTTCCCGACGGGAACTCAACCGGAAGGCCTGGCTGCAACCGACTTTAATCACGATGGACATCTGGATCTTGTGGTTACGAACTTCGGGTCCTTGTCGACGGATCATGGCGGGGTTTCTCTGCTACTTGGCAACGGAGACGGATCGTTCCAGGCGCCAGCGAATTTTGCCGCGGGTGATTTCCCGGTTGGGATCGCCAGCGGTGATTTCAACGGTGACGGCAATCCCGATGTTGTGGTAGCAGATTTCGGAACCAGCGCTGGTGTTGCTGGGGTCACGTTGCTGCTCGGCAACGGGAACAATGGTTTCGCTCCGGCGCACAGCGTAGTTACCTTCCCCAGATTTACACAGTTCACGAATATTTTGAGCGGTGATTTCAACAACGATGGCAAACAAGACATCGCTTACATTTCGGCGCTAAACGACAACCGTGTATCAGTGCAGTTCGGCAATGGTGACGGGACTTTCCAGGCGGCCATCCCCGCCCTGATACGCAGTGCCTTCACCACGATCTTCTTTGACTTCGAAGTGGGTGACTTCAACAATGATGGGATTCCGGATTTCGCGGTTGAAGAAGACGGCTTGACCGAAATCGTGCTGAATGATGGCAACGGACACTTCACGTCTTCGGGGGTATTCTCCGAGGGGAACGGCGCCACGTTTACCTTCGTTCCCAAACTGGTGCTGGCGGACTTCAACGGAGACGGAGCGCTTGACGTTGCCGCTCCCGATGGCTTTGGCCAGACCATGGCAGTGTTGCTTGGGAACGGCGACGGCACGCTGGGAACAGCCACAGTGTTCGGTGGTGGCATAAACATCTCTGCGACAGCCATCAGCTTCGCGGGTTTCCAGCCGAGTATCGCGTTGGGAACTCGAACCGCCCAGGTGATGCTGGTGAAGAACATGACCCCTTCGCACTAAGGCTGTAGCCCGGGGAAAGGAGTAGGGCCCAGGCAGAGTCGCTTTACTAATGCCTTACGAAGTACAGTAATTTTGAAAAGCAAGGAGTAACTGACCTCATGTGCGGATGGAGTTTCTGTCTCCGCACAAACCCGTGGCTTACGCCGGCGATGTGAATAATGATGGCTTCGACGATATTATTATTGGGGCACGAAGCAACGATACTCACGGCATTCAATCTGGGAGGGTCTATCTCTTCTATGGTCCTGTACAAGGCTCGCTCGCCGCGACCAATGCCGATGCGATTATTTCAGGCGCAGCCTTTGACGAACTGGGTCGCGCCGTTTCTCCAGCGGGCGATCTCAATGAAGATGGCTTCGATGACATTCTGGTGGGAACCGATGCTGCGGGTGGTTCAGTCCAGGGCCCCTGGGTCAAATGTTTCTCTTCAATTGTCCCCTATTCGCGAACCGCCGCCAGTGCCGATGCCATTATCACCGGTAGTTTTGCTGACGAGTCATTGGATGCGTAGGTAGGCGCAGAAGTAGCAGACACGCCTCCATGGACTAAAGCAACTCTTTACTTTTCGGAGCTTGAGCCAGGCGCGTTTTCATCACCTATGCCCTAGATAGGTGTTGGTTCGCTCATTACATTATGGCCGATTTGTAAGAAAACCAGAATCCGCGCCGGAATGTGTGGTCAGATGAAGATCAAGTGATTTCGTGTCACATCTTGCTGTTGCAAAATGGCAGACCTGAATTTTCTCCGAGACCGGCTTGACCAGGAGTTTGCAGTTCGCGCCCAGTAAGAAGGAATTCAGAGGCGCATGTCGTAATTGTACGGGTCGCGGTCCCTCTGGCGGTCATTTCCTATTCAATCATTCGCTCATTTTGTGGTAATTATGGCAGCCTTGGCTGGATCGCTAGAAGACCCCGTCAGCATTATCCCGCGGAACATTAAGCTGTGAAGCAAAGACAGTCGGCACGCCGCCGCCTCTAAACTCCAAAGATCTCCTCGGAAAGAAAAAGCAATTTCGGCTACAGAGATTGCCCACGCTGTCGAAGATTAGTCCGCGAGGACTAGCGAGATCTGAGGCAATCGTGTGTTTTGACGATACGGGCTAGATTTAAAAATGTGATCGTTGTTACAAGGGAACACGACCGTAGATATAAAAAGCTTCCGAAGTGATCAAAAACGAGTCCCTTAGGGCCAATTTCGGAATTGCTGATAGTTTACTCGGACAACGAATATGGGCGGTGCCGTCTGGCGTGACCTTATGATAGCTTACGGCGCCCGGCAACTGCCGGACGCCGCGCGATTAGATAACATAGTATCGATTAGTTTCTTCGACGCCTAAAATAGATTGCTGTTCGTAAGATAGATGTCGTAGTTTGCGGTGGACGTACATTCCACATGGCTTCCCTCGCTTGGAGTGATGGAATCGCTCCAATAATTATTCGAACCCCACTTGAATTTCACCTGGAAACTAGGGAGCTCGCAACTTTGCACATAACTAAGAGTTTCGTGCCAGTATTGTACGTAATAATTGTGGGGAAGAAACACGTTACTTAGCTCTTCCCAGCGCCACTTGCTGTCGCAACCGTCATAAAAATTCAAGCTCAAGACAGTTATGTCATATGAGCTTGTATTATGAATTGTGATATTGGGATTTTTACATGCAGCGGTTACTTCGTCGGGGGTTAGTTCGTCGAAGGCTGGTTGGACGACGGTTGGTTGAACAACGGGTAGTTCGCCGGAGGTGACCTGCGCGAAGCTCGCGACCGGAGCCCCAAGCAGGGCGATAAGACTGAGTGTTAGTAGAGGTAGTGTTTTCATATGTTTGGTTCCTTTCTTGGTCGGTTTTGGTTAACTTGGTTCAGAATGTTCCGGCCGACTTCGGCTGGCATTCATCCCCTTCCAATTCGTAAAGCGGAAGTCCCGCCTAGAAAGCACCACACCAATTAATTTATCCGAGACGAATTTGGCGGCAGAGGCAGAAGGTGAGCGCAGTTATCTTTTTATTTAGGACGCTGCACGCAAATTCGAGGTCGTTTAACTCCAGGGTGCTGAGTTGTGGGCATCATTCTCGTTAGTTATTTAGAGACTGAACGTCAACCGCGATATTTGTCGCTTCATCCATAGTCTATTAACGGGCGCAGCGAGTGTGTGCACGTATTGTTTGTTGCTGGGTTAGCCTTTGCGGGGACAGGGACGGTCAACCGGCGTGTTATTTCCGCGGTTATTGCAGCCTACAGAATTTCAGTGTTGCCTCGTCATCCTTGCCGTTTTCAGTATACACTTCCACCTTATCAAAGTGACCGGCGTCCTTTAGCTGAAGCCGAAGACGAGTGAGATGCGGAGCGCCAGGAGTGCGCAGATTCGTCGCATCGTGAAACGAGAACTCGAAGTGTTTCTTACTACTGAATGCGGTTAAACACAGACGCGGCTGATTACCCTGAGCGCAGTAGTGAGTTGCGACGAACTCTTGGCCGTCTGGATAGATTGTGAGCGTTTCCGCGCCCGAAGCAGTCGTAAACGTTTCGACGATCGCTGAGTCATTGGCGATCGCCCGGTACGATACTCGGATTATTGAGCCGCTTTGCGTTGTGGCTTCCCAATCGCCAATCAGACAATGAAGGTCTGCGAAAGCCTCCGCCGCCGTTAGACCGAACATCTTGCTCTGAGCGAGCAGGATGATAGTCAGAGTCGACAAAACTGATGCAGCCAAGCGGGGAACGCACATATAACAAAATCGATGCCCCACATTTGGTCTCTACGTCAAGCCACCTCAATGATAGATGCGCTAGTTGCGTTCACCTTATTCACCTAGAACCGATTTTATTCTACGTTGCTCAGACAGGTATCGCCACAAATAACTCCTTCGGTCGAAGTGATCGGCCACAACTATCAATGTTATTTAGGATAAGCGAAGCGAGCCTAATCATTGAATTGTTGGCAACATGCAATTGCGTTTCCGTGAGTTTCTGAATATGTCCTCCGGTCGCGACTGTCCGAGCAAAGGTTGCCGGCTGGCTCATGATTGTGCCTTAGCTCTTCAGTAAACTATATAGTCGAAAATAAGTTTAATGTTTCCGTCTTCGTAGGGCCCGCAGTCAAAGTGAGGTGGATATACGTGTTCGACTCCCGGAGGAGACAGAGGATGCCAGAAACCTCTCATGGTTACCGTGTATGTCGCGTTAGTGTAGCTCGTGCCATCGAAATTGTGAAAGGGCGATGATATCCAAGTGCCGTCTGCTGCCGGTGGATTGATGGTCCGAAAGTAGGTAGTCGCGCCCGCTTTGAGCCATACGGTTTTGTCCTTGGGTCTCGGGCTCTTTCCAGAGACTTTCACGTCGGTGATATACGCCCCGTCCGGGAGGGAGACGGTGACATCCGCAGAGCAGTCAGTGAAGCCGCTGCTCCAATAGAAATCCGTAACGTCATATTCCCGTGTATACGGGGAGGCGAAAAGCTCGCCGGAGGAAAATAATGCGCAGAGTGCCGCGATGACCAGTGTTAATTTTTGGGTTTGAATCGATCGTTTTCTTGGCGAATCGCTCCGCAAGCAGAAACTCTCGCTTTGCGGCATCATTGGGAATTGCTCCTGGTTGTTGGATGATTTGTTTTTCATTGTTTGGATCTCTCTTGTTGGTTTCCTAAACTGCATCTACCTCCTCAAGCGGAAATTTTTCAACATGTGGGACCACCGTTGTGCGAACGTGAAAAAAGGGCCGAATGGTTGACTGGCATGGCGAGCGAGGGTGTGCACCTCGCGCGCCATCTTTGTCCGCCAAGTTACTCACACGCGGCTGGCGTAAACCCGCACACCGTCGTAATCAACGAGGCAATGTTGCTGCTCGTGAACGGGCTTGCACCTTCGGACTTAACGGCGTCGTCATTGTAAAGCCAGCTTGTGACGCCGACGACCGTGTTTGGCGCGGCTGCGCTGCCGGCAATCGTTCCATCGGTAAGCGTCGGTCGGACCCCAAAGTTGTTGAGCCACGGGCCACCGCTCGACCCCTGGCGCATCAACGTGCCGATTATAGTGTTCGACGTACTACTGCTCGACACGAATCCCTGCGAATCGTTGCGTTCCATCAGCTCGCCATTGTCGAGGCAGCCGGGATAGCCGATCTGAGTAATGTGAGTGGTGAGACCGTTCACGAACCCGTAGCCATTCCATCCATACGCGTACCAGCCCGTGTAGGTTCCCGCGTACTTGCCCGAGCTGTCGGTGCGCAGAACGAGGACGGCGACATCGTCCGGGCACACGACGCCAGAACAACCGTCCGTTCCGTTCCACCAGGGGTTCGTGACTAATGGGTAAGCTGCAGTCCAGACGCCGTACGGCGCCACGCCACTTCGGTATCCCGGAGTGAACTTGAAGTTCGAGTAGTACCGCTGCGAGCCGTAGGCTGCGACGCAGTGGGCCGCCGTCACCACAACACCGCGCTTTATCAGCGATGCTGAACACCAATACGAGTTGCCATTAGAATCCTGGAAGGTCAGTTTTCCAGAAGCTCTATATGGCCAATATGTGTTTGTGGCGACGGATATGAAGTCGGCGCGGGCAGTGCTGAACGGCTGATTGCCCGTTCCGAACTCGTCTGGTCCCGGTAGTTCCATGTTGCCATCAATTTCCATGTCGCTGTCGCGGTCCCTGACTTTCGGCAAAGGAAGAGTGACCGGATGAGTCTCGCCGTTTCCGACTGCTCCTGGCGCGAAACCAGGCGTCCCGAAGTTCGGCGGCGATGGGGCCATGTTCATTGGGGCCGTCGCTCGCGGGATCGGCATCGGTCTCGCATTGGTAAAGTCAGAAAGCACCTCGCTGGCGTTGCCTTCCTGGCTCATAACTACGCCTTGCGAGCGAGAATCTGCCGATCCAGCTCCGGAAATTGAGGCTAATAAAATTAGAGAAATGCAGATTAGGCCGACTGAAACTGTGATTTGAAGCGCGGAAGCGCGTTTTGAATTATTCGATTGTTTTTTCATTGTTGTTTCCTTTCTTGTTTTGATGGTTTCGTTCCATCTTTCCAAAGCGGAAATGCCTTCTGGAAACCACCACACCAATTGATTTATCCGAGCCCTACCGAATCGGGGCGGCTGGCGAAAGGTGCGAGGGCAGCCCTCGTCTTACAATCAATGGACAGCTCAGCTCAATTTCCCAAAGCAGTCAGTTCAACTCAGGACGCTGTGCAAAGCGCACCATAGTTTGCGAGACATCTTAAAAAACCCACGGCAACAAAAAGCCGTCGCGCACGGTCGCGCGACGGCTAATCGTAGCTGAAGGCAGCGCTCAGCCTCCAGCGCATGACTTTCTACTGGTTGTTGGATACGACCCGCGCCGCTGGGCGCGACAACTCGAGCTGATTGTTAACTTTTTCCAAGCCGCTTCTGAGAGATCTTAGCTCCTCTTCTTGTCGTCCGAATGCGACTTTCAATTCGCCGAGGGTTTTTTCCTGCTCCTCCACCTGCTGATGTTCCTTCAGAAACTCATTTAGCAGCATCGCGTTCACCGCATCGTAACGCACGCCGTAGGGTTTCCCCTGCTCGTCGCGCACGACTAACGCCGGATCCACCTTTGCCACTTCCTCGGCCAGTAAACCGAACTGCGGCACGCTGTTTGGATCGTACTCCTGTTTATAATTGAAGGTAACAGGCTTAAGCGCGAGAATCGTTTCGCTTGCCTTGTTCATTGGCTCAATTTTCTCCTTGAAACGCGCGGAGGACGGCGGCACGCCCAGTTGGCAAGTAGCAGGATCTATTACGACGTGGAGGCCGTTTGGAATAATCACATTCCAGATACCCGCCATGAAAGCCCTCGTCTGGGTCTGGCACTGTCCTATGCGAATGGTGCTGGATTCGCCAGCCACGCCTGGATTCCCGATATCAATATTGTCGTTGCCGATGGTAAGATTAGTTCCCGCCTGGGATCCGATGGCAATATTGCGCGAACCACTCGTGTTGCTGAAAAGGGAGGCGCCACCGAGGGATGTGTTATCGCTGCCAGTCGTATTCTGAAATGCTGAGCTATTACCCATCCCAACATTGCCTCTTCCAGTTGTATTGTTAGCCAGTGTTTGATAGCCAACTCCTGTGTTTACGTCCCCTGTATTGTCCTGCAACGCCAAATATCCTACGGCTGTGTTGTCGCTGCCAGTGCTGTTATTTTGTAATGCTTGATAGCCGGTCGCGGTGTTGTTGAATCCGTGCGCATTCCAATAAAGCGCACTTGCTCCAACGGCCGTATTGGCCGCGCCAGTATTATGGTAGAGCGCTTGATATCCGTTAGCCGTGTTGGCGCCAGACAGCTTGTTAGAATATAGAGCTTCATAGCCCGTCGCGGTGTTGTTGAACCCGCTTGTATTAAGATCAAGAGCTTTGAAACCAATCGCGGTGTTTGCGTTGCCCGTGGTGTTATTGAACAGGGTGGCAGCGCCGGTGGCCGTGTTCGCCGCTCCAGTGCTATTGAAATATAATGCAAATTCTCCCGTTGCTGTATTGTTGCTCCCGGCCGTATCGGCAGCGAGCGCATCAAAACCGAGAGCTGTATTTCCGGTGCCGATGCTAAGAGCGAGTAGAGCAAAATCACCCTCTGCGGTATTGCCGCCAGGATAGCCACCGTCTGGTGCAGGAACTACTGCAAACAAGGTTGATATCGTGCTCAAACATGCGATGCCGTAAAAGATCGTTTTAATCCGGCAGCGAAGCCGACGGCGGATCGAATGTTTCACGAGTTGCTCCAAAACTGGTATGTGAGTTGGGGTTTTGTGCTGTTGTTTTTTCATGTCTTGAATTTCTCATTGTTTTTGTTGGTTGATTGCTTTCATTCCTTGTAAAGCGGAAACGCCGCCGAAAACTCACCATTCCGCTCGAAAACCCGGAGGCTCTGGTGCGGCCATGGCAAACAGCGCGGCAGGCTCCGGAAATGCATCCTCGACGAGCGCCATCTAAGGCGTTAAAACGTGAGCATGATCGTGACGTCATCCACCCGACAAGAGGTCACCCAACTTCTGGGTGAATGGAGCCATGGAAACAGCGAAGCTCTCGGCAAACTCATCCCATTGGTAGAGCCCGAGCTACACCGTTTGGCGCATCATTACATGAATCGCGAGGCTCCGGGCCATACGTTTCAGACCACCGCGCTTGTGAACGAGGCCTATATTGAACTTGTCGGTAAGAGTCATCCGCAACTGCGCAATCGGCCTCACTTCTTTGCCGTCGCGGCGCAGGTCATGCGACGCATCATGGTCGATCATGCGCGCCAGCGCCACGCTCTCAAGCGCGGCGGTGGCGCAGTGCGCATCACGCTGGAGGAAAGCGCGCTCGTGACTGAGACCCGGGCGGCGGAACTGCTCGCTCTGGATGAGGCACTAGAAAATCTCGCCGCATTCGATCCCCGCAAGAGCAAGATCGTCGAGATGCGCTATTTCGGCGGCTTGACTGTAGATGAAATTGCGGACGTGCTGAAGATACATCCCAATACCGTAATGCGAGACTGGAATGCCGCCAAAGCCTGGCTCTATGCACAGTTGAGCGGAATATAGGATGCAATCTGCGCGCTGGCATCGAATCACCGACATCTATCACGCGGCTATTGAGCGCAGGCCGGAGGAGCGCGCTTCCTATCTCGGTGAAGCCTGCGCGGATGACGAAGGTTTGCGAAACGAGGTGGAGGCTATGATCAGGTCACACGAAAGTTCGGATGATTTCATCGAATCACCGGCCTTCGCAGCGATGCCAGAACTCCTGGTCGACGATCCGGGTGGTGCGTTGGTTGGTCAACTGCTTGGCCATTACTATGTCCAGTCCTTGCTTGGTGTAGGAGGCATGGGCGAAGTTTATCTCGCGCGAGACGAGCGGCTCGGCCGCAAAGTGGCGCTAAAAATTCTTCCTGACCGTCTGAATGCAGACGAAATGCAATTGAGTCGTTTCGAGCATGAGGCGCGCACCGCCTCTGCTTTAAATCATCCAAACATTCTCACTGTCTATGAAGTTGGCAGCGACGGAAACCGGCATTTCATCGCGGCCGAGTTCATTGAAGGCATCACGCTGCGATCGGCAATGACTCGCAGCAGGATGAGCCTGCGCAATGTGATCGAGGTCGCGGTCCAGGTAGGTTCTGCCCTGGCTGCAGCGCACGAAAGCGGCGTGTTGCATCGCGACATCAAGCCCGAAAATGTCATGCTGCGGCCAGATGGCTACGTGAAAGTGCTCGATTTTGGTATCGCGAAGCTCATGGAAAACCAACAACCAATTGCTTTGGCCGAGACGCGTCAGGGCAGGCACCTCCAAACACAGAAAGGCCAGGTGTTGGGGACCCCTCACTACATGTCGCCGGAACAGGCGCGCGGCCAGTTAGTGGATGCGCGAACCGACATCTGGAGCTTCGGCGTCGTGCTCTACGAGATGATCGCAGGAAGTGCGCCTTTCGAAGGGGAGACGCCGAGTGATTGCATCGCTTCAGTCCTGAAGATGGAACCGCCATCTTTGGCGCATGTGTTGCCGAAGGTTCCGGCCAAACTTCAAAGGATTGTGCAAAAAGCTTTGCGCAAAAACAGTGACGAGCGCTATCAGACGATCAAGGAAACCCTTGCGGATCTTCGCAATCTTCAGGAAGAAATACGCAAAGGCGGTTCCACCCGGACCAGAACGGCGGCCCAAGCGAGTAGCAGTAGGGTAAAACGTCACAAAGGCCAACGAAAAGGAATGCCAGAGGCGAACGTTCGCAGATTGCGTGATGAGCTAACTCGCTTTCGACGTGGCGTGAAGCATTGGGCGGTCGGTGCTGGGACGCTGCTGCTAATCAGCATCGGTGTAATTGCATGGCAATTGCGCGAGCTGCCTCAGCTAAACGCAATGATGCGAGAGGGTGTTCTTAAGTATCCTCAAACCGATTCTCATGTGCGCGCATCACAAGCTGAAAGTAATCCGGTTGCCCTTCAGCAAGAAATCTACTCGAAACTTGGCGAAGAGCTTCATGTGGATCCCAAGATCCTGCGTGAAAAATTGCCGCAGTTCGCAGAGGAACTGAGATCCGCGCCAAATGCCAGCAGTTACGAGCAGGCCAGCGCTAACTATGTGGCAAAGGACTATCCAGAAGCGGAACGTTTGGCCATCGAAGCTGCACGCGAAGCCCAGACAACCCAGCCGACTAACACAAAAACAATTGTCAAAAGACTGGAGTTAGCCGGCCTATCGGCGCAAAGGGCAATTCAATACTCCCGCGCGATGCAGCATTTCCAGGAAGCCGAAAAACTTACTGATCAAAAAGCTGATCTGAAGGAATGGGTAACTGTGCAACATGACCTCGCTGATTTACTCGTTGCCTGGGGAAAATACAGCGAAGCGGAAAAGCGGCTTCGAGGCGTCATCGAGGTGCGCACTGTTGTGCTCGGACCAGAACATCCCGACACCTTGGATAGTCGTCATCGGTTGATTTATCCCCTTACGCGACAAAGCAAATCCCGCGAAGCGGAGACTGAGGCTCGGCAGGTCTTGGCGCTGCGTGAGAAGATTCTTGGATCGGAAAACATCGACACGATTATTAGCCGCTACAATCTTGCCGAAACACTCGCTGACCAGCGAAAGGACTCAGAAGCGGAAGCACTTTATCGCGCGATAATTCCTTCCGCCGAAAAGCTGCTCGGTCCCGAGCACCCGCGAACGCTTGCAGCTCGTCTGGGCCTGGCCACGGTTCTCACTGATCAAGGAAAAAACATCGAAGCGGAATCGCTCTACCACGACGTAATCAAGCTGGATGAAAAGGTCTATGGACCAGAGCATCCCTACACTCTCAATGACCGGCAGAATCTCGCGACCACCTTACATGAAGCGGGTAAGCATACGGCGGCTGAGGCTGAATATCGGGATGTTATTAAACTGGAAACGAAAGTCGTCGGGCCGGAGCATCCCGATCTGCTGATCCTACGCAACAATCTCGCGGAATTACTCAATGACGAACAGAAGTTCGTCGAAGCAGAAGCACAATGTCGAAGACTTATTCCGATCGAGCACAAGGTCCTTGGCCCAGAAAACCGCCTTACTCTTAACACGCGGGGTAACCTGGCCATTGCGCTCATTGGCCAGAGCAAGCTTTCGGAAGCAGAAGCTGAGTGCATAGACGTGTTAAATCTGATGGAGCGGGTGTTCGGTCTTAATCACCCCGAGACACGGGATTTCACCATTAAGTTCGCCAAAGCCTTGTCCCAGCAAAATCGGACTGGAAAAGCAATGGAAATCGCCAGGTGGGCGGAGGAACACGCTCGCAAAAGTCTCGGGCCCGAAGACGCATTTACGCAAGCATACGCAAAGCTTGTGCAGGAATTACAGGGTCCTGATTAAGGCAATCTCGTGAAGTTAGTATGCACATTGTCCCACTAGGAACGCATTTTGGTTCGCCCTGTACCTTCTTTCCGCTAATCAATTTGTCCAATTAGAGGGAAGTTTTCGCAAAACGAGTGGAAGCGATCCTATGCATGCGCTCGACACCGCAGATTTCCCGCGTCGAGAGAGATTGCAGCATCAAGAATTTTTACAAAATCTCGCAGATCGTGGTGGATTCTACCTGAAATTTCCGCTTTAGAAGATAGAAAGTCCACCATGTATACGATTGCGAAGAAGCGCGGTAATCCACGAGATTACACGATCTCGGAGAGCTACTTTTTGAACCGAGATATCCACATCAAAATTCTTGACACTTTCGAGGTAACAGGCGCAAACAAGTCAATGAATATTTTCGTGCATCACGCTCGCGGCATGCTCGACTGCTGGCTCGCATTAGCGATCATTTGTTGCATTCCGACTATAGCTAACGCAAATCCTCCGGTCATCGCGATCAAGTCGGACCTCGATATCATTCCAATGAATGAAGCGTTCGATCCCAGCGGTACGCCCCCGTGGACACGACGGGCGCTCATGCCGACGCCACGGCAGGACTTTGCGATCGCCAGCGCGGCTGGGCTCATCTACGTCGCGGGAGGCAAGGCCTTCGACAATTGTCAACCGGTGGACAAGCTTGAATCCTACAATCCCCAACAAAATAGCTGGTCCGCGAAATCGCCGATGCTTAATCCTCGCTGGCTTGCTGGAGCCGGGATGATTAATGGAATCATGTATGTCGTAGGCGGACAAACCGGGTGTGGAGGCGCCGTTGCCACAGTAGACAGCTACGCCACGGGAACTGACACCTGGTCGAGCGCGCCGCGTGATTTGCCTCAGAGAAGAGCACGGTACGCAATGGGTGTCGGTGTAGTTGATAACGTACTCTACGCGATCGGAGGTAATAACACGAGCGACACAGCTACAGACTTCGTCGATGCTTACGACCCAGGGACGGATACCTGGGCGCCAAAAACCTCGATGCCGACCAAGCGAGGCTATCCTGTTGTCGTAGTAGCACACAACAAGATTTACGCGATTGGTGGTTTAAACAATGGTCTTCAGCTCAACGCGGTGGAGGAGTTCGACCCTGCAGGGAACCAGGGCATGGGTTCATGGAGATCGAAGCAAAGTATTCCAATCCTTCAAACAAAGGGAGCCGGTGGTGTTATCAACAATTTGATTTATGTCATCGCCGGCATTGACAGTACTGCCACTACCATTCCAGCTGACCTTTTGACGGTGCAAACGTTTGACCCTGTCGCTAATTCATGGACAACGGGGCCCGACGCTCTCACTGCTCGCTCCAATCATGGGGCTGCGGTTGTGAACAATATCCTTTATGCAGTGGGCGGCACCTTTCCCGGAGTGGCCAGAGTGGGACAGCCGTTTACCTACCAACTTGTCGCTACGAATCATCCCACGAGTTACACAGCGAGCGGTTTGCCGGCGGGGCTGAATTTCGATACCACACTCGGTCTCATCTACGGTATCCCTACGGACCCTTCCGACACCACCTTGCAGTTTACGGCGACCAATAACGATGGTACCGGCCTGGCATCCACCCGGCTGGTGGTCCAACCCCATCCCGCCGCAGCAATCTTCGTCAATGGCACTACTGCTACAGCCAGAACAAACCAATCATTTAGCTTTCCCGTCCTGATTGACAATGCCAGTGCGACAGCGCAAGCGAGGATAGGTGGTCTTCCCCCAGGCCTAACGTTCGATCCGGTCGCGGGGATTATCATGGGAACTCCCACGAAGCCGGGGAATTTTCCGGTGGTGTTATCATTAAAGGACGAGGGCAGCGGAACACAAGAACGGTTGCAAGGTACTGCCGTCACGACCCAGGAATTTGTGCAATTGAATATTACCGCCGACGCTGCAATCCCGGTTATCACCAGCGCCGAGAGCGTGAATCTGGTGCCGTTCCAGGATTTTACCTATCATATAGTGTCGGATATAGCGGCAACCGGCTATAAGTACATTGGATTCGACGGCAATGAAGGGGGCACTCTGCCATTCGACTTATCCTTGGACCAACTCACTGGGATAATCTCAGGTACGTATATGCCCGACACGATAAGGATCAGGCCACCATTGGTCAACCAGCAGGGTATAACCCTAATCGCTAGCAACTCGAATGGCATGGGTACGAGTCCACTCTATTTTTGGGAACCGCAGGCGGTGTCCCGCCTGACGCATGGCAGCTTCGGCGATTTTGACATTGATCTTCCTGTCGCTGTCAATTCTCCTGGCATCGAATGCCGCAGCGGCGGGACGAATGAAGAATATCACGTCATATTCACTTTCAGAACTTCCGTTTCTGTAGGTGGTGCGAGGGTGATTACTGGGACAGCTACTATCGGTGATGTTACTTCCGTGGGACAAGAAATAACCGTAAATCTAAGCGGCGTTAGCGATGTCCAAACTCTTACTCTCACCTTAACTGACGTGAATGACGGAATCAGTCTCAGTGATGTAGATGTCGATGTGTCACTGGGAGTTCTTATCGGCGACGCGATCCCGGATGGAAAGGTGAAAAAATCGGACGGGCAGCAGGTTATAGATCAACGTCATCAGCCTCTCACAAGCTCCAATTTTTGGGACGATATTGACGCGAGTGGCTCGATTGATAGTACGGACGTTTCGCTAGTAAGGTCACACGCTGGTAATCAACTGCCGCCATGACCTGTTTCGGAACGGCAACGAACATCTGATCTTAAATCACTTGTTTTCGAAGGCTAGAGCTAAGTTAGTCCGGTGAGATCTTCACGATCAAGATCACAAGGCAGCAGGCGCGCATTCAGACTCCTGTAAGTTCAACACAGAGATTCACCTGGACGTCGGGTTCGAGTCATACCATTGGCACAACTTCGCCGCAGAGCGGTGCCACCGGTGTTCAATACGTATGGAGCAAGTGGAACGACAACGGTGCGATCTCGCACACCATAACTCCGACTAATAACAAGACCTACACGGCGATGTTTAAGACACAATATTTCCTGACGATGGCTGCGGGGACCGGGGGAAGGGTGAGTCCCACGAGTGGATGGAAAAACGGCGGAGCAACTGTTTCGATCAGCGCCAGGCCAGCTAACGGATACAGTTTTGGCGGTTGGACTGGCACCGGCACCGGTTCGTATTCCGGGACGAACAATCCAGCCTCAATCACAATTGGTGGCCCCATCACGGAAACGGCGACCTTCACTCATCAGTGACGGAATGATTTGTAAATGATTCTTAGGGGTTTGCTTATCGCAACGTGGCATCTCGAGGAAATGTCCTGCAACGGTCGCCTTGGACGGCCATCTGGATCAGCGGAAATTCCGTAGCGTATTCGGTAGC